>JBAZTQ010000243.1:0-2511 GCA_041661845.1 Kiritimatiellales bacterium | reverse complement strand
TTTCCCCGGAAAGCACCGGGCTCAAAACGGTTCGGCTGATATTTTGATGACCGCAGAAACGCGCCGACTCCGTAGAGCAGTCCGCGCTCGTCATTGCCGGTAATCAGAATCTCGCCGTTCTTGCCGTCGGCGATTTCGTAACCCTCGGTGCCGAGACCGTCGCGCAGACCGAAAACAATCTTGCCGTTTTTGCTGCGCACCGTTTCGATGCCGGTGCGCTCCTGAATCACACGGCTGAAGACGGCATAGATTCGTTCGACAACTGCGCTGGAGTTTTCAGGAAGCCGGACTTCCACGCGCTGCATCTCTGCCGTCAAACCCGTCGAAAAACTTGCTGCGGCGATAAACAGAACGAGAAGAACGGCTTTCGGCATTTTTCTGATCGAATGGATCCTTCGCTGACTTTTCATTTAACCCTCACTTCTTATCTTAAGTTATACCGCTACATAAAAAATATCGCTATCTAACGCTGCCGGGCGGCGTTTTCAATCAGGAGCAGAAGTTTTCCTTTGAGCAAAGAAGCAGACTCTGCCGTCCAGAATCTGGAAAGCAGTTCTCTTGGAGGCGTCCGGGGATCCAGATAGGCGGATGCCGCGGCGGCCGCTTCGGCAAAACAGACCGGCTGGATTCCTTGTGCAAGTGCCAGCCGCATGGTTCCGATCAGCCGGTCGTTCCATGCCAGCTTCCGGGCCGGGTCGCGGATGACCCGTTCGACCTGATCCTTCAGGTGCGGGTTGAGCATTCGTTTGAGCAGGCCGGTGGCGTAGTTTCTAAATCCGTCTTCGGTAAAGAGCGGATCGATGCCGTGATATTTTTTAATCAGCGCGGCACCGCTTTCTTCCAGGAAGGCTTTTTGCGCAAAGAGAATCAATTCATGGAAATTGACGGTATCGGACATGAAGCGGCAGCCTTTTTCGTTGGCCAGATAGCCGATCAAAGCGTGGGTGGCATTATGCCCGTACAGTTTGGCTTCTTCGAAGGGAAGCAGATCGTCTTTCTCTTCAAACACGGTGATGTTGCGCTGCGCGTCCGGCAGCGTAACACGGCTGATCAGTATCCGGTTGAAGGCTTCAACCAGAAAGGCAGAACCGGCGTTCGGCGTTACCGGTGCCAGATTCTGCTGCCGGATTTGCTCAGGATCCGTCACAACGCCGCTCATCTTGCCGACGACGGTGTTCAGGAACTGAATGCGGTGCCGGGCGGCGGGAGCATTGCTGATCGCGGCATTGAAGTGTTTAGCGAAAATCTCTGCCGCGTGGTTATTGTTTTCCGCGGTATAAAAAAGAGCAGGGGGTAGCGAACCCTCTTTCAGTTTCCGCTCAACCGCTTCAATGGTCAGGTTGACCACGGAGGCTTCGCCGCGGTTATAGAAATCAACGCTAGGTAGCGCGGTGGCGATTTCAGAAGATTCGGCCAGCGCCTCCACCAGCTTTTTCCGATCCTCGGAATCCAGCGGGTTATAAATTTCCAGCCCGCTGATCTCGTGTTTTTCGATGCCGCTTTCCGTCGCCACGTTGAGCATGTAACAGCCGTTGTTCCGGCGCACCCGCATGACGGCTTCCGGCACGACCTCGGCAACCACCAGCCGGTCGAACCGGCCGGTCTTGAAGGCTTCGAACAGAAAGAGTCCGCTCTGAATGGCTCCGAAACCGAAGCCGACAAAGGTTCGTTTCCCAAGGTTGTGTGAATCGTGTTTCATTTAGCGATCAGAGGTTCCGTTTTTCTTATGCAGCCAGAAGCGTCCGATCTCCTCCAAGGTTTTGTCTTTGGTTTCCGGCAGCATCCGCCACACAAACAGCGAGCAGGCGACGCAGATTCCCGCAAAAATCAGGAAGGTGCCGCCGGGATTGCCGAAGGCGTTTTTGAATTTATCAAGCATGACGGGAAACACGTTCACGGTGATATACGATGCGGCAAACATCAGCATCGTGGCCAGCGACATGGCCTTGCCGCGTAAACGGTTGGGGAATATCTCCGAAAGAATGACCCAGCCCAGCGGCGCGAGCGTGAGAGTGAACGCCCCGGCCGCCAGGAACATTCCCGCCAGCGTCATCAGCGGAGGCAGGGAATAGGTGAAGCGCAGAAACATCAGGACGTGTCCGGCCGCCATAGCCAGCGTTCCGAAGATCAGAATCGGACGGCGGCCGAATTTGGCCGTAAGCCAGAACGCCGCGACCGTGCAAAGAGTGATCCAGCTCATCAGATAGACACTGTTGAGAATGGCATCGGGCGCTTTGCTGATTCCCGCCTCCATGAAAATCGTCGGCGCGTAAAGCAGGATCATGTTCACTCCGTTGATCTGCTGAAAAATCATGATCAGGACGCCGATAAGCAGGGCCAGCCGCACACCCGGCGCGAACAGTTCGCGGAAACCGCCTTCTTCTTCGCCCAGTTCCTGACGGATTTCTCCCAGCTCTATTCCGGCCTGGGTGCGTCCGTTAATCACAGTAAGCACCTCAAGAGCTTCCTCATACTCTCCGCGGGCGGCCAGCCAGCGCGGGCTCCGGGGAA
>JBAZTQ010000242.1:0-2514 GCA_041661845.1 Kiritimatiellales bacterium | reverse complement strand
GCAGGACTTCGTGACCGAAGGCGTGGTCGGAACGGTCGCCGATCTGTTTATGCTGATCGGCATTATGGGCTACATGCTGTACATCAGTCCGCATCTGGCCGCCGCGCTGTTCTGCATCCTGCCGCTGTTGTTTGCGCTGCTGTTCTATGTGAACCGCAAGCTCCGGCAGGCCAACCGGCTGATCCGTAAACGGCAGGCCGCGCTCAATGCGCTGCTTCAGGAAGATCTCACCGGCATGCCGACCATTCAGCTTTTCAACCGCGAAGCCGGCACGCGCAAAGATTTCGACGAGCGCAACACCGACCTGCGCGCCGCGCATTATGAGGAAGTCCGCTGGTTCAGCCATTACTTTCCAATCATTGAAACCGGACAGGCGCTCTCCATCGCATTAATCCTCGCCGTGGGCGGGTTTATCATTCTGAAAGACGGCCCGATCCTCACCCTCGGCGCGCTCGTCGCCTTCCTCGCCTACATCCGCGACTTCTTCCGTCCGCTCGGCTCACTTTCCGACAAAGCCGGTTCGTTCCAGACCGCCATGGCTTCGGCGGAAAGAATTTTTGAACTCATGGATACGCCGGAAGCGGTCACCGATCCCGAACAGCCGGTATCCAAAGAGCGCATCAGCGGCGCGATTGAATTCCAGAACGTCTGGTTCGCCTACGAAAACGAAAACTGGATCCTGCGCGACCTCAGCTTTTGCGTGGAGCCCGGTCAGGTGCTCGCCGTCGTCGGCGCGACCGGCGCGGGCAAAAGCACCATCATCAATCTGATCGGCCGCTTCTATGACATACAGCGCGGACGCGTCACCATCGACGGAATCGACGTGCGCGACTTCAGGAAAGCCGATCTGCGCAGCCAGCTCGGCTATGTTTTTCAGGATCCGTTTCTTTTTGCTGGCTCCGTCGCCGACAACATTTCCCTGCTCAACCCCGACCTGACCCGCGACGATATCGTCCGCGCCGCCCAAACCGTCAACGCCCACAGCTTCATCATGGCCATGCCGCAGGGCTACGACACCGTGCTGAATGAGCGCGGCGAAGGACTCTCGCTGGGACAAAAGCAGCTACTCGTCATGGCCCGCACCTTCGCACAGAATCCCGAACTGCTCTTTGTGCTGGATGAAGCCACCGCCAGCGTCGATACCGCCACCGAAATGCTCATTCAGGACGCCCTCGGCAAGCTGATGAAAAACCGCACCAGCATCGTCATCGCCCACCGCCTTTCCACCATCCGCTACGCCGACCGCATTCTCGTCATCCGCCACTGCGAGCTGATCGATCAGGGCACGCACGACGAACTGATGGCCCGCGGCGGCTATTACCGCCAGCTTTACGAACTGCTGCAGCACGCCCCCGCACAATAACTAAAAGGAGAAATCATCATGTTTACACCGGAACATTTACATGTCGCACTCAATCACGTCGCGCTGATCGGACTGTCCGTCGCCATCATTCCGCTGATGATCGGTCTGATCCGCAAAGATCGCGGCGCGCTGCTTTCCGGTTTGCTGATCGTCCTGATCTGCGGACTGAGCATTCCGGTCGTCATGGAAACCGGTGAAGGAGCGGCCGGAATTCAGCTCGACAGCGCGGCGGCGGCTTTTTTGGAAAGTCATGCTTCCCGCGCCGATATCGCGGCGGTCTTTGTTTACATCGCGCTGGCTCTCGCCGCCGCCGGACTGTTGATTATGCGGTTCGCGCCATCTTATCAGTACAAAGTCGCCGCACTGGTGCTGGCCGCCTGTATTATCTGCACCGCCCTGCTCGTCTGGACCGCCGAAGCCGGCGGGCAGATCCGCCATCCAGAGTTCCGCCCGGCACCCGCAGCAAAATAGGCTGTCAGTTGTTTCGGCGGCGCTCACTGCGGATTCGATAAAGCCGCTCCGTGAAGCCGCCTTCTTTTTCGAACGTCTCGGCCAGCGTCCGGAGTTGCCGGTCGAGCAGGTAAATGCAGAGGTTCAACAGAGAAAGCGCGCCGTTGGCAACGCACACGGACGGGAACACAGACGGACAAGGACTGCCACCGGCTTTCACCCCATTTATATCTGTCCGTGTCCGTCCTTGTTCGTCGGTGTTCTTCTCTTTCCTTGCCTCTTCGGCCACCCACGCACGGAATTCTTCCAGCGTCGAACAGCGCAGCGCTTTAAAGCGCATCAGCGCCGGATGTTCCGGCGGCCATTCCGGCAGGCTCCGCTGCCGGAGATAATCCTGATAGTCGAGGCGCAACTCTTCGAGACTGCCTTTCGCAATGCCGGTCAGTTTGAGTTCAATCTTTTTGGATGTCGCCGAATCGACACTGCCTTCGGCAATATTCTGCGTTCCGCTCCGCGCCGCCTGAACCATCTGATCGTGCGTCCGGCTGCGCCGACTGACAAACCGGTCGCAGAACCGTACCGTGATGTCATAAACCAGCTGCGCCAGCTGAAAGGTCTTCAGGTTCCGGAACCCGCCGTGCTTCGGAATCAGGCTTTCTTTTCCTGACGGTGCCCGTCCGTGGTTGTCAGTGTTCTCGCTC
>JBAZTQ010000241.1:0-2528 GCA_041661845.1 Kiritimatiellales bacterium | reverse complement strand
CAATCACGCCCGCCACGAGCGCCGAGCCGTCCAGCGACGCGTTCGGCAGCCGCACGACATTGATGGCGATGGCTCCTTCATCCAGCGGCGGCATAAACTCGGTTCCGACAAACGGAATAAGTGCGACCGTGGCCGCCAGTACGGCGGCGGCGATTCCCAGCGTAAAGCGCGGACGGGCGACGGCGCGCTCCAGTACCCGCAAATACCAAGCATGAAACCGGCGGATGAATCCGAATTCCTTTTCCGGTGCCTGCTTCAGGAACGTCGCCGAAAGAACCGGAATGATTGTCAGCGCCACGGCCAGCGAGGTGAACAGCGCGATCAGCATGGTCATCGCCAGCGGCGCGAACATTTTTCCTTCGATGCCCTGAAGCGTAAACAGCGGCACCAGAATCACCACGACGATCAGTACCGAAAAGGCTACAGGACGCGCCACTTCGATCACGGCCTCGGCGACCGTTTTGCATTTATCGGAGTTTACCGGCGCATAGGCCAAACGGCGGCGGACATTTTCCACCACCACGATGGAGGCATCAACCACCATGCCCACCGAGAACGCCAGCCCGCCGAGACTCATCAGATTCGCGCTCATCCCCAGCCAACCCATGACGATGAAACTGGCGAAAAAGGTGAGCGGCAGAGAAATCACGACGATCAGCGACGTGCGCAGTTCCGCCACAAAAAGGAAGAGGATCAGGATCACAAAAAAGCAGCCTTCCAGCGTCGCATTCACGACGGTGCGCAGACACGCTTCGATCAGCGAAGTGCGGTCGTAGAAAACATTCAGGCGGACATCTTTCGGCAGCGCGTCGCCGAGTTTGGCGATGGCGGTTTTGACGCGGTTGACCACGTCGTGGGAATTTTCGCCTTTGAGCATGATGATCATACCGGCGACCGCCTCGCCCTGCCCGTCGCGGGTCACCGCGCCCTGGCGCGGTTCCGCGCCGATGACGATATCGGCTACGTCGCGCAGATAAACCGGCGTGCCGCCGTCGGCCCGCAGTACGATCCGTCCAATATCTGGAATGTCCTGCAGCAGCCCGACGCCGCGCAGATAAAACTGCTCCCAGCCGCTCACCAGAATTCCGCCGCCCGCGTTGGCGTTGTTGCGCTCGACGGCTTCGACGACGTCATTTGCGGTCAGCCCGTAGTTGAGCAGACGCTCCGGCGAGACCAGCACCTGATACTGTTTCACCGAACCGCCGAAACTGTTTACCTCGTTGACGCCGGCGATAGGTTTCAGGCGCGGCTTGATCAGCCAGTCCTGAATCGTGCGCAGTTCCATGGGATCGTGCGTGTCGTTGTCCACCGTGTATTGCAGGATTTCACCGAGCCCGGTACTGATCGGTCCGAGCTCCGGTTCGACACCCGGCGGCAGTTCGCCACGCGCCATTGCCAGACGCTCGAACACGACCTGCCGCGTCCAGTAGGTATCCACGCCGTCTTCGAAAACGATCACAACCTGCGACAGTCCGGCCTTCGACAGCGACCGCACCTGCTTCACCTTCGGCAGTCCGCCCATGACCTGCTCAATCGGATAACTGACCCGCTCTTCGACGTCAACGGCGGTCAGCCCGGGGGCTTTGGCCAGAATCATCACCTGAACGTTGGTGACGTCAGGAAACGCATCGACCGGCAGCGTCTTCCACGCAAACAGTCCGGCACCGGCCAGAATGAGCGTGCCGAGAATAACCAGCATCCGCTGCTGTAAAACAAAATGAATAAGCTTATCTAACATGGCGAAATCCTTCCGTTAATCCGCGCAGCCGGCGCCCATCTTTTCGCGCAGCACGTCCGACTTGAGCAGGAACGCGCCTTCCGCCACTACCGTTTCGCCGGCCTGCAAGCCGTCGAGAATCTCCACCATGCCGGAAAATTCACGGCCGCGCTTCACGTCCTGACGGACATAGAAGTCGTCTTTCCAATGTTTGAAAACGAAGGGCTTGCCTTCGTCCGCGAACACAGCGGATCGCGGCACGGCCAGCACGTTGTCGGCCTGACCGCTGCCGAGCGAAATGGTCGCGCTGCAGAACATTCCCGGACGCAGTTCCAGGCCGGAATTATCGACCGTCGCCCGCACTTTCACGGTACGGGTCTGCTCGCTCATGGTAGCGCCCACATAGTCGAGATTTCCTTTGAATGCCCGTCCGGGAAAAGCGTCGACGGTGATGTCAACCGCGATGGGCCCGCTCTTTTCAGCAGCCAGCAGTTTTCCCAGATCGCGCGAATGCACATTGGCCCAGACCCATACCGTGCTGAGGTCGGAGAGCAGCATCAGGTCTTTACCGGTCTCTACCATCTCGCCGGTGACCGCATGCTTCTCGATAATTGTTCCGGAGACCGGTGCACGAACCGGAAGCCGCCCGGCATCCAGCTCACGCGCTCCAGCCAGATCCTCTTGCGTCAACCCCAGCACACGAAGCATCTGCTCCGACGCTTTCAGATCGGTCCGGTGCTGTTCAAACGCCATTTGCGCGTCGATCACATCCTGCCCGGAGCCCACCTGCTGTTCCATCAATCTGGTTTCG
>JBAZTQ010000240.1:0-2547 GCA_041661845.1 Kiritimatiellales bacterium | reverse complement strand
TGTCTGACAGTGCTTCCAGTCCGTACTGACTGACCCGTGTCAGCGCTTCGGCCCGCGCCTTGGACGCCCTGACCTGACCGCCCTGGAAAAGCGGCCAGACCGCGCTGACGCCGACCAGACTTTCGCTGCGTTCAATTGCCGGCATGAACGAACCGTCCGCATGGATATACTGCGCATTCAGCGAAACGACCGGCCAGTTTCCGCGGGCTGCCGCCGAAATCATATACCGGGTGGCCTGCAATTCCTGCCGCGCCTGTTCCAGTACCGGCTGGCTGTTTTCCGCCGATGTCACCCAGTCTTCCATACGGGCCGGAACCGGACCTTGCGGTTCCAGTGTTTCAAGATCGGTCAGCGCTTCGGCGACCGGCTGATGCGTCAGCCGCTCCAGCGCGCGGCGGGCAATCTGTACGCCGTTGCGGGCGCTGAGCAGTTCTGCCTGTGCGCCGTCGAGCCGGGCGCGGGCTTCCTGAACGGCAATGATATCGCCGGTACCGGCCTGCCGTTCGCCTTCGGCGCGGTCACTGATTTTCTGCAAGAGCGTTTGCTGGCTGAGCGCAGTACGCTCCAGCGCTTCGGCTCGCAGGACGGCGAAATAGGCGTCGGCTGTTTGCAGAATCAAATCCTGCTTAACGGCCAGCAGTCCCGCTTCATAACTCTGCGCTTTGGAGCGCGACGCCTGAAACGTCGACCACGCCGCGCCGTTAATCAGCGGCTGTGTCAGCGTTACGCTGTAACTGGACGGATTGTATTCTTCCTTGATCGGCGCGGCGCCGAATCCGGTGAGATCGAGATTGTTCTGGCTGACGGAACCTTCGGCGGTCAGCCGGGGCGCGAGCGCGGAACGGGCGACGTCTTTGCCGAACTGCTCCGCCTGCAACCGGGCATAAGCCTGCGCGACCAGCGGACTCGACTTCGCGGCTTGCTGGTACGCCGTCAGCAGATCAATGGCTTGTCCGGTTCCGGCGGTTGTAATGACGGCAACGGCTGCCGCAATCCATTTGATTCGCATAGCTGTTGAAATCCTTTCCGTCTTTTTCTGCGGCCCGCATTTTATACGCAAAGCTCTCACGCCGCACAGAACAAAGAAGAAAAGCCTTGAGGTGGAGCCCGATCGCCGAGCGGGCTTACTTGTCCGCCGCAGGAGGAAAACGCGCCCGGCGGTCGCGTTCCACCAGAGAGATTGACCGCTAAGACGCAAAGAAAAAAGTTCAACTCCGGATGGTAAAAATTTTAATTTATTGGATTGCTGGACGGACTACGTTTTGTTGGGCGTTTGCGAGTGCTTCTTGAATCGGACGGACTAGGGCATCAACGAACGTTTGATTGCGACGAATCCAGACCGCAAGAAAAGCTCCTCGGACGATGACTTCTGAAACAAACCCTGCCTTTTCCCCGATTTGGCTGAAGAGTAAATGAGGATCACGGTTAGTTGACCGGACGCTATCGATGGCATTATTGCAGTTTTTTAAGTTGTGTTATCCAGGCCAAAGAACCCTTGGCGGCCTTCGTGTCTTTGCGGTCACACAATCAGCGAGGCGAGGCTGTGAAAGAAGTCGACGAAGGCAGCTTCGAGAGCGTATCCGGCGGCGAAGATGAAGGAACCGAGCGGCGAGTTCCACAGCAGCAGAAGGAAGATCAGGAAGATGGCGGTGGCGTGTTTCTGCGCGAACCGTTCGAAGGCGGGATGGAAGGCGGAGATGACGGCGAAGCCGTCGAGTACCGGTACCGGCAGGATATTGAAGACGAAAAGCATACCGTTGACCGCGCCGCCGATGAGCAGGAAATGCACGGCGCCGGGATTGCCGACGGTGTCGGCGATAACCATTAGGAGCGAAAAGATCAGGCAGAGCAGCAGGTTCATCAGCGGGCCGGACAAAGCAATCAGCGCCCGTTTGGGCGCGCTGCGCACCGAGACCGGATTAACCGGAACAGCACCCCAGGCGAGGCCGAAAAGTGCGAGCATGATCAGCGATTGCAGGCCCATCTGTACCAGCGGATTCAGTGTGAGGTGTCCGTTGCGCGCGGCGGTGTCGTCGCCAAAATGCAAAGCGGTGTAGGCGTGGGCGTATTCGTGACAGCAGATGGAAAACACCACGAAGGTAATCCAGCCGAAGTAGAGAAACGGATCGGTGAGCGCCTGTTGAATAAACATTCTATTCCTTTTCCGGGAGCGGTGTGAGCAGCAGGGTGTGGATGCGGCGCGGCGTGGCGTTTTGGACGGTGATTTCCAAGCCGGGCGCGGCGACTTTGGTTCCGGCGGGCGGAATACTACCGAGTTCGTTGAGAACGTAGCCGCCGATGGAGTCGTATTCGTCGCTCTCGGGAATGTTCAGTCCAAGCTCTTCGTTGAGGTCGGCGACGGCGAGGCTGGCTTTGACTAAAACGGTGCCGTCGGAACATTTCAGAATGTCTTTTTCGGCGAGGTCGTATTCGTCGCGGATTTCGCCGATGAGTTCTTCGATGATGTCTTCCATGCAGACAATCCCGGCAGTGCCGCCGTATTCGTCGACGACGAGCGCCATGTGGAAGTGCTGTTCGCGCATCTGC
>JBAZTQ010000239.1:0-2561 GCA_041661845.1 Kiritimatiellales bacterium | reverse complement strand
AGCAGCGCGGCCTCAGACCAGTCCATTTTCCCGATCCGGTGGCCGGGATTCAAAATAAAATCGGCTGAACCGGATTTGCGGTACGCCTGCAACAGTTGCGGGCGGTACAGATAACCGCCGTTGGCGATTGTTGCGGTGACCATCGCCATTTGAATCGGCGTGACCGCCACATACCCCTGCCCGATCGCGAGGTTGCACGTGTCGCCGTCCGACCAGCCGACCCGGTTGTCCTGCAGCCATTTTTTATCCGGTATGGTGCCGCCGCTTTCGAAATCAACTTCGACGCCTGTTTTCTTTCCGAGCCCTGCGGCCAAAGTCTGGTGAATAATCGGATCAGGACCGCAGGCCAGTGCCGTTTTGAAAAAATAGACATTGGCAGAAAACTTAAGAGCGTCCCGCATGGCGACTTCACCGTGCCCGACGGTGTGTACCGTGCGCCCGCCAATATGAAATACGGCAGGACTGTCATAAACCGTATGCACCGCATCCGGATTGAGCGTCGCCGCAGCCAGACCAACCAGCGGTTTGAAAATACTGCCCGGCGGATAGACACCGGCAACCGCGCGGTTCAGCAGTGGTTTTTCGCCGGACTCACTCAGCGCCTTCCAGTCCGCCGTGTTGATGTACGGCACAAACCGGTTGGCGTCAAATCCCGGCGCGCTGAGCATCGCCAGCACATCGCCGTTATTGGGATCTAGCACCACTACCGCTCCGCGATGCGCACCCATTGCCTTGTGCGCCAGGAGCTGCACTTCCATATCAAGCGTCAGGCGCAGATCGCCGCCGGCTTTCGGTGCCTGATGAGCCAGTTCGCCATGCCGGTAACCGGAAACATCAATTTGCACCAGCATGCCGCCGGCTTCGCCGCGCAGGAAGGGATCAAAAAGTTTTTCGAGACCGGCGCGTCCGGTCATTTCCGGCAGATAATAAGAATAGCTTTCTTCCTCATTCAACGAGTCAAGATCAGCGCGACCAACATAGCCGAGCAGGTGTGAGGTGTATGGACTGTAGGGATACGTGCGTGTGGCCTGTGTATCAATATCAACGCCCGGAATATCGTGGCCCAGCTCTGCCAGCCGCGATATGGACTGCGGTCCGATGTCGCTCCAGAGCGCCAGCGGCAGCGGCAGCCGCAGACGGATATGTTTCCAGATGGTGTCCCGGTTAATCGCCGGTTGCAATCCGGTCACCTTGGATACCTGACCGATCACGTCCATGGCGCGGTCGATGGTGCGCGACCACGGCCCGGGCCGGCGCACATCTTCCAGAAACATCGCAATGGAATAAACCGGACGGTTGTCCGCCAGACACAGTCCGTTGCGGTCGTAAATTTTTCCGCGAATGCCGGGCAGCCGTACGCGCCGGAGGCTCTGAATCTGCTGGCGGCTTTCAAACTGTGTAACTTTGGCCACCTGCAGCCGCCAGAGAGAAATTCCAAGCACCAGAAAAGCAATCATCATCACGCCCGCCAGCAGATAGATGCGCGGTATAAAAAAACGGTCTGTCCGCCGGATGCGCATCATACGAAACGCCTCCGGTTTCGCGCGGTCAAATAACGCAGTTGAAGAACGGTCAGCGATATGAGCGGAACAACCACCGCGCCCGCCATTAAACCGCCGGCCAGCCGGAGAGCCAGTAATCCGCCGGAAAGAGGTCTCAAGCCGGTCAGCGAAAAAACCAGCGCATAATAAAGGGTTTCAAAAACGGCGGCAGCCGCGCCAAGTAAGGCGTACGTGGCGGGCTCGTCGCCGAATACTTCATCACGGATCCAATTGATACCGGCCGCCAGGCCGATGAAGTAAGGAATTGACAGACCCAGCGGTGCAGGACAGAGCGCATCGTGCAGCAGGCCGGCTAAAACGGCGGTATAAATCATCCGTGCATGATCGGTGTGCAGGGCAATGCAAATAACGAGTCCGGTCAGCAACGGAAGTTCCAGCGAACCGAAGGCAGTCCATGCCGGAATTACTGTTTGCAGCAGCGCACCGGCTGCCAGCGTCAGTGTAATGAAGAGCCAGTTCATTCTTCTGCCTCCGCATTTTCCTCTTCAGCAGCGACAAAAACCACGTCCATCAGTTCCGTCACCGCTTTCGGAATAATATCTGCATATTGATAGAGGCCGGTTTCCTCCATGCCGACGCTTTCGATATAGCCGATCAGAATATCTTTGGGGAAAACGCCGCCCAGGCCGGACGTTGCCACCGTATCTCCGGCCCGTACCGGCGCATCTTTGTGAATGAACTGCATGCGCGCGACCGGATAGCCCTGAGCGTTTACACCGCGCCCCGTCACCAGACCGAACGATCCGGTCCGGCTTACGCGTGCAGAAACTTTACAGGCTGGATCGGAGAGCAGCAGCACTTCTGCGGTATGCGACGAAACCTCGTCCGTCCGCCCGACCAGTCCGTCGGGTGAAATAACCGCGCGGTTGGCCTCGACGCCTTGCGTTCTGCCTTTGTCCAGCCGCACACTTTGCCACCAGCCGCTGATGGTGCGCGCTGTCACCTGACAGGGAATAAATGAGTGCTGCTGGCGGTTGAAAAAATCCAGCTGATCCTGCA
>JBAZTQ010000238.1:0-2589 GCA_041661845.1 Kiritimatiellales bacterium | reverse complement strand
GCGCCGTTGGGCGTAATCGGCGCGGCGTTCGCGCTGCTGCTGTTCGGCGCGCCTTTCGGCTTCGTGGCGCTGCTCGGCATTATCGCCCTGTCCGGCATGATCATGCGCAACGCGGTGATTCTGGTGGATCAGATCGAGCAGGACCAAAAAGCCGGACTCGATACCTGGACCGCGATCGTCGAATCGACGGTGCGGCGCTTCAGGCCGATCCTGCTGACTGCGGCGGCGGCCATCCTGGCGATGATCCCGTTATCGCGCAACGATTTCTTCGGGCCGCAGGCCATAGCGATTATGGGCGGACTCACTATCGCCACCTTCCTGACGATTTTCTTTTTGCCCGCGCTCTATGCGGCTTGGTTCAGGGTAAAACGTGTTGAAACATTCGTGATCTTGCCAGTCGGCAACCGAGTTTCCCAATGAACCAAAAAAAATTAACTTTTCCACGAAAAACACGAAAATATCCGAACAAAGACCAAACTATTATGCAGATGGTAGAACAGTGCATTGAGAGGTTGTTGAAAGTAACGCATGACGCAGCCAAACGGTGTGCTGAAGATCGTTACCCAACACGTGAATGGCTGAGCTATAACAATAGATTGATTTTTTTAGTGTCTTTCGTGCTTTTTGTGCTTTTCGTGGACAAATTGACGTTTTCTCGTTCCCACGCAGCGCGTGGGAACGAGGGCTGAAGGTGAACAGGCAGCATTGGCTACCGATTCCCGTTATAGCAACGTTGCTTAACTTGAGCGCCTGCACTCCAACCCGTGTCGACAATCCAATGAACTTGATAACACCACCCAAAGATTGGCATCACGCCCCCGATGCCCGAACGCATTCCAACCCGGCCGATCTTAAAGAATGGTGGAAAGGGTTCCAGGATCCGAAGCTGAACGCCCTGCTTAGCCAAGCATTGGCGAACAATCACGATCTCAGGAGCGCCATAGCGCGTGTTCGTGAAGCCAAAGCCATGACCACCGTCGCCGACTCGATGCTCTATCCAAGCATCGACCTATTCGCCGCCGGCGGTCGGGAAAAAAAGATCGACCGGATCATCGGCGTACCGAGCGATCAAGGCATCCGGCTATTCACGCCCACTGCCGATATTATCACCGGCGGGTTGTCCGCCCGCTGGGAAATCGACCTGTTCGGCACCCGGCAGTTGGAAGCGGAAGCCGCCGCCGCTCAGGCGGAAGGGGCCGAACAGGCGCTACATGCCGCACAAGTGGGACTGCTGGCCCAAGTGGCGACCCACTATTTAGAACTGCGCGGCGTACAAAAACGCACAGCCATCTTGCAGAAAAACATCAACATCCAGCAGGAACGCCTGAGGGTGTTAAAGGCATTCAACCGCACCGGCTTGACCAACCAATGGGATGTCGCCCGTCAGGAAACCTTGACAAACACCACTGCCGCCGCGCTTCCTACTCTCAAGAGCGCCGCCTCAAACCTGATTCATCGCCTTGCCGTGTTACTGGGCGAGCCGCCGGAAAAAATGCACAACCGCTTGGCTAATACCGAGCCATTGCCTGCAAATTCGCCGGACATCCCCCGGCTTCTACCCTCGGATTTACTGGAACAAAGACCTGATCTGCGCTTGGCGCAGACCGAAGTCGCTACGATGGCGGCCCGTCTCGGCGCGGCGCGGGCCGATTTGCTGCCAAAGCTGGTGCTGTCGGCTAGCGGCGGTTTCGGCGCGTTGGCTTCGAGCGGGTTTTCAAGTATTGCCGAGAGTGTTTATACGCTTGGTTCGGGCCTTACCGCGCCGATATTCAATGCCGGACGCATCCAGGCCTACATCACCGCCGCCGACGCCAGGCTGGATCAAGTCGCGGCGAACTACGAGAAGACTTTTCTGCTCGCGCTGGAAGACGTGGAAAACGCCTATGTCGCGCACGTCTCCTCGCTGGAGCGCCGTAACCGAATGACCGAGGCCGAAACCGCTGCTGAAGAAGCCTACCGGCTCGCCAATGGCTTATATCAGCACGGCGCTAATGATTATCTGTCCGTACTGGACGCCCAGCGCACCAAACTTGTCGTCGCAGATGAGCGAGCCAAGGCCGAGACTGAGGTGTACGTTGCCCTAGTCTCAATTTACCGGGCTTTTGGCGGCGGGTGGGTAGCCGAAGTCTCTCACTAATAATTTATGTCTTACGTACGCAGCTGTTTCGTACAGCAAAAGGAGGCGGAACAAGGATTGTAGAGAAAATCAGCGAGACAAAACAACTCACTTAAGAATTAAAGCACAACCGGGGCAGCGCCATTCCGCTGCGTAAAAAAGGCCGCCTTAGGCTCAATGCTTATTGTCTGGACTAAGAGCAATCTACAGCCAAAACCGAAGTTTTCAACGAACCGTTCAAAACCCGGCTAAGCCTCAAATGAAAAAACAACAAAACTTACCATTAATATAACCAGGAGTTACACTGCGATGTCATTTTTCACAATTCCCTATCAAATCCATTTCGAAGACACAATGGCGTACGGATCGCACCATTATCTGACCAATTTTCGTTTTCAATGCGCAGCGAGAGAAGCGTTTTACTTTGGGCCGGGGTTGGACGGCAAAAACCGCTGGCGGGATGACTTGGCGAA
>JBAZTQ010000237.1:0-2596 GCA_041661845.1 Kiritimatiellales bacterium | reverse complement strand
CAGGTGGAATATCCCGAAGACAGTTTGCCGATGGATCGGAGCGGACACCTGCCGGACATGGATGCGGTGCGCGCTTTGAAGCCATACCGGGTCGAAGATCACCGGCGGCTGACGAACCGGGTTCGCGAGATCGCGGAATTCCGCAGAGTGACGGGCGACCGCTTTTTCACAGTCGGCTGGGTGGAAGGCCCGGTTGCGGAGTATGCGGATTTGCGCGGCGTTTCCAACGCCGCCTTTGATTTTTATGATGATCCCGAGGCCGTGCATATCGCGATGGAAGTAATCACGGAAGCCGCGCTGAATTTTATTACCGCTCAAGTACAGGCCGGAGCCGACTGCATCGGCATCGGCGATGCGTTCTGCTCACAGATCGGGCCGGAGCTTTACCGCGAGTTCGCGTTTGAGCGCGAACGACGGATGATTGATCACGTTCATTCGCTCGGCGCACTGGCGAAGCTGCACATCTGCGGCAACACGACCGCGCTGATTCCGGACATGATCCGTACCGGCGCGGATATCATCGACATCGACCATCTGGTCGCGTCTATGGCGCCGTTTGCGCCGCTGCTTGGCGCGCGGCAGGTTTTCAGCGGAAAGTGCGATCCGGTAACGGTCGTTCAGGACGGCAACGCCGGGACGATCCGGCAAAGCGTGAAAGAAGATTCATCGCAGGCGGCGGGACGCTGTATCGTGTCGGCCGGTTGCGAAATCACCCCGGGAACATCGGAAGAGAATTTGCGAGCCTTCTCTTCCTGTGCAGCGTGTTGTTAAAACAAAGGAGACCTAATGCAAAAAACGAAAACGTATGACTTCGGCTACATCCTGTTCATCAGCTGCGTGGCGGCGCTGGGCGGATTCCTGTTCGGATTCGACAGCGCGGTAATCAACGGAACGGTCAAGGCGCTGGCGGCGACCTTTAAATCCGATGCGCTGATCTCCGGCTTTTCCGTCGCTTCCGCTCTGCTGGGTTGCGCAATCGGTGCTTTTTATGCCGGAACACTGGCCGACAAAGTAGGCCGTCGTCCAATGATGCTGGTTGCGGCCGTTCTCTTTTTAATCAGCGCCTGGGGATCGGGCATCGCCGGTTCCATACTGCAATTTGTAATTTACCGGCTGATCGGCGGACTGGCGATTGGAGCGGCCAGCGTGCTGGCTCCAGCCTACATCTCCGAAGTCGCGCCGGCACCCATTCGCGGACGGCTCGCTTCGCTCCAGCAACTGGCGATTGTGCTCGGGATTCTGGCGGCTTTCTTCAGCAACTATCTGATTGCCCGCGCTTCAGGCGGAGCAATGGAGCGCTGGCTGGGCGGCTATGCGGCCTGGAGCTGGATGTTCTGGGCAGGCTGCATTCCGGCCGGACTTTATCTTCTTCTTCTTCTTCTGGTTCCTGAGTCGCCCCGTTATCTGGTGGCTTGCGGAAAAGAGGAGCGTGCCGCGAAAGTACTGAGCCGGGTGTGGGGAAAAGAAGGACTGGATGCCGAGCTGGCCTTGATCCGCAGCACCATGCAACGAACGCATAAACCCCGGCTGAGCGATCTGCTGGCAAAAGGGAAGCTGCTTCCGATTGTCTGGATCGGTATCGGCTTGAGCGTGTTCCAGCAGTTTGTAGGAATTAATGTGGTGTTTTATTACGGTGCCGTGCTCTGGCAGGCGGCCGGATTCTCGGAAAACAATGCACTGCTGATCAATGTTCTGTCCGGAGCCGTTAACATCATCGCCACCTTTCTGGCAATTGCCACAATTGACCGGGCCGGGCGTAAACCGCTTTTGCTGATCGGCTCGGCAGGTATGTTTGTTTCGCTGGGTGTGCTGGCTGTTCTTTTTGCGCTGGCGGGTCAGGCAGCCGACGGCTCTCTTCTGCTTGGACGCACGGCGGCAATCGGTGCGCTGGTCGCGGCGCATCTGTATATTCTCTTCTTTGCTTTTTCGTGGGGGCCGGTGGTCTGGGTGCTGCTGGGAGAAATGTTCAGCAACCGGATCCGCGGAACGGCACTGGCCGTCGCCGCCAGTGCGCAGTGGGTGGCAAACTTTGTCATCACCATAACGTTTCCGATGCTGCTGGCATCCGTCGGGCTGGGCGGAGCCTACGGGGTCTACACCCTGTGCGCGTTGCTGTCGTTCTTCTTCGTGCGGAAATGGATTAAAGAAACACGAGGCAGGACCCTCGAGGAAATGTCCAAAGAAGTTTGACCGGATCAAGACAACGCTCTGGCATGATCCCGGCGGTGTTGCTGCCGGTATGCAGCCGGCGGCAGACCGGTGGCGCGTTTAAAGGCGCGGGAAAGATGTTCCAGACTGCCGAACCCCGCCTGCTCCGCTACATCGGTCGCCTTAAGATCGGTTTCGCAGAGCAGGCGTCCGGCTTCTTCGGCGCGCAGCCGTGCGATGTAACGCGCGACGCTTTCTCCGAGTTCGCGGCGGAACGCAACCGTCAAACCCCGCCGCGAAAGTCCGGCGGCGGCGGCGACTTTTTCGACGGAGAGCGGCTCCCGGAAATGTTTCTGGATAAAGTGCGCCGCTTTGGCTGTTTCGCGATGACGGACGGCCAGTTCGCTGGTGCTCTGCCGCACCACGACGCCGCGCGGCGGAATCAATA
>JBAZTQ010000236.1:0-2632 GCA_041661845.1 Kiritimatiellales bacterium | reverse complement strand
TTTCATGCGGCGAGATTTGAGGTCAGGTTGCATACCAACCTGCGATTCAGCGCGGCACGCTTGGAGGAGCGCCTGGAAAAGTTGGTGAGGGAAACCCCAACCGCCTGCTGGTTGTTGATACGCTCCTCGGAGAAAGTTCAAACCTGGTTCGCGGCCAGGAAAATACCCGCCTTCGTCTTCGGGTCGCGGTATGAGGGAGTTTCCTTGTCGTCGTTCGATCTCGACCATCGTGCCATTTGCCGTCACGCCGCCCAGGTATTATTGCGCCTCGGGCATCGGCGCATTCTCTTGCTCGGGTCGGCCAGCCCGCTGGCGGGCGACGTGCACAGTGAGGAGGGCTTTCAGGAAGCATTCGAACGCGGCGGGCATGAGAACGCCTTGCCATCGGTCATCCACCACGACGGCACCGTGGATGGGATCCGACGGGCATTGGATGCGCAGTTTCATCTCGCCAAGCCACCGACTGCGGTGGTCGTTCGGGGTTCCTCCTCCGCCCTGACCGTGTTCAGTCATCTGGTGACTTCTGGAAAGCGCGTCCCTCAGGATGTCTCCCTCATCTCGAACACAGAGGACAAGGCATTTTTCCATATCACCCCCGACATCGCCCGCTACGTCGTGGATTGGAATGTGAATCTGCATCGGGTGGTCCGGGCAGTGCTCCAACTGGCCGAGGGAAATCCCTTGAAACCGAGCGAGACGCTGATCTTTCCAAAGTTCCACAAAGGCGAATCCCTCGCCCCGCCCAATCCCAGAGTGGTCATCTGACATTACCACGCGTTTGTGTTTGACGCGGTGTCCCCCTTGCTCTTACCGTTCGCTCAGATAAAGCTGTTGTCGCCAGGCGGTGCAGAGCCGGAATTCGGCTCGGGCTCCTTGGAAACACGACCGGGAAATAGCACAAGAATCAGAAAGATCAGAACCTGAATCATAAACCTCCTCCACCACATCGCTATGAAAAACTCTACTTTATTTCTCCATGGCCTGATAGCCTGCATGTCCCTTGCCTTCCTGCCCTCCGCGTACACCGTCCTAATCAATGACGTGGATTTCACCACGGTTTATACAGCGGACGCCCTGCCTGCTGCCTCCACGCCGACGTGGACCACTAGTGTTCCGGGGGCAAATCAGTCGGTGAGCGGCGGCATCCTTACCTTTAACGATACAGGTGTGGGGAGCTATACCATCACCGATCCAACAATCTGGAGCGCTGAGACGGGGGCTCTCAACCTAGGGACGACTATTGAATTAAGAATGCAGGTCGTGTCGCAGGTTGGCACAAACAGCGCTGTTTCACTGAACTTTTCGACGGGGACACAACTATACATTTTCACGCGTGTCCGGTTATAAGTCCCACAGCAACAGTTGGTTAGAAGACAATGGTTCCAAACCTTTGAAGTCGGTTTCTGTAAGCAGTTCATGAATAGGCATTTTCTCAAACGGGTGAACACTCAAAAGCTGCAAAGTTCTGTGCAAGGTTCCCGGCAGGTTCAATTCTTTGTGAATGATTGCCACCATCAGGTAAACGCACACCGCGATCCAGATCTGTGTCTTCACTGCGTTGGGGCTCGTCCCATAGTAATGCTTGATGCGCAGATGGCCTTTGATCCAGCGGAAGAACAACTCGATGCGCCAGCGCAGCCGGTAAAGCTTCGCCACAGTCAACGCGGGGACGCTCAGGTTGTTGGTGAGAAAAACCAAGTCCCGCCCGGTTTCCTCGTGGTAGTATCGCACCTTGCGCAAGAGCGAAGGGAAATCCGCCCGCGCTTTTGGCAGCTTGGGTTTGCCGATCTGGTCGCTGCGAAGTCCCGTCCGCATGTTCACAGGCTGGGAGACTTGCCTGGCATATTGCAGGTTGTCCTTGGCTCGTGTGACAAAGAACGCTCCGGCTTGAGCGATCAAATGGAGACGTTGGAAATCCATGTATCCGCGATCCATTACGTAAAAGGCTCCGGGCTCGAAAAACAAATCGTCGAGCCAGCGCACGTCGTGCTGGCGTGCGCCGGAGACAAAGATGCAGGTGGGAATCGGGCCACGAAGGTCGATCTGCGTGTGCATCTTGATTCCGGCCTTGGTCTTTCGGAAGTTTGCCCATGGAAAGAGCGTGAGCGAGAGATCCACTGTCGTCGAGTCCAAGGCATAGACGGTGTTGTCGATGTCCAGCCCGAGATCTTCCCCGGCATAGAGTGGTCGGGCTTTGCGCATGAGCGTCTTGGCCAGATCTTCCCAAAGCCGCCAGTCGCGCTGTTCGTTGGCATCGGCCAGCGTCGATTTGGCCACAGGCTCGGAAAAACCCAGATGGTAAAGCGTGGCCGGACGCGCATTCAAACACTCGGCAATATCGCGCAGTCCCTCCCGCCAAGTCAGTTGGGCAAAAGCCATGCAGATGAGTTGCTGGCGACAACCAAAATGCCGGACGCGAGACTCCGCATCGTAGCGTTCGACCAAGCGGGACAGAGTTTTGCGATCCACAAGATCGAGAACTTGAGAAAGGATAAAGCGGCCGGAATTCATGCGGAAGCCTCTCTGGAAAGGCTTCAGAATTCAAATGCGTGACATCGATTGCGCCACGTAAGCCGCTCATTTTATGAATCTTCCAGAACTTCATCAGTCAGTTAACCGGACACCCGTGATA
>JBAZTQ010000235.1:0-2642 GCA_041661845.1 Kiritimatiellales bacterium | reverse complement strand
TTGGTTTTCTGGAGACAGAGGATTTTGGCTTCCGGATATTTTCCGAGCACTTCAGGAATGGAACCGGAGTGATCCTGCTCGGTGTGGTTGCAGACGATATAGTCGATTTTTTCGACGTCTTCCAGATTACGGAAAAGGTCGGCCATTTTCTCAGGCTCCACGCTATCGATCAGCACGGTCTTTTCCGATCCCTTGACCAAATAGGCGTTATACGTCGTGCCGTACGGCAGCGGCATCAGTGCGTCGAACAGCTTGCGATCCGGATCCAGCGCTCCGACCCAGAAAATATCTTCTTTAATGGCTTTTTTGCTCATCGTGAATTCCTCCAATGAAATTGAGGACAACAGTTTCCACAGAGCGCCCGCCGTTTACAATCCCGGAATGCGGCCAGTTGCCGCAATGCGGCAAAAACCGTATCCCATTACCGGGATTCTTTGCGCCGCTCAACCAGACCGTAGATTGTCGGCAGAACAATCAGCGTCAGTATGGTCGAAGTGACCAGTCCGCCCATAACGACCACGGCCAGCGGTTTCTGGATGTCGGCCCCTGAACCGGTGGCGTAGAGCATCGGCAGGTGTCCGATAAAACTGGTCAGCGCCGTCATCAGCAGCGGACGGAACCGCAGGTCGCAACCTTCACGGATCGTCTCCGCCACCGACCGTCCGCGTTCGCGCAGCTGCCGGAAGAACGCCACCAGAATCACGCCGTTTTGAACCGCGATACCGAGCAGTACAATAAACGCCACCGCCGCAGAAACCGAAAGCGGCATCCGGAACGCCACAACCGCCACGACGCCGCCGATCAGCGCAAACGGCAGATTCAGCAGCACCAGCAGCGAGTTGCTCACCGAACCGAGCGCCATGTAGAGCAGCACCAGAATAAGCAGAAGCGCCATCGGCACGACAAACGAAAGCTGCCGCATCGCGCGCTGCTGGTTTTCATATTGCCCGCCGTATTCCACAAAATAATCCGGCGGCAGTTCTTTGATCAGCGGCGCGAGACTCGTCTGCACGTCGCGGACAAAGCCGCCGAGGTCGCGGCCCCGCACGTTGGCTTCAACAACCACGCGCCGGATGCCGTTTTCGCGGCTCACCTGCGCCGGAGCCTCGACCATCCGGATATCCGCCAGTTGCGCGAGCGGAACCCGCAGGCCGTTCGGTGCCGGAATCAGCAGCCGTTCGATCTGCGCAATATCGGCGCGGGCCGATTCAGGAAACCGCACGACGACCGCGATCCGCCGCTGCCCTTCGATAAGCGTTCCGGCAACCTTGCCGGCCACCGCCGTTTCAATCACGTCGTTCACATCTTCCACATTGATTCCGTAGCGGGCAACGGCTTCCCGGTTGATAACAACGTCGATCTGTTCCGCGCCGGAAATCTGTTCGACCCGTACGTCCTCAGCACCGCGCACCGCCCGCATAACCGGCGCAACGCGATCCGAGAACTCCTTGAGTACAGCGAGATCCGGCCCGAACACTTTTACCGCCAGATCGCTTTTCACGCCGGAAATCAGCTCATTGACCCGCAAGGCAATCGGCTGGGAAAAGGAAAGGCGCAGTCCGGGAATCATCGCCAGATCTTTTTGAATGGCTTCAACAAGCTCTGTTTTGTCGCGTCCGGTTTTCCACTGGCGGCGCGGTTTCAGCATAATGAAAACGTCGGTCTGCTCCGGCCCCATCGGATCTTCCGATATTTCGGCCCGTCCGGTCTTGCTCACGACGGTTTCGATCTCCGGAAATTTCTGCAGTCGTTTTTCAATCACGCCCGCCACGAGCGCCGAGCCGTCCAGCGACGCGTTCGGCAGCCGCACGACATTGATGGCGATGGCTCCTTCATCCAGCGGCGGCATAAACTCGGTTCCGACGAACGGAACCAGCGCGACCGTGGCCGCCAGTACGGCGGCGGCGATTCCCAGCGTAAAGCGCGGCCGGGCGACGGCGCGATCCAGCACCCGCAGATACCACGCATGAAACCGGCGGATGAATCCGAATTCTTTTTCCGGGGCCTGTTTCAGGAACGTCGCCGAAAGAACCGGAATGATTGTCAGCGCCACGGCCAGCGAGGTGAACAGCGCAATCAACATGGTCATCGCCAGCGGCGCGAACATCTTGCCTTCGATGCCTTGAAGTGTGAACAGCGGCACCAGAATCACCACGACGATCAGTACCGAAAAGGCCACCGGACGCGCCACTTCGATCACGGCCTCGGCAACCGTTTTGCGCTTATCAGCGTTTACCGGCGCATAGGCCAGCCGGCGGCGGACATTTTCCACCACCACGATGGAGGCATCAACCACCATACCCACCGAAAACGCCAGTCCGCCAAGACTCATCAGATTAGCACTCATCCCCAGCCAGCCCATAACGATGAAACTCGCGAAAAAAGTGAGCGGCAGAGAAATCACGACGATCAGCGACGTGCGCAGTTCCGCCACAAAAAGGAAGAGAATCAGGATCACAAAAAAGCAGCCTTCCAGCGTCGCATTCACGACGGTGCGCAGACACGCTTCGATCAGTGAGGTGCGGTCGTAGAAAACATTCAGGCGGACATCTTTCGGCAGCGCGTCGCCGAGTTTGGCGATGGCGGTTTTGACGCGGTTGACCACGTCGTGGGAATTTTCGCCTTTGAGCATGATGATCATA
>JBAZTQ010000234.1:0-2665 GCA_041661845.1 Kiritimatiellales bacterium | reverse complement strand
CGAACCTCGGACGTCTGGGGACAGGCCGGTCTGGATCGCGGGCCGTTCCAAACCGACCCGCCGTGGGCGCATCAGGTCTGGCGCTGGATCAACCAGAACGGTGCCAACGCCGACTACGTCAGCGACCAGATTCTCCAGCAGGCCGCATTCGACGGCGGGAAAATCGCCTTCGGCCCGATGCACTACGACGCACTGATTGTGCTGGGAGCCAAGACGCTTGTTCCGGCTACGGCCGAAGCGCTGGAGCGTTACGCCCAAGCCGGCGGGAAAATCGTGTTCGCAGGAGATATCCCGGAATCCAGTCCCGGCCTGCAAGACGCGCCCGCCAACGACGCCCAAGTCCGCACGATCATTCAGAGCCTGCTTCTTAACTATCCAGAGAGTGTAATTCGCCGCAGCCCGCCGGCCGCTACGGCCCCGTCGCTGACTGAGTGGCGAAAAAACGCAAGCGCCGGGCAGTGTCTGGCGTGGAGCGATCAACTGCTGACGGATCTGAAAATCCAGCGCTCCGTGCAGTTCGAAAAACAAACGGAAGGTCTCTACCAGATTCATTACCGTTCCGACGATGAACGCGATCTGTATTTCTTCGCCAACACGGCGCAATCCAATATCGCGGTTCGCGCCACCTTTCCTGCCGCCGGAAAACACCTGGAATGCTGGAATCCGGAAACCGGCACCCGCAGCGAATTTCCTGTGGACAAAGCGGGTCGCACGCTGATCGCCTTGCCGCCCGCCGGTTCGCTGCTGCTGGCAGCCGGTGCTGGAGAAGCCTTGGTTGCGGCAGACTTGCCGGTGCCGCCCGCGCTGACAACAGTTCAGGAAATTACCGGATCGTGGTCGGTCTCCTTCACCCCGGCCAACGGCGCAGCTTTCGAAATCACTCCATTCACGTTAGCCGGACTGCACGAAAGCGGAGACGCGCGGCTGAACCGGTTCGCCGGACAAGCTGTCTACAAAACCGATTTCGTCTGGGATAAGTCCGCCGATAAAGCGCTGCATTTGGATTTGGGTGCAGTGCCGAACTGCATCACGGAAGTCACACTGAATGGCCAGCTGCTGGGCACACGCTGGTACGGCCGCCATGACTATATTCCGGACGGAGCCATCCAACAGGGCGCAAACCATTTAGAGGTGAAGGTGGTCACAACTCTTTTCAACCGCCTCCGGAAAGATACGGAAACAGCCGTCCCGTCGGGCCTGATCGGCCCGGTGAGGCTGTCCGCCGAGTAAACTTCCAAGGATTGGAAATCAACGAAACATGATGAAAGAAGCTTTGAAAACAGCGTGAGCGACGTGACATTGTATGCTCCGCCGCAGGTCGATATAAAACTTGAAAGGAGATTCGTTCCCGTGAAAAATTCACTCGTACTTGGCTCGCTGGCGCTCTTGGCATCCGGCAGCACGCTTCTTGCCGAAAAAGCGCCGAACTTCGTTGTCATCTTGAGCGACGACCACGCTTACCGCTCAATCGGTTATCGGAATCCGGATGTAAAGACACCGAATATGGACCGGCTGGCAGCGGAAGGATTCCGCTTTGATTGCGCTTTCACGGCCTCTCCGATTTGCGCCGCCAGCCGGGCGAGCATTTATAGCGGCATGTTCCCGCAACAGCACGGCACTGTAGGTTTGTATGGCGGCGGATTTAAAAAAAGTGTAGTCGAAGAAAAATGTTTTGCCACATTGCCGGCCGTCCTCGAAAAAGCCGGCTACCACACCGCGCTCTACGGGAAATCGCATTTAGGCGAACCGACCACGTTCGGCTTTACAGAAGGCCGCGAACTCAATGATGTGAATGATGACGAGACGTTTGCCGAAGCGGACAAATTTTTGGCGCGCGAATCAAAGTCCGAACGTCCCTTTTTACTTTGGCTTACTCCGCGTAATCCGCACCTTCCGCTCACCGCGCCGCAACGCTTCAAAGACATCTATAAAAACGCCGACATCAAACTCGACCCCAACTGGCGCGAGTCGCCCCCGATGGAGAGTTTCTTCAATCAGGCACCGGCGGGAGAACCCATTGCATTTCGTGACAACAAAAATCTGGTTTATCCAAATGCACCAGCCGGCTGTACCGGCGGCCCGCCGCGCAACGAAACGCAGATGAAGGAAGTCATCAAAGCGTATTACGGCGACATAAGCTGTCTCGACGAACAGATCGGGCATCTGATTGAGCAGCTCAAAGCCGACGGTCTTTATGAAAACACCGTCATCATTTACTTCGCCGACAACGGCTATTTTCTCGGCAACCACGGCTTGGGAAATAAGATCACGATGCACGAGGAGTCGGTGCGCGTGCCGATGTTCGTCCACTCGCCGCTACTGCCGGTCAAGCATGCCAAGAGCGATGCGCTGGTTTCGTCGCTCGATGTTTACCCGACGATTCTCGATCTGGCCGGTGTTCCGGCACCGTCCCATCTTATGGGAAAATCGTTGCGCCCCGTTCTCAATAATCCGGCCGCCGCCGTGCGTGATTATGTGGTCAGCGAATGTGTTGGTATTCCCGAAAACCGCCCCGGCGTAGGCCACCGCATGGCGCGCACAGACCGTTACAAATACATTCTGTCCGACGCCGACGAAGAAGCGTTTTTTGATCTGAAGAATGATCCCTGCGAGATGAACAACCTGATCGGCAGTCCGGAGCTGAAGGGTGAGATTGAGAAACACC
>JBAZTQ010000233.1:0-2682 GCA_041661845.1 Kiritimatiellales bacterium | reverse complement strand
TGGTCTGTATGGATCCGGATGGAAATGTAAAGTGGGATACCGGCAGCATCGAAGGCGCTCCGGTGTTTGACCATCTCAATATGATTGCGGCCGACGGGATGTTGATCGGCCTCGACGGCGATTCCGGGAAGCTGCATTTGATCGAAGCGGCACCGCAGGGATTCAACCAGCTTGCTTCGGCCAAAGTCCTGACCGAAAAAGGACAAACATGGTCCCCGATTGCTTTATCTGACGGCAAACTGCTTGTCCGTGATCATACCGTAATGAAATGCCTGAATTTGAAGTAAAACAGCCGGGCGCTCCGCCCGTTTTGCGTGCGCAGAGTGAAACAAAAACGAACCAGTTTATCAGTCGCCGTACCCATCCTCATTCTGTGCGGATGGGGAGCGGTGGTTTTGCTTTCCCACTGGTTTGCGTATGACCCCGCGCGCAATCTGTCGCGCAGTCTGCCCGGTATGGACGGCGGGCCGGCGGAATCGGAGCGCGCCGTTACAAACGAAGTGCAGGTGATTCTTGCCGGAAAACTGGAGAAATTTGACGGCGTACCGTCCAGTCTGCCCGGCGGCTGGCCGCGCTTTCGCGGAGCCGACTTTGATAATATCAGTAAAGCCGGTGTGAAACTGGCCGACCGCTGGCCGGAGTCCGGTCCGAAAGTTCTCTGGTCGGTTGCGCTCGGCGAAGGACACGCCGCGCCGACCGTGCTCAACGGTTGCGTCTATCTGTTTGATTACGACGAAGCGAAACGCGCCGATGCGCTGCGCTGTTTTTCGCTGGCCGACGGTAAAGAAATCTGGCGGCGCTCCTACACGCTGCCCGCCAAACGGAACCACGGCCTTTCGCGCACTATTCCGGCGGTTACCGAAGACTGCATCGTAACCGTCGGTCCGCGCTGCCACGTTTCGTGCGTCGAAACCGCAACCGGCAATTTCCGCTGGGGCATCGATCTGCAAAAAGAGTACGGCACCACCGAACCGCTGTGGTTTACCGGGCAGTGCCCGCTGATCGACAACGGTCTCGCCATTCTCGCGCCCGGTGGATCTGGCGCGCTGATGATGGCGGTTGATTGCAAAACCGGCGCGGTGGTCTGGAAGACGCCGAATCCCAAAGGCTGGAAAATGTCGCATTCCTCCATCCTGCCGCTGACGTTGCACGGCGAAAAAATGTATGTCTACGCCGCCGTCGGCGGTATGACCGGCGTGTCGACAGAAGGAAAAATTTTGTGGGAGATTCCATGGAGCGCGTCGGTCATCGCGCCGTCACCGGTTCCGGTTTCCGGAAATAAAATTTTCATCACCGCCGGTTATGGCGCGGGAAGTCTGATGGTGCAGATTGATAAAACTGGCGACGGTTTTTCCGCCAAAGAAATTTCGCGTACCGGCCCGCAGGACTGGCTGGCCTGCGAGCAGCAGACACCGATTTTATACGACGGCCTGCTGTACGGCATCATGCCGAAAGACGGCGGCGCGCTGAAGCAGCAGTTTGTCTGCTATGATCCGGCGGGCGGCGAACCGGTCTGGTCGAGCGGCAAGACGCACCGCTTCGGTCTCGGCCCGTTTTTCATGGCGGACGGTAAATTTTTTATACTGGATGACGATGGCACGCTGACCATGCTGGCCGCGAGCCGGACCGGATATGAACAGCTGGCGCAGCATAAAGTGCTGGACGGACAGGACGCATGGGGGCCGATCGCGCTGGCCGGAACCCGCATGCTGCTGCGCGACTCGACCCGGATGGTGTGTCTTGAGATGGGAGCTGAAAAATGAAGAACGGTAAAAAAAGTCTGGGCTGTTTTCTGCTGCTGACGGCCGGTGCCGGAATTTGTTTTGGAATGGGAAACCGCGCCGAGCTGGGTCAGAGCTTCGCTTATCCCGTTGAGGATTATCGCAAGGTTGACCCTGTGCTCATTCGCTATACCGAGATCGCGCCGATTATTCCAACGATCCAAAAACTTTCTGCGCTGGCGATCGCGCCTGACGGAAAAATTTATGTCGGCGGAGAAAACGGTGTTGAAGTTTTTCCGGATCGGACGATCCGTCCGCTCGCCGGAACCCCGAGCTGCCTCGCGGTGGATGACGACGGCACGCTGTTTGCCGGTATGCAGGATCATGTGGAAGTTTTTTCCAAGGATTGGAAAAAATCGGTTTGGCCGTCGCCCGGCGAAAAAGCCTATCTGACCTCCATTGCGGTTGATGACCGTTATGTCTATGTCGCCGATGCGGGCGGCCGCCG
This sequence comes from Kiritimatiellales bacterium, assembly GCA_041661845.1. Lineage (GTDB taxonomy): Bacteria > Verrucomicrobiota > Kiritimatiellia > Kiritimatiellales > Tichowtungiaceae > Tichowtungia. Next base: position 453 of record JBAZTQ010000233.1, on the reverse strand, counting down.
TGTTCTGCGCTACGGCAAACCGGGTGGTACGCCGTTTGAGATCGGCGCAAAAAATGAGGCGAACGGCGTGCGCGGTTTTTATATTCCCAGCCCGTTCTTCGATCTCGATATCGGCACCGATGGTTCGCTCTGGGTCGTTAATCCGGGCTATCACGCGCTCGAAAATTACACTTCGGACGGGCGGATGATTTCATCGTGGGCGAAAAGTTCGTTCACCATTGACGGCTTTATCGGGTGCTGCAATCCCGCGAACTTTACGCTCATGCCCGACGGCTCATTCGTCACCGCCGAAAAAGGCGTACCGCGCGTAAAAATATGCAACATCGACGGTTCTCTGCGCTGCGTGGTCGCGGCTCCCGATCAGTTTGACGAAGGTACTGCGGGACTCGATGTCGCGGCGAACCGGCAGGGCCGGATTTATGTGCTCGATCCTGTCCGGGGCAAAGTCCGGAT
>JBAZTQ010000232.1:0-2691 GCA_041661845.1 Kiritimatiellales bacterium | reverse complement strand
AAGAGGGCGTATCGAAAGGCGAAGTGCGCATCGGACTGGGTTCGTGCTGTGTGGCTGGCGGCAGCGCCAAAATCCGCGATGCGCTGGAAGACTCGCTCGCCGCGCTGAGCTGCAAGGTCGATATCAAGCCGGTCGGCTGTGTCGGCATGTGCCACCGTACGCCGCTGGTCGAAGTGGTGATTCCGGGGGCCGAGCCGGTGCTGTACGCCAAGGTGAAGCCGGAGGACATTCCCGAGATTATTGAGCGGCACTTTCATCCGGATAAACCGTTCATCAAGATCCGCGCGGCGGCGGAGAGCTGGCTGAAAAAACTCTACACCGACGACGCGCGCGATGTGCCGGAGCGTTACTCCATTGATGTGCGCGAGAAACCGGTCGCCGACTATCTTGGACGGCAGCAGCATATCGCCACCGAGTTCGGCGGCGTGCTGAACCCGTCGGACATGGCGGAATACAAACGGCTCGGCGGTTTCGAAGCGCTCCGGACGGCGCTATCCAAAAACGATCCTGCCGGACTGATTTCAGAAATTGAAAAGAGCGGACTGCGCGGCCGCGGCGGCGGCGGGTTCCCGACCGCCCGCAAGTGGGCCGCCGTGCGCAAGGCTCCCGGCGCAAAAAAATATATCATTCTGAACGGCGACGAAGGCGACCCCGGCGCGTTCATGGACCGGATGATTCTGGAGTCGTATCCCTACCGCGCCATCGAAGGAATGATCATCGCGTCGTTCGCGGTCGGCGCGACGGAAGGCCTGCTCTACATCCGCGCGGAATATCCGCTGGCGGTAAAGCGGGTTCGCAAAGCGCTGGCCGATTGCGAAGAGGCCGGACTGCTGGGCGAAAATATTTTAGGCAGCGGACATTCTTTGAAGCTTAAAATTTTTGAAGGGGCCGGTGCGTTCGTCTGCGGCGAAGAGTCGGCGCTGATCGCTTCGCTCGAAGGGCGGCGCGGCATGCCGAACTACCGTCCGCCGTTCCCTGCGGAACAGGGACTGCACAACTGTCCGACGCTGGTGAACAACGCGGAAACCTATGCGGTAGTGCCGTGGATTTTCCGCCATGGTGCGGAGGCGTTCGCCCTATTCGGCACGGAACACAGCAAAGGCACCAAGGTGTTTTCGCTGGCGGGAAAAATTGAACGCGGCGGGCTGATCGAAGTGCCGATGGGGATCACCATCAACGACGTGGTCAACCGGATCGGCGGCGGCGTTGCCGACGGACGGACGTTCAAGGCGGTGCAGATCGGCGGCCCGTCCGGCGGCTGTATTCCCGCATCGCTCGGCGATACCACGGTTGACTTTGAAGCGCTGAAAGAAGTCGGCGCGATGATGGGTTCGGGCGGGTTCGTGGTGCTGGACGACCGCGACTGTATGGTTGAGATGGCGCGCTATTTCCTGTCGTTCACGCAGAGCGAATCGTGCGGCAAATGTACGCCTTGCCGCGTCGGCACCAAACGCATGCTCGAAATCCTGACGCGGCTCTGCGAAGGAAAAGGTAAGCCGGGCGACATTGAAAAACTCGAACAGCTGGCCGAAACGATCCGCTCGCAGAGTTTGTGCGGCCTCGGCAAAACCGCGCCGAATCCGGTGCTGACGACGCTCCGGTATTTCCGCGCAGAGTTCGAGGCGCACATCGCCGGGCGCTGTTCGGCGGGCAAATGTAAAAAGATGATTACCTATTCGATCAGCGACAAATGCATCGGCTGCACTAAGTGCGCCGTCGGGTGTCCGGTGGAGGCCATTCACGGCGAGCCGTATTCTGTTTTTGAAATTGATCCCGAAGTTTGTGTGCGGTGCGACAACTGCCGGAAAGTTTGCCCCGTCGATGCGGTGGAAGTGAAGTGAGTTTTGACCGCAAAGACGCCAAGGCACGAAGGGGGAGAGAATGGCTAAAATATGTCTTTACGTTGCGTCTTCGCGACTTTGCGGTCAGAAAATTGAAATAGGTTTATTATGCCTGAATTGAAAATAAACGGACGGTCTGTAACGGTGGAAAGCGGCGCGACCGTACTCGCGGCGGCGGAAAAGCTGTCGGTCGACATTCCGACGCTGTGTCACTTGAAAGGTGCGGAACCGGAAACTTCGTGCATGCTGTGTGTGGTGAAGGACAATACCAGTGGACGGATGATTCCGGCGTGCTCGGCGCGCGCGACCGACGGCATGGATATCGATACGGAATGCGCCGAAGTGCTGTCGGCGCGGCGCGGCATTTTGAATCTGCTGTTGAGCGAACACACCGGCGACTGCGAAGCGCCGTGCAGACGGATTTGTCCGGCGCATCTGAATACTCCGCTGATGCTGCGCGAAATCGAGCGCGGCAATTTCGAGTCCGCCGCACGGATTGCTAAACACGATCTGGCGATACCGGCGGTGCTCGGCTACATCTGTCCCGCGCCGTGCGAAAAAGGGTGCCGCCGCGGACAGGTCGATCAGACGATTACCATCCGCGCATTGCACCGCGAAGTAGGTAGGGCGTGTCCGCCGGACGCGCCGGAGCGGACGGCTCGGCGAGCCGTCCCTACCAAAAAAATTGCCGTGACCGGCTCGGGCGCGGCGGGACTTTCCTGCGCCTGGAACCTGCGGCTGCTGGGTTATGACTGCACGGTTTTTGATGTAAGCCCGGTGGCGGGCGGTTCGCTTCGCGGGGAAACCGCTCTGCCGCCGGAAGTTCTCGATGCGGAGATCCGCAGTCTTC
>JBAZTQ010000231.1:0-2739 GCA_041661845.1 Kiritimatiellales bacterium | reverse complement strand
GCGGCGGCGGCGGAGGTATCGAATGTCGGAGCGAGGAATGAAGTGGCCGCCGTGACGGTGCCGGTGAAGTTGGCGGCGGAGGAGATGGTTTGGGAGTTGATGAGGCCCGAGGTGACGGTGCCGGTGGTGGAGATGGTTCCGCTCCCGAGAGAAAGAGCGTCGTTGGCGGTGGCCTGAGAGAGCGTGGTTCCCGTTCGGCTCCAAAACCCGACCGTCCCCGAAGATGATCCGGTGATATTCCCCGTGCAGGCAAAATCTCCCGTGGCGTTGGTGACGGTGCAACCGGTTCCGGCGGAACCTCCGGCGAGGTTCACGTTGCCCGTGGAAGTTCCGGCGATATTCACGACTCCCGTCGTTCCGGCGTCAAGATTGATGGCGGTGGCAGCGGTGGAAACGGAAATGGTGGGCGCCGCTCCGGTGAAAGTGAGAGCTGTTGAGGAAACATTGATGGTGTCGAGGCTGGCTACTCCGGTGAGCGCTCCCGCCGTGGTGACATTCAGTCCTCCGCTCGAGCTGAGCTGGAAGGTTCCCGTGGCGTTGCCGATGGCGGTGGCTCCGGTGCCGGTCGTGGCGATGTTGACGTTTGATGCTCCGGAAGTGGCGAGGTTGGTGATTCCCGATGATGACAGCGTCGTGAAAGCTCCGGTTGAGGCGGTGGTCGCTCCAATGGCCGTTCCGTTGATGCCGGTGGCGGTGGTATTGAAAGCGCCGGAGGTGACGAGAAGATTGTTGGCGCCGGTATTGATGGAAGAAGCCGAAAGACCGGAAAGAGCGAGAGATCCCGAGGTGGCGGTGAGGTTGAGAGCCCCCGTGGTGAGAGTGAGGCCGTTGGAGGCGGTCAGGGTTCCGGTGGAGGTCAGGCCCGAGGTGGCGGTGACGAGGCCCGAGATTGTCGGGGTGGCCGTCCAGGAAGTCGGACCGATGGTGAGAGCGGAACCGTTGATGGTAGTGGCGGCTCCCGCTCTTCCCAGGGTGAGGCCGGTTTGAGTGGCGGTGCCGATGTTCAAAGCGGCGGCGGCGGAGGTATCGAATGTCGGAGCGAGGAATGAAGTGGCCGCCGTGACGGTGCCGGTGAAGTTGGCGGCGGAGGAGATGGTTTGGGAGTTGATGAGGCCGTCAGCCGTTATATTTCCATTCGCCTGAATGTTGCCGGCATTCGAAATGGATACTCCTGTCGCGCCATATCCTCCGCCGATCTCAAAATTATTCGTTATATCCGTCGGATAGATCGTTCCGCCCGCGAGCGTCCACATTCCACCGGGTCCCCCGCCGGCGATAGCCGCATCCAGATCGTTTAGCACGCCTTGCACGTTGGTGCTGGCAGAGTTCGCAAATTCGTCGTTCGCGCCAACCATATATGCGCCCGAATCCGTCGGCGACGTCGTTTCCCCCAGCGACGTCACGCCTCCAAAGATGAGATTTGTTGAAGCAGTGAGGTTGAAATTTCCAGTGACGGTCGCGCTCGCAATATTCATGAGATTCCCCGTGTTGAAGTTCCAGTCGCCGGTGAAATTGCCATCCGTGATTGTGTTGGTTCCAAGATCAAGCGTTGTGAGAGAGACTGTTGTGAAGGTCGGGCTGTCGATCGTGTTGAGCGTGAGATTGATTCCGCCGCCCGCTGTTCCCGATCCGCCGCCTTGCATATTGCCGGTCGTATCGACGGTGATGATCGTGCTTCCCTGAGCAATCGTGTTGTCTTCGCTTCCGTATGTCGGCGAAACCGTGAGCGTGCTCAAAAGACGCGAAGTGACAATTCCATTCGCGCCGACAAAGATCGCTCCTTTGTTCGTGTTGATCTTTTGTCCTGCGTCCGTCGCGCTCGATTGCAGTTTCCAGGCAAGATAGTTGTCATAGCTCCCCGCCGGCTGGTATGATCCCGCCACCTGAAACGCGGCTGCATGCTGTCCGTCCAAAAGATCGGCATTGAGGTTCGTATTGAGAGTTCCGTTTGAAGTGGGAACGTTGCCAGCGGCGTTGCCAACCGTGAGGCCGCCTGCCGTGATGGCGTTCATCGCCGTTCGCGCGAGCGGCACCGCGCCGATTCTTTTTCGCGGCGTCATTTCCGCGTCCTCTGCGACCCGTATGCCGATATAGTAATTCGAAGCTGCGAAGTTGAAGCTGGCTGGAATAGGCGTTGTCGCTCCAAGATATGTTTTGAGAAGTCCATTTTCGACGGTCACCTTTTGCGTTTCTTCCCAAACGCGGCTGCCCTTGTCGGTGTCAGACGGGAAGGGATCACTCTCCGTTCGGTCGGTTGTGTATATTCCAAAGCGCACATCATATTCGCCGTTTGGAAGTTCCTTGTTTTCTCCATCCATCAAATACGCCGAAACTTCTATGTCGCCGGCGTTCACTTGCGCCGTGCTTGTTTCCGCCGCCAGAACTTTGCCCGCCGATGATGAGGTGAGCTGTCCGGCATCGCCTCCTTGCTTTGTCTCCACTCCCGCGATCTCTCCCTTTGCCTTTTCATCGCCCCTGAGACTCAAGCTTGAATTCTTTTCAAAATCAATTATTTTTTCCCGCCGCAGAACATCCTCTGCGATCTTCACAAACTTTTCTTTTCCAATCTTGACTTTCGCGATTTGTTTTCCCATTTTCCCGTTCACATGCGATACGATTTTCTCCGCCGCATCCACTCCCGCGTTGTATGCGAAATATGCTTTTTTCTTTCCCTGGTCTCCCCAGTGCCCCAAATCCGCTTTGGTGATATTTCCAACCGCCATCAGCATGACAAGCGCG
>JBAZTQ010000230.1:0-2800 GCA_041661845.1 Kiritimatiellales bacterium | reverse complement strand
ATTGAAATCCGGCACGCCTCGGAAGTCATAGGCATGGGCGATTCGCCCGCGCTGGCGCTCCGGCGCAAAAAAGACTCTTCCATCATGCGCGCCGTCGAGATGGTCAAAAGCGGCGAAGCCGATGCGATCTACTCCGCCGGCAGCACCGGCGCAGCCGTGGGAGCCAGCATGCTCCGTTTGCGCACCATGGAAAAGGTAGACCGCCCCGCCATCGCCACGGTGATGCCGTCGATTAAAGGCCCGTTTGTACTGCTGGACGCCGGGGCTACACCCGACTGCACTCCGAAGATGCTGGCCGAATTTGCCATCATGGGCAGTATCTATGCCGAGCATATCATTAATATTACCAATCCGCGGGTTGGTCTGATGAGCATCGGCGAAGAAGACTCCAAAGGCAGTAAATCGACTAAAGAAGCTTTTCAGATCCTGGAAAAAACGCCGCTCAACTTTATCGGCAACGTGGAAAGCCACGATATGTTCGAAGGAAAAGTTGATGTGGTGGTTTGCGACGGCTTTGTCGGCAACGTGGTGTTGAAAACCAGCGAAGGTGCCGCACATGCGATGATTCAATGGATCAAAGAATCCTTTTCCGCTTCGCTGACCCGCAAGATCGGTGCCGGTATTCTGAAAGCCGCTGGCGCGTTTACCGAGCTGAAAAAGAAAACGGATGCGGAAGCTTACGGCGGCGCACCGCTGCTGGGTGTCAAAGGTATTTGTATTATTGGACACGGCTCATCTTCTTCCGTTGCCGTTTATAACGCCATTCGTGTGGCGGGTACGGCGATTGATCAAAAGCTGAACCACCTGATCGAAGAGAAAATTAACGAAGTTTTCAGAGACAGTGAGTAAGGCATCTAACAGCTTGCGTACGGTTTCAATCATTGGAACGGGCGCGTATCTTCCGGAGAAAACGGTAACGAACCGTGATCTGGAAAAAATCGTGGATACCAGCGACGAATGGATTTATTCACGTACTGGTATGCGCGAACGCCGCATTGCCCGCGCCGATCAGGCCACCTCCGATCTCGCCGCCGAAGCCGCCAAAGCGGCGCTGGCCGATGCGGGCATCGGAGCCGACGAGGTCGATCTGCTGATCGTTGCCACGCTTTCGCCCGACATGTTTTTTCCGAGCACCGCCTGCTTTGTACAGGATAAGATCGGCGCGAAAAACGCCTATTGCTACGACCTCGGCGCGGCCTGTTCCGGCTCGCTCTACGCGATCGAGACCGCCAAAAACCAGATTGCCTGCGGCGCGGTTAATACGGCGCTGGTTATCGGCGCAGAAAAAATGAGCACGTTTATCGACTGGAAAGACCGCAATACCTGCGTGCTTTTCGGTGACGGCGCCGGCGCCATGGTGTTGCGCGCGACGGGTGCAAAACGCGGCATCATGAAAGGCGCTTTCGGCTCCGACGGATCTCTTGCTTCACTGCTCTGGACGCCCGGCGGCGGCTCGCGCAATCCGATGACGCACGAGATGCTCGACCGGAATGAGCAGTATCTCAAAATGGAAGGGCGTGAAGTTTATAAACACGCCGTGACCCAGATGACCCGCTCGGTCATCGACGCGCTGGCAGCAAACGGACTCAGTGCCGATGACATCAACTGCTTTATCCCTCATCAGGCCAACGCCCGCATCATCAACGCCATCAGCTCGCGCCTTGGTGTCGAAGACCGGACCTTTCTGAATGTGGAAAAATACGCCAACACCTCAGCCGCCGCACTGCCGATCGCCATCGACGAAGCCGTCAAGTCCGGACGGGTCGGCAAGGGCGACCTCATGTTGCTGGTCGCTTTCGGCGGCGGGTTTACCTGGGGCGCTAATATTGTGGAGTGGACGAAATGAAGAAAGCCATCCTTTTTCCAGGTCAGGGATCGCAGTCGGTCGGCATGGGCCGCGATTTTTACAACGCGATTCCGGAGTGCAAAGCACTTTTCGAAAAAGCCAACGAAGTGCTCGGCTACGACATCGCCGCCATCTGCTTCGACGGTCCTGAAGAAGAGTTGAAGAAGTCGCACAACACGCAACCCGCGATTTTCACCGTCAGCGCCGCTGCTTTTGAAGCGATGAAGCTGAAGAAGCCGATGAATTTTGATTATGCCGCCGGACACAGTCTCGGCGAGTGGGGCGCGCTCTACGCCGCCGGAGTTATCTCTTTTGAAAACACCTTGCGCGTCCTTAAGGCTCGCGGTGAATTTATTCAGGCGGCCTGTGTCGCCAATCCCGGCGCGATGCTGGCTGTCATCAATCTCGACCGCGCCGTGCTCGAAAACATTGCCGCCGAAGCGGGCGTCACGCTGGCCAACATTAATTCGCCCGACCAGATTGTCCTTTCCGGAACTGCCGAAGGCATCGCTAAAGCCGAAGTGCTTTGTAAAGCGGCCGGTGCGAAGCGCGCGCTGCCGCTTCCGGTCGCCGGAGCTTTCCATTCTCCGCTGATGGCGCCCGCCGCGGAAAAGATGGCTGCGTTCCTCGCTGATATCCCGCTGGCCGCGCCGAAAATTCCCGTACTTTCGAATGTTACCGGCAGGCCGCACGACGGTGTTGGTGTGCTTCGCGCCAATATGGTGGCCCAAATCACCGGATCGGTGCGCTGGGTTGAGTCGATGCAGTGGCTTGCCGCCCAAGGCGTTACTGAGGCTGTTGAGTGCGGGCCGGGTAAAGTTTTGGCCGGCCTGATGAAGCGGATTGACAAGACCGTTTCGGTCTCTAACATAGGCGCCATTTCCGACTTGGAAGCCTGAACCGAAAGAAAAGCGAAAACGCGTAATAGGGGAATTTAATGGGACAGTTTGATGG
>JBAZTQ010000229.1:0-2818 GCA_041661845.1 Kiritimatiellales bacterium | reverse complement strand
CGCTTATCTCGGCCCGCCGGCCACCTTTACCCATCAGGCCGCACACGCCAAGTTCGGCGCCAGTGTGGATTACCATCCCGTCGGCACCATCACCGACGTTTTCAATGCAGTTGAGCACGGTTCCGCCGACTACGGCGTGGTGCCGATCGAAAACTCCATCGAAGGCGCGGTGACGCATACCTTCGATCAATTCACCAATACGACGCTGAAGATTTGTGCAGAAATCTATCTGCCGGTTTCGCTCTACCTGCTTGCCTCGGTGCCCAGAGAAAACATTACGCGTGTTTGCAGTAAGCAGGAGGCGATCGGACAGTGCCGCCGCTGGCTGAGCGAAAACCTTTCCGGTGTGGAAGTGAATGCCGTCAACAGCACGGCGCTGGCCGCCGAAATGGCCGCAGGCAGCGACTGCGCCGCCATTGCCAGCGTGCTGGCCGCCGAGCTCTATAATCTCAATATCATCGCCGAAAATATTCAGGATGCCAGCGGCAACACGACCCGCTTTCTGGTCATCGGGCGCAAGTACGGCGAGCCGACCGGCGAAGATAAAACCTCGATTTACTTCGGCATCAAAGACGAAGTCGGCGCGCTGCACGACGCGCTGGATGCGCTCAAGATCAACGGCATTAACATGACCAAGATCGAATCGCGCCCCAGCAAGAACAAGGCCTGGGAATATTATTTCTTCGTAGATTTTGAAGGTCACGCGGAAGATCCGCATGTCAAAGCCGCGCTCAAGGCGCTCGAAAAACATTGCGCGGTGCTTACAGTGCTCGGCTCATACCCTAAAGCAGACGATTGAGTTTTCGATGAGTGACACACTGAAAATCTCGGTCGGCGTAGTCGCATGGAATGAAGCCTCCGGTATTGCACGGACATTGGAATCCATTCTCAAGCAGTCGGTTTTCCGCAGTGCCAAAGGGCTCGAGTGTGAAGCCGAGCTGATTGTCATTGCCAACGGATGCACTGACCGGACGGTCGAAGTGTCGGAGGATTTCTTCAAAAAAGCGCGCCGTGATTTTCCGGAAGGCGGGCCGGTTCGGCTGCGGGTTGAGGTCGTGCCGGAGGCGGGCTTTGCCAATGTCTGGAACCTGCTGGCGCATACGTACAGCCGGCGCGACGCCGACTTTATCTATTTTGTTAATGCCGATATTGTCATCGATCAGGCCGACGCCTTTGAGCTGATGCTGCGCGGGATGCAAAAAGACTACGTCATGCGGGTCGTTTCTCCGGTCGGGCATAAACATATCGAAGCCGCGAAGTGCAGGAATCTGTGCGACCGGCTGAATCTGGCGGTGACCCGCTTTACCGAAAGAAACCAGACCGGACAGGTGCGCGGACACTGTTTTTGCGCCCGTGCCGCCGTCATGCGCACCGTCTGGCTGCCGAAGTACTTTCCAGGCGCGGTAGACGGCTGTTTCAAGCGGATGATCGTCAGCGATATGGCGGCAACGCCGGATAATCCGGCGCGCATCGGCATTGCTCTCAACGCCAGTTATACCTTTGAAGCCTACCGGACGTTCCGCGACATCTTTTCCCGCCGCGTCCGCCTGTTTGTCGGCCAGACCTTTATCGAAACGCTCATGGGCCACCTGAAAACCATGCGGACCGAGCAGCCGAAACTTAACCTGACATCCTATTTGCGGGTACGCGATGAAACCGATTCTTCGTGGCTGCACCGCCTCGTTCAACTCAACATCCACGTCAACGGTCTTTTTGCAACGATGCCGTCACCGTGGTTCCGCTTCCGCTTCTGGCGGAATCCGAAAGTCGGCGCCGTCAAAAAACTCGGCATGCTGCCGGTCGCCGTGATCGCCTTTCTCTTTGATGTTCCCGTTTTCCTTTCCGCCGCATGGCGTCTGAAAACCGGTCGCGTGGCCGGCGTTTGGAAGGATACACGCAACCGGGGACTGCGGCTGAATAAGTAATGAGGAGATGCCGGTGCCATCCCATACGCTTCAATTCCGTGTCCGCTACAGCGAAACCGACCAGATGCAGACGTTCTACAATTCCCGCGCACTGGAATGGTTTGAAGTCGGCCGCACCGAGCTTTCGCGCGCCATGGGGCTGCCGTACACCGAATGGGAAAACCGCGGCGTCCGGATTCCGCTGGTTGAGGCGCACGTCGTTTTCCGCGGACGCGCCAGCTATGACGATCTGCTTGAAATGACCGTCAGCGTAAAGCCGGAAGGGCGGGCCGCCCTGCGGTTTGAAAACCGCATTGTGCAGGCGGGCAGCGGCGCGCCGGTCGCCGACGGTTACACGGTTCACGTCCTGCTGTCCGCCGAAACCGGCAAGCCGGTTCGCATGCCGGAATGGATCAGGCAGCTTGTGGAGAATAAATTATGAGTATCAAAGCGAATGAATGGATCTCCAGTGTACCGGTTTACGAGCCGGGCAAGCCGATTGAAGAAGTGGCGCGCGAACTGGGTTTTGCCGACATAGCCGAAATCATCAAAGTCGCTTCGAACGAAAATGAACTTGGCCCGTCGCCGAAGGCGATGAAGGCCATGGCCGCCGCCGCGACCGAAATGCACCGCTATCCCGACGGCGGCTGTTTCTACCTGAAAGAAAAACTGGCCGGTAAGCTCGGCGTGAAGCCGCAGAACCTGCTGTTCGGTAACGGCAGCAACGAGCTGATCGAATTTCTCGGCCACGCTTATCTCAGTCCCGGCACCAATCTGATTATGAGCGAAGGCGCTTTTGTCGTCTACCGCCTCGTCGCCATGCTCTTCAACGCGCAGGTGATCGCCGCGCCGATGAAAAAGTTCGCGCACGACCTCGACGCCATGCTGGCGGCGGTTACGCCGGAAACGCGTAT
>JBAZTQ010000228.1:0-2837 GCA_041661845.1 Kiritimatiellales bacterium | reverse complement strand
TAAGTTGAGGGCAACTCCCGGGCAACGAGCCCGCCGTCAATGTGTGTAAATGTGAGACGAATTCTGCCGGACTCCACGGACATCGAGTTATAGATCGGTCCGGAAAACGGAATGGACTGTCCATAGGTGTTGGCAAGTGCGATGCGGGCCATCCGATCTCCGGCAACCGCCTTGCTCTGGGGATGTATGTCTCCAGATTCTCCGGTGTCAATCAGTACGGCCATGCCGGTGTCAGGTACAGCCAGCGCCATCAGCTGCGCCTCACGAAGTTCGGCCCATTTGCTTTCCCTAGGAGTGTTTGTTTTGGCGAGATAGTTGGCCAGCTGACAAAAATAAAAAGGGGAACTGCCCCGCCCCCATTGCTGGCGCCAGTCCTGGATAAGCAGCGGGAACGAGGCGCGGTAGTCATACGCGGTGTTGACGTTCGATTCGCCTTGGTACCAGATAACACCCCGGATGGCATAGGAAAGAAGCGGATGTATCATTCCGTTGAAGAGGCTGCTATAGGCCGTGTATTGCGGGGAGATCGCCGGTGCCGGGGTCTCCGGCGACGGCAGAGAGTATTCCGCGGTTACTTTCCAGCCGCCGGTCAGAGCTGTTTTTCCGATTTTTGGCGCCCAGCTGAATCCGGGAGATACTGCGGGCGCAAAAATGCGGACAGCAAGCTGATTTGTTCCTTCGTGCAATACAGACGGCGGAATGAGGTAATAGCGGACACTGGTGTTTCCGATATACGTCTGCCAGGTCGTCTCCCCGATGAGTGTCCCGTTCAGATAAACACGATCCACCATGGCAATCGGGCCGAACTGAAGCACTTGCGAGGTTCTCAGTTGCTGCGAAGGAAGTGTCACATCCTTACGGCACCAGACAGCGCCGTAGGCCGGCAGATCCGGACTGCTGATGGTTCCCGAGTCGCCCGCCGCAATCCAGCCGGAAACAGAACCGGTCGTAAACCCAGCGATTTCAACGGCAGGATGGTCCTCTCTTCCGGTTGTTGTCAGCCAGTTCCCGAATGCTGTGTTCTGGGAGGTGATGCGGTTCAGGTTGTTTTGCGCCGGGGTGTTCAGCAGCGGAGATGCGGCAACAGAATTCGAACTGATCCACGGCTCAATCGCTTTTCCTCCCCAGCAGACATTGATGATGCCGACCGGCACATTGAGAGCCGCATGGATTTCCTTGCCGAAAAAATATCCCAAAGCGCTGAACGATTCGGTTGTCCCGGGGCCGGCAACCGTCCAATAGCCTTCGCTGTCTTCAGGCGGACCATAGGGGGACGGGGTCTTCCGCGCTATATACTGCCGGAGCATGCAATTTGAAGACACGGCAATTTCCGCCGAAGCGTCTATAACGTCCCGCATGAACATTTCCATGTTGGACTGCCCCCCGCCCACCCAGACTTCGCCGACCGCGACATCCGTGATGCGGATTGTGTTTTTTCCCTGCACAATCATTTCGAACGGGCCGGGAGGGAAATTTTCTAAATTCAGATGAACAGTCCAGCGCCCGTCTATTCCGGCAACGGTTCCGGCCTGCTGCCCGTTCAGCGACACAGAAACAACCTGGCCGGGTGCCGCCCGGCCCCAGACCGGAACGTCTGCGGAACGGCAAAGAACCATATGATCCGAAAAAACGGATGGAAGTGTAACTGCGGAGTTAACGGTTCCCGCCAACAGGAATTCAAACGCGGGGCTCACCACCGCAACGGAAATCAGCGCCGAAAAGAAAAGCGTTTTTTTCATGTTACAATCTCCATATTTAATTTCCCAAAGACAGCTTTCCTGCCGGAAAGCTTCAGTCCGTGAACCGTACTGACCTTAATGGTCTGAGATTCCCCCGGATACAGCCAGATATAATTATCATCCGCTGTAAACGTGTCCTGATGTCCGGGCCGGATGATGTTTACGCCGGCGGCTGGCCGCGCGGCCGCAGCCGGCGATGTGAAACTGATCAACGCCGCCCGTGCCGCCAAAGCCGTCGTGTAACCGCCGCCCATCCAGCCCTTTATTAGAATAATCATACTCTGTTTCCTTGTTTTGCGTTGCGATCTTCCTGCCGACCGGTTTTCTCAACGAACGGTTGCGGATTATCTGAACTGAGGGCACCGATCCCGTGCCGTTCGCAAAACAGGACGAACCGGCATCTCTCTGCGCAGTGCGGATACGTTCACTTTTTCGTAATATAAAGAAATTATCCGCAACTTTGTCAGAAAAATCCGGGAAACTTGCGTTTCCCGGGAATTCTGACTGTGATAATTTCTGTTAATTATGGAAAAGCCGCTGGGAAACGCATAATCCGGCAGCAGAAATAATAAACAGTCCAACAGTTGCCGGTTCAGGGATTACGGAAAAATTATCATATGTCGTTTTCGCCCCTGCACTCACATACAAACCGGCATATCCCCCGGAAAAAGGACTTGCAGAATCGGATTTCCATTCCCCTTCCTGTTTCTATTTCTTCATTTCTTCCGGATCTCACTTGAGAGCCCGGTTCCGAATCCAGACGTGGCAGAACAGTTTCTACCCGCCCCTGATGTTAAATCTAAATATATACTCGGACATTAAAACGGTAAGTCCTTGTTTCCGTATATTTTTTAATGTTTTCCAAACTATCCTTTCCGAATATTCAGAAAACTGATCCTGTTATTCTTCGAAGCGGATAAAGTCCGCACCGACGGAATGGCCGTCTCCGTAACGGATCGGATCCAGCCGCAACTGTGTGATTTCTCCATTCCAGACGTGTGTGTCAGAGCTCATATCAAAGGTATATTCAACCCGGCCGTCAGCAATGTCTTGCCGAAATTCTTCATCATATATTCCCGAATAATTTCATCAGCCGGA
>JBAZTQ010000227.1:0-2850 GCA_041661845.1 Kiritimatiellales bacterium | reverse complement strand
TTTTAATCGCGTGGCGCCGTACGCTGAATTCGGCGATGTTGGTCTTGGCGAAAAAGTTGCTGAGTACGCCGACTTCGTCGCGCTGCTCGGTCGCCTGCGAGTCGGCGGCACCGGCCCATTCGCCGAGCTTTACGCCGCAGTAATGGCCGCCGTGCCAGAAGCCGCGGTTGAAAACCTTGCCGAGTTCGGCAATCCACGGATCAAACTTTTCCGGCGTGTAGGTTCCGGCGGACAGCGCGTCGAGCGCCTCGCGGTAAACCCGCGTCGTCACCTCGACGTAATCAGCGGAACGCCCGCGCCCTTCGATTTTCAGCACCGAAATTCCGGCGGCCGTGATTTTGTCCAGATATTGAATCGTGCAGATGTCTTTGGGTGACATGACGTACTTGTTGTCGATCACCAGTTCCGCGCCGGTTTCCTCGTCGGTGACGCGATAACTGCGGCGGCACGGCTGAAAGCAGGCGCCGCGGTTGGCGGAATGGTCGTACTGCGCGAGGCTCATGTAGCACTTGCCGCTGACGGCGACGCACAGTGCACCGTGGGCGAACAGTTCGAGGCGGATCAGCTCGCCGGACGGGCCGCGCAGATTTTTCTCCTGAACTTTTTTCCAGATACTGGAAATCTGTTCGAGCGAAAGCTCACGCGCCAGCACCACCGTATCGGCATAGCGGGCATAAAATTCCAAGGCTTGGAAATTGGTGACGTTGGCCTGCACTGAAATATGCACTTCAAGGCCGATGGCGCGGGCATATTCAATCGTCGCGATGTCGGTGGCGATCACGGCGGAAACGCCGGCGGTCTTGGCGTTGTCGCACAGCGCGTGCATCTCTTCCATCTCGCCGTCATAAACAATCGTATTGAGCGCGAGGTAACTCTTTACGCCCGCCGTGCGGCAGAGCCGCGCGATCTTCGGCAGGTCTTCCGGCGCGAGACCGGCGGAACGGGCGCGCATATTGAGTTTGCCGACACCGAAATAAACGGAATCCGCACCGGCGCGGATCGCCGCCGCCAGCGCCGCTTCCGACCCCGCCGGAGACATCAGTTCGATGGGCGATTGTCGATTTATGATTTGGGATTGAGTATTCATAATTTAACGGGTCGGAGTGTCCACGTTTTGGCTCAGTCGCGCAACTATTTCCAAATTGCCACACTCAGATCGTCTGGCTACATTCCGGTGACGATTTTAACCCGCAAGGACAAGAGAAGATGAAAAAGACGTTGTGTTTGGTGACCTATTGGCTGCTTGTCCTTGCGCCCGTCGCGCTGATTCTGGCGTCCATGCCGCAAAAGCGGCGGCTTATCGTCGCCATCCCGGCCAGAGCGCTTTTGGCATTGTTCGGGGAGCGCGGACTTAAAACGTGAAGCGGCTCTGGAACGTGCGGTGATGCGATCCGAATCGTCGCCGCCATCTTCCAATGTTTGGAAAAAAGTACAACCACGAAGATATCTGAACACAACGCGACGTTTAGCCGGAGAAGGGTTGAAACCAAAAAGCAACCCTGACACACTAACACCGATCGGTCAGGATCAGCGCCGATTCTTTCGGAAGGAACGATAGTATGACGGACATTACTGTAGAAGTGCTTGGTGGGAATGTCGTTGAAGTATACTCCAAACGGCCTGAGATGCGCGTAACAATTATTGACTGGGATAACATTAAGTCAGGCGATTACCGTGGGATGACGGAGGTTCAGGATTGTGTCTCATTTAATCAAATGTCGCCTGAAACGCAGCAGGTGTTCAAAAAGTACCATCAAAAAAATTGAGGAGAGCAGCATTTTGAATATCTGCATGGATTCAACATACGCGGCCGGGTTCAAAAGCCGGAGCCAAATGGCTCGGAAAGTAACGGAAAAATGGGCCGAAGAAAATTTGTACTGTATGTCCTGTGAATCTGACCGGGTTGCATGTTGCCCGCCTAACTCAGAGGCCGTGGACTTCACCTGTAAAAAATGTTCAGCGGCATACCAATTAAAGGCAATGAAGGTATGGAACGAACGACGTATTCCTGATGCCGGATACAACGCCATGATGAGGGCGCTTGAGAGCGATACGGTGCCGAATCTTTTAGTCATGCAATACGATGCTACATGGTCGGTGCGCAGATTATTATTAGTCCCATCTTTTTTCTTTTCGCCCGCAGCGGTGCAAAAGCGAAAACCATTAGGCCCGCATGCACGGCGCGCGGGATGGGTCGGATGCAATATTCTTCTTAGTGAGATTTCGGCTGAGGGGAAAATTCCCATCATATCAGATGGCCTGCCCATATTGTCGCACATCGTGCGCGAACGATATGCGGCGATTCGCCCCTTAGCCAGTATTCATGCGCAAACCCGCGGATGGGCGTTGGATGTATTGCGAATGATCCAACAGCTTGGTCAGAAACATTTTTGTCTTCAAGACGTCTATACGTTTGAAAAAACGCTTTCGGCGATTTATCCCGACAATAAAAACGTAAGACCAAAAATACGGCAGCAACTGCAAGTCCTGCGAGACCTTGGCTTCATTCGGTTTGCGGGACGCGGAGAGTATGAATTGTTACGGTGAGAGACGCTCTCCCCATTGATCCAGTATTCCTTTTATTCCAACATTTCTGAGGCAGCTTGGTTTCCAGCCAGCATACCGCAGGCGGCGCAAATATCCTTACCGCCGCTGTAACGGCGGGCGACGGGCGCGGCGAGATGAAGTCGTAAAGCGTCGCGGAACGCGTGCAATTCTTCCGGTGACGGCGGAATATATTTTCCGGCCGGATCGTTCACATCAATCAGATCGAGCATGACGGGAATTCCGCGCGATAGTTCGGCCAGTTGTTTGGCATCTTTTTCGCCGGTGTTGACGCCGGAAATCATG
>JBAZTQ010000226.1:0-2857 GCA_041661845.1 Kiritimatiellales bacterium | reverse complement strand
GGTCATTGAAACCGGCGCATGGGACGGAACCAATCTGACCGCGATCCTGCACACCTACTGGAGCTGGGGAACCTATACCAACGGAACGGTCCGCTGGGCGGGTGCCAAGAACTTTTTTGACGATGAAGATTTTGCGCGGCCCTATACGCGTACGCATCCCCGCTACGGCGGTCCGCCGATGACCTATCCGGACGGTACGGTTGCGTCCGGCTATAACGGCGCGGACACCGACCCGCGCAACAGTCGGGTTTATGATGCCGGCTGCTCGAAAGACGTTCTGGGCAACCTGACGATCGACAGCTACAGCTACGTTGCGGCGGGGGCACCGACCAACGGGCTGTTGCTGGACGGAACCAATTACTCCGGGCTGGTTATGTTTAAGAAGGATTCCGCCTGTCCGGCGTGGACGGATTATGCTTATGCATCCACCTTGCAGGCCGCCGATGCGGGGCTGGACGGTATGTGGACTGATAATTACGGGCCGTGGGACA
Organism: Kiritimatiellales bacterium; assembly: GCA_041661845.1. Taxonomy (GTDB): domain Bacteria; phylum Verrucomicrobiota; class Kiritimatiellia; order Kiritimatiellales; family Tichowtungiaceae; genus Tichowtungia. Next base: position 2,366 of record JBAZTQ010000226.1, on the reverse strand, counting down.
GTTTCGGAAATCCGCCGGTGCGGATTGCATTCGGCGAATGGTCGGTCGCGCGGTTCCGTCCGTTTTTAACCAATCATTTCAGTACGGCTGAACTGACCGGGCTCGGGGTGACCAACGTCGCGACATTTGATATTCGCGAGCATATAAAAACTGCGGCGACCGGATTGGGCTGGGATGGAACTAATCTGACTACGCTGGCTCTCTGGAAAAAACCGGCGTGGACGAACGATTCGCTCTGGCGTGCGTATGAGATCTTTAAACGGCAGGCGGGAACCGAAGCGCTGTCGAATTATTACACAACGGTAAAATCGGCCGCGCTGGCCGGAGGGAAGCCGGAATTTCTGATCGCGGGGAACGACATTCCCGGCTTTCAGCTGGGCTGGACGCGTGGGTTTCTGGATATGGTCAGCACGGAACATGTTCTGGGCTCGCACCCTTCGAGCGGAAATGGATTTCTGCCGCCGCCGACCGGAATAAACGTTCCGTTTTATAAGCTGGCCCGCGAGCATGCCCAAAGCCGCTTTGTGAATGTCTGGTTTTATAACGACAAATACACCAACGAGCTGACACATGCCGACCTGTGCAATGTGCTCTACTATGAAATGCTGGCAACGCACACCCTGCCGAAACTTGACCCTTCAAACAGCAGGCTGATCGGCAGCGCATCGGTCAACGAAGCCTTCTTCCGGTTTGTCGGACAGGCGGCGCCGGCGTACGGTGCGCGCGTGCCGGTCGAAGATGTCGGCGTTTATTATTCCTCTTCATCCCTTCTGCGCCGGTTCACGCCGGGCGGAATCCCGGATAAGAACGTTCAGCCCCACCAGTTTGCCGTCTGGGGCTGGGGCACCGCCCTGGGTGAACTGCATTACCAGTACCGGATGGTACCCGAGTGGAAGTTGACGGCTGATCTGCTGGCGACATTGCGCGTGCTGATTGTTCCGAACGCGGAGGTTTTTGATCCGGCGGATACCGCCGCGCTGACTCCGTGGGTCAACGCCGGCGGTGTGCTGATTGTGACCGGCAACAGCGGAAACTTCCTCGGGGAGTCCGGTAACTTTAACAGCAATACAAACGGCTATTCGCTGGCATCGCTGACCTCGGTGGGCAGCACCAACGGCGCGCCCGCCCAGACTAATCTGGCGGTCGGAAGCGGTACGGTGCTTTATCTGCGGGATAATATCGGAGACAGCTATTATTCCGCATACACCAACCGTCCGGCGCTTCTCGGGTCTTTCGCGGATGTGATGAATTCCGCGCTGTCCGGCAGGCCGCCGACACGGCTGGTTGCAACCGATGCTTCCAGCCGCACCGGCATAACGCTTTATCAGGATGAGGCCGCCGGAAAACTGTTCGTTGATGTCAACAATCTGAACATCGATACAAACATCTGGCAGATTTCCTCAAACGGGGCCATGACCGTTGAAGTGGCTCTTCCGGCGTGGATGCAGGGAGGATCGCTGACAGCGTCTGTCGTTTCCCCGCAGGCCGTACCGCCGGCGGCCGGAACTGCGCTGTCTCCGTCCAACACGCTGACTGTTTCGCTCGGACCGGTCGGGATTTACGCCGGAGTGATCATCGCAAATGAATGGGGCGTCTGGCGGGATGCGCATTTCACGACGGACGAAATCAAAGCCGGAACTGCCGATGACGGACAGGATTTTGATCTGGACGGTTATACGAATTATCAGGAATTTGCAGCCGGCACGGATCCTAAAGATCCCGCCTCACGGCTGACGGTGGGAATAGAATCCGGACGGCTGTTTTTTTCGACCGTTTCAAACCGGATGTATTCACTGCTCAGCCGGACCAGCCTGGTGAGCGGAGCGTGGTCTCTGACCGAGAGCAACCTTTCCGGTACAGGAAATTACATAACGATTACACCGTCTAATCTTGAACCTTCTGTTTTTTACCGCGTTGAGGTTTCAGTGCCTTGATTTTTTTTTTATGAACACAGTAATGATTCAGCGGAAAATCGGCGGGGCCGCCGTTGCGGTTGTCCTGTCTTCTCTGGTTCCTGCATTGGCAGGCACGCTGGATCCGGGCGGAACGCCCGGAAGTAAAGGTACAATTAAGGAAGCAACCGCAATGGACACATCGATTTTCGCACAGCAACTGAAGCTTATTGAAGCCCGGAGAAGTTCCTGGCTGGAGAAGGCCGCGGCGTCCGCGCCGCAATTATGCAGCACGGTAAAACATCCTGCCGCCGTCATCGACGTACAAAAAGACGCGTCGGCGTTTCAGGGCTGGAAGGCCGCGAACCCGGCTCCGGCGGATTCAGTCTGCAACCGTCCGCTGCTGCCCGGCGAAAGCTTTATTCTGGATTTCGGAAATCATCTGACCGGCTATTTTTCCTTTTCGGTGCGCCG
>JBAZTQ010000225.1:0-2882 GCA_041661845.1 Kiritimatiellales bacterium | reverse complement strand
TGGACGCCGAAGAAATCTTCAACATCTGCAGCGCACACCTTCCCGCGCTCCACGCAACCGTCAAACAGATGATCGCCGACCTGCAAAAGTAAAACCCCACCCGCTCAAAGGTTTCCTCGAATACTCTCATCCGCCCATCCTTGAACGGATCAAAGCCCTGAGGAGTTTATGAAAAAGTATCTCATTGGCATTATTGCGGTTGCTATTTCGGCAGCAATTTTTTTTATTTCGGTCTCTGTCATCTGGCTTCCGGATTTGTTTACAGGCGCTAAGCATGTTATCGCATCGGTAAGTCTCGCCAATGGAAACTCTTTTACCGTAGTTCAATATTGGAACCGCACTGACTTTTATTCAACCGAACTCCACCACCGGTGTCCTGATGGAAACATTACAGTATCTACCCTGGACGGCGATGATCGCAAAAGTTGGAAGGTTCCAATTGCAGTCGACGAGCAGAAAAGACTCGTCACCGTTACTTTATCCGGTGGTCGCTCGCGAATCGTCAGCTATTAGAGTCATCCAGCAATTTCTGCATATCGTTGGGCAAATCGAGTTCGACGGTGACAGGCCGTCCAAACTTCGGATGGCGGAAGCTGAGTCCGGCGGCGTGCAATGCCTGACGATCCATGCGTAACCGTGCGCGATCAGCGTCCGTAAGCGTGTCTTTGCAAAAGCGCAGGAAAAGGGTTTCGTCCACGCCGTAGAGTTTGTCGCCGACAATCGGAGTTCCCAGTGCCAGCAGCGTGGCGCGGATTTGATGGAGTCGTCCGGTATGCGGCTCCGCTTCGATCAAGGCAATGCCGTTGCACTGTTTCAACAAACGGAATTTGGTTTCCGCCCATTCGGCGTCGGCGGATGGCGGATTGGTAGGAACCGATCGCCGAGCGGTCTGCTCTTCGACTGTATTCAGGACTGGAGGACGCCTCGGCGATGCGTCCCTACCTTCAACTTGAATAAACTTCCGCTTCTTGCGGATGGCGGAATCGGTATCGGCCACCAGCCATCCGGCGGCTTCGAGTTCCTCCGGAAAGTTCCTGGCTTCCACCAGCGCTTTGTAGCGTTTGACGACCTTGCGTCCGGAAAACTGTTTGCGGCAGTTTTCGGATGCCGCAAAATTCTTCGCGATGACGACCAGTCCGGAGGTTTCGCGGTCGATACGGTTGACGAAGGTGAAATCATTCAGCCCCTGCTCCTTTTTGAGCCAGGCCCACAGCGTATGGTTGAAATAGCGTCCGCCCGGATGGCACGGCAGATTGCCGCTCTTATTGATCAGCAGAAGATCGTCGTCGTCCGAAATGATGCCGATATTAAAATCAACCGGCGGCTCCGGCCGGTCGTCGGGTTCATAGCTCAGCCGGTCGCCAGTCCGCAACAGAGTTTCCAGAATGCACGGACGGTCATTGACCGTCACGGCTCCGGCTGCGATGCGGTCGCACCAGCCGGTGCGGTCATGATACGGGAAGCGCACGGCGAGGAAATCAGCTACCGCTGTTCCCTCCGCCGATTCCGGCACTTCAAAACCCATTTGCCTTTTCATTTCACTCTCGATCTTTGTTGGGTGGAACGCGATCGCCGAGCGCGTTTCCTCCTGCGGCGGACAAGTTAAGCACGCCCGGCGGTCGTGATCCACCTTGATATCGACAACATACCAGAATTCGCCTGCGAAAAAAGAACGGTCCGGGTACAAGGCAGGCGAGACGCCTGCGATACGTACCGCCGCCGTCCCGGCGGCCGAAGTCCCTTTACGGTTCTATTCGCCTTTGCTTCTTGGCGTCTTTGCGGTTATTTTCCCCGCCATGAAAATACTCTGCTGTGGATTTTTTCCGGCGCTCCAGCGCACGATTGAATATGCCGCGTTCCGGCCATTTGAGGTGAACCGTGCCCGCAAGATTTCCGTCGCCGCCAGCGGCAAGGCGACCAATACCGCCCGCGTTTTAAAAATTCTCGGGGCCGACCCGCTCATGCTCAGCTTTGCCGGCGGCGGCAACGGCGATACCGTCCGCGACCTGCTCGCCAAAGAACAGCTTCCCTGCCGCTGGGTCGAAACCAAGGCCGAAACCCGCATCTGCCAGACGCTGCTTTCCGACGACCACGACGGCTGCACCGAGCTGGTCGAAAATACCGAGCCGCTTTCCGCCGCCGAGTGGAAGTCATTCGTCAAAATCTTCGCCGGACTCCAAGGCGATTTTGACCGCATCGTTTTTTCGGGCAACCTTCCGCCGCATGCGCCACAGGATATTTACGCTGAACTGCTTTCGCTGACCGACGGTAACAAAGTGCTGATCGACAGCTACGGCCCGCCGCTGCTTGCCGCGCTGGAACACCGCCCCGCCGTCGTCAAAATCAACGCCGAGGAACTCCGCAACACCTTCAAGAGCACCGCACCGATTGAAGAGCTGGCGGAAGAATTAATGTCGCTCGGTGCGGGTGCTGTCGGCATTACGCAGGGCAAAGGCCGTGCGATGCTTTTCTCGCCCGGAACCGCCGGCACCTTCAGTGTACCGGTGATCAAAGCCGTCAATCCGATCGGAAGCGGCGATTCCGTCAGTGCCGGAACTGCGTATGCGCTGGCCAAAGGCCATTCGCTGACCGAAGCCTTCATCTTCGGCCTCGCCTGCGGAACCTCCAACGCCATGAACATTGAACCGGGTATGGTGAAGCTCGAACAGATCGCCGAACTCGTCCCGCAAATCAAAGTCCATTGAGATTTTCACCACGGAGTTCACAGAGATTCGGAGAAGAAAAAATATCGGGCTCAGGATCTCCGTGTGCTCCAGCGAGCTGAGCGAGCGGGTGGTAAATATGTTTCCATTTAATCAATATAAGCAATGGATGATCGAGCGGTACGGCGATGCGCTGTTCCGCGTGCCGGTCGAAATCGC
>JBAZTQ010000224.1:0-2892 GCA_041661845.1 Kiritimatiellales bacterium | reverse complement strand
GGCATCGGCAACGCCGCTCCGGGCCGGCTGGTCAGCGTCCACACCACGCCGGTTAATATCGCCCCGTTCAACAGGCTCGGATGCAGAACATAATCTGCATGGCCGGGTTTCAGTTCGTCCGGCAGTTCAAGCCGAGCCAACGCTTCCCGGTCGTTATAACGAAGGTGCTCGATACTCAGCAAAGCGGGACCATGCGTAGAGTCCAGCAGCCGGTCGCATTGCTTCCGGTTGAGCACTGATGCGCAGCGGGATTGAATGGCTTCAATGTCAAATTCAGCGCCGGTTTCCGGTGCGGCCGAATCAGTTATTATTTTCCCCTGACAATGGATGCTGTCGACGTCATTGTTCCGGGTCGTGATTGAGAAGCCGTCAGGCGTCAGCTTTGTTATCAGGCCGCTGCCCTGCTCATTGACCAGCATCGGTTTGGGCCAGACGATATGGCTTAGCCCGTAAATGCTGCCGTCACCGCAATGCGCTGCCGCCCGCGCCATTTCCAGATACACCGCTCCCGGCAACATGCCGCTGTGATCCCTCAGGAAAAACTCGTTGCCGGTAAAACGCGTGACAAACCGCTGTCCATCGGCATCCTGCGAATGCAGCAGCGGATGCAGTGCGGCACGACCGGTATCTTCGCCGTCAACAGGAGGGATTCGATCCCCTGACAATACCCTGGAGGTAAAGCCCAGCATACGCACGCATACTTCGCCCTGTTCGGTGCACAGATCAATATCGAGCTTGTGCAACTCATCGCCTACCGCAGGCATTGCAGAAGCGCGTATCCAAGACCACATGATCGGCCGGCATTGAGCGAAAATTTCCAACGACTCCAGCGCAAACGGCAACAACACCGGCCGCCGGCCGGATCCGGCGTCAGAATCAGCCAGCGCCAATGCGATTGTCGCCTGCAGCGCGGAATCCATGATCGCCGGATGCAGCGCATACAATTCTGCGGTATCGGCGATAACATCCGGCACAACCAGTTTAGCCAGCACCTGGTTACGCCCGGTATAAACGGTCTGCAAGCCTTTTTGCGCCGGGCCGTAACAGACGCCTGCCGACTCCAGCGCCGCGTAGCATAAATCAGCCGTTACGCCTGTTTGATCGATGCCGGCCCGCAAGGCGGATAAATCCAGCGGCTCCGGCGTCGCTGGCGCTTCGGCAAGCGCCACGCCCTGATTATGCAGCTGCCCCTGTCCTGAGGTTATCTGATAACTGATCGAACCGTTTGCTTCCGCGTTCAGGCTGATTGCAACCTCTACCGCCCCGTCCGTTAACGCGAGCGGTTTGGTCCAGATGATATTGTTAAGCCTCAGCGCATGAAATTGCTGTTCGTGACCCAACGCATGACTGACCGCCGCCCGTGCCATTTCCAGGTAAGCGACGCCGGGCAGCAGTTTTTGCCCCTGAACGATATGATCGGACAGGAAAAACTCGGTGCCGGTAAAAGTTGCCTGAAAGCGCTGCTGATAAAGCGTGGAGGTATTGCGCTGCACCAGCGGGTGCAACTGCGCATTGGTATGAACCGCGCGTTCTGTTTTATTGGAAACTTCGTTCGGCTTCCAGTAACGCTCGCGTGCAAACGGATAGCTCGGCAAATGAATCCGGCGGGGTTTACTCTCCCGGCGCAACTTCAGCCAGTCTATTTCAGCGCCCTGAACCCAGGATGCCGCCAGATTGTCCAGCGCGCCATCGGCAAGCCACTGGGATATTTCAGTTTCATGTTGATTGCGGTCTTTTTTGTTACGCTTCGGTTCGACATAGCCGGCCCACAGCTTTCCGCCGTCAGCATCATTGTTCAAAAATGCAGCCAGCGCGCCGGTTAATTCGGTGAGGCTGTAAACTACAAATGCAACGCGCTGTTCCATTGCTTCGCGTCCGGTCTGCAATGTATAGGCGATGTCGACAAGCGGCACAGCCTCGCCACTGAACCGGCTCTCGGTAGACTGTTTGACAAAGTTGTTCAGATTGGCCGCCATCTCAGTCAGCCGGGCTTCGTCTTTTGCCGACAATACAATCAACTCAGGCCATGCACTGTTGCTATGGCCCGGTTCTGCGTTGCCGCCGACAAATTCTTCCACAACCAAATGAACATTGGTGCCGCCGTGGCCGAAAGAATTCATCGCCGCCATCAGCGGCTTGCCATCGGTCGAGCGCCATTCCGACTGCTGCGTACTCGGATAAAACGCTGACTGTTCAAATTCGATCAACGGATTGAGCCGCTTAAAATGCCTCAGTCCCGGCAGCTTATGATGTTTCAAAGACAACAACAGACTGATCAGCCCGGTCACGCCCGAGTTTGACGAAGTGTGACCGATATGCGACTTGGCGCTGCCTATCGCGCAATAATGCGTCTTGTCGGTAAATTCCCAGAAAGCCCGCGCCAGCGCATTGGCTTCGATCGGGTCGCCCAGCTGGGTGCCGGTGCCATGCGTTTCAATATAGCTGATCCGTTCCGGGTCTATCTGGTAGCGCCGGTAGACGTCGGTAATCAACTGTTGCTGAGCGATGCCGTTTGGCGCGGTAATGCCGTTGCTGGCGCCGTCCTGATTGATGCCGGAGGCCCGTATGACGCCGTAGATGGCGTCGCCGTCGGCGAGCGCCTGATCCAGCCGTTTCAAGGCCACCATGCCGACGCCTTCCGACATCACCATGCCGTCGGCGTCGGCGTCAAACGCAAAGCAGCGCCCTTTGTGGGTCAACATGTCGGTCTGCGCTAAACCGACCAAGATAGTCTGTCCCATCACCGCAAAAACGCCGCCGGACAGCGCAAGATCGGACTCGTGGTTACGCAGGCTTTCGCAGGCCAGATGCAGCGCCACGCCGGACGACGAACAGCCGGTATTGACGACAAAGGCGGGGCCTTTCAGAATCAGGAAATAGGACAGCCTCGAT
>JBAZTQ010000223.1:0-2893 GCA_041661845.1 Kiritimatiellales bacterium | reverse complement strand
CAGCTCCAGCCCAGATGCCATTTGCCGATACAGGCGGTGTGATATCCCTGCTGTTTAAGCATCCCGGCAATCGTCAGGCGGTTGGATGCAATCAGCGGCTCATCGAACGGTTTGAGTACGCCTCCCTGCAACCGGCTGCGCCAGTTGTAGCGTCCGGTCAGCAGGCCGTAGCGCGTCGGTGTGCAGACCGCCGACGAGGTGTGGGCCGTCGTAAAGCGCATTCCTTCATTGGCCAGCCGGTCAATGTTCGGCGTTGGAATCTTGCTGAACTGCGGATCAAAGCACGCCGCATCGCCGAACCCGAAATCGTCAGCCAGCACAATCACGATGTTAGGATTTGCCGCCGCTTTTCCGATCATCGGAAAAGCCAAGGCCGCCGCACCCAGTCCGGCCAGTTTCATAACATCTTGTCGTTTATTCAGCATAACGCTCCTTATTCTCTGCCATTAAATTCCCGTACCGCGTCGAGCATGGCGACAATGTTTTCCACCGGCGTTTTCGCCTGTACATTGTGGATAGCGTCGAAAACGAAACCGCCGTTGCGCGAAAAGATTCTGCAGCGTTCCAATACCTGGGCGCGAACTTCTTCCGGTGTGCCGAACGGCAGAACATGCTGCGTGTCCACACCGCCGCCCCAGAAAACGAGTTTGTCGCCGTAGCGGTCTTTGAGCGTCTGCGGATCCATTCCGGCTGCTGAGCATTGCACCGGATTAATGATGTCGAATCCGGAGTCGATGAAACGGTTCATGAAGTTTTCGACCGCGCCGCAGGAGTGTTTGAAGGTTTTCCAGCTGGTGTTGGCATGAATCCAGTCGTTCATCTTCCGGTAATACGGCATCCACAGCTCATCAAAGGTGGCCGGCGAACAGAAACTTCCGGTCTGCGTTCCGAAGTCGGTACCGCACATGAAAATCACATCCATTAAATCGCCGAGTACCGGCGCGGCTTTGGCGAGGTTGGCCAGCGCAATGTCGGTCTGTCGGCTGAATATTTCGTGGACAAGTTCCTGACGGGCGGCGGTGGAAACATACCACTCTTCGATATCGCGAATACCTTTCGGCGCTTTCATAAACGGTGCCGGAATGAGCGCGATATCGCCCAGCGCCGTTCCGCCGATGCCGCCGGTTACGGCCCGTCCGGTGGCGGCGGCTTTTTCCGCCGCCGTTTTAAGCTTCCTGAGCTGTTCATCCGTGAGCAGAACAAACTCTTCAAGGTTGTCTTCAGCATTCAGATTGTCTTCATCCAGTTCCGGCTGGCGGACAATGCTGTCGAAAAAATAACCGCTGCGCGGCAGATGGCCGGACGGCGCAACCGACGTGTCGCCCTGCGGATGAATATAAAGCCCTTTGCTGTCTTCTGTCAGATTAAACTGCCCCGGCACCAGCACGTCCTGACCCCACGGAGTCCGCCATTCTTTCCAGTCGGCGGCCGGAAACCCGAACATGGTGGAAAGCGGCTCCATGGCGACCACATCAACGCCAATCATATCGAGCAGATCCTCTTCCAACAGACCGAGCATCTGATAGGGCTCGTGGATTTTGACCGGCTGTTTTTTCAATCCGTAGTAATCGCGCAGCGCCGCCACACAGGTGCAGTGCATTCCGGTTACCGCCGTGGAGCCGAAGTCCACCGGCACCGGCCCGCTTTCGTGATTCAGCGCCTTCTGTACTTTTTTGCGTGATGTCATCATCAGTTCCTCTGGTTAATCCTGTGCCGATATCTGCTCCAGCGTTTTTCCTTTGGTTTCCTTAATCCATTTCTGCACGAAGAAGAACGATAGCAGCGCACACAAGGTGTAAACCCCGTACGCCCCGCCCAGCCCGATGGATGCGAGCAGCATCGGGAACGTCATGGTGATGACAAAGTTTGCCACCCACTGCGCGCTGGCGGCAACGGCCAGTGCGGTTCCGCGTATCCGGTTGCTGAAGATTTCGCCCAGCAGCACCCAGACCACCGGTCCCCACGAAAAAGCAAAGAAGAGAATATACAGATGCGCCGCGACCAGCGCACCGATTGCCGCCGCGCGTCCCAGCAGCAGCGAACCGTCCGCCGCCTGACCCGCCATCGCAAACAGAACCGCCAGCACGCCTAGCGAAACAAACATACCGGCGGAGCCGACCAGCAAAAGCGGTTTACGCCCGGCACGATCAATCGTGGCAATTGCCAGCAAGGTGGCAACGATGTTAACGGCTCCGGACAGCACGTTGATCAGCAAGGCATGGCTTTCTGAGAATCCGGCGGCCTGCCAAAGCACGGCACCGTAATAAAACACTACATTGATTCCCACAAACTGCTGAAACACGCTCAGACCGATACCGATCCAGACAATCGGAAGCAGCTTTCCGCTCGTCAGCAGATCGCTCAGCCGCGGTTTATGCGTCCGCTGCACAGTGCTGCGGATCAAGGCCAGTTCGTTATCCAGCCCTTCGCTTCCCCACACCCGGCTCAACACTTTCGCGGCACGTTCCTCTTTTCCGCAAGCCACCAGATAGCGGGGTGACTCCGGAACCAGCAATAGCAGAAGCAGATAAAGTCCGGCCGGAATGCAGCCCGCCCAGAACATCCAGCTCCAGGCCGCATAGCCGCCCAGCCAGCGCTCCATCGCTCCGCCTGAAGCGCGGGCAATCAGATAGTTGCTGAAGAAAGCCGCCAGAATTCCGAGCACAATCGCCAGTTGCTGGAGCGAAGCGAGCCGTCCGCGAATAGGCGCAGGCGAAATTTCAGAAATATAGGCCGGAGCCAGCACACTGGCCGCGCCGATCGCCAGTCCGCCGATCAGCCGGTAAATCACAAATTGCAGAACAGAACCGGCGATGCCCGATCCCCAGGCGCTGATTAAAAAGAGAATTGCAGCAACCAGCATCATCGGACGGCGGCCTACCTTGTCGGCCAG
>JBAZTQ010000222.1:0-2933 GCA_041661845.1 Kiritimatiellales bacterium | reverse complement strand
AGTGCGTGACGCCGGTTTTTCCGTTCACCGGATCATAAATCTGGTACGGACGGTTTTCTACATCAAGGCGGAAGGGCAGTTCGATGGTTCCTTCGTTGCCAGACACTTCGCCGTCGAGCAGCGCGATGTAGCGTTTCTCTGTTTCACGATGCTCAAACTGTCGCGACAGCTCGCGATGCATATCGGCCGTCAGCGCCAGTACCATCAAGCCGGAGGTATCCATATCGAGCCGGTGGACGGCGGGCTGTTCGATGCAGTTGGGATAAAGCGCTTTGATCCGCGCGACCACGCAATCCTGTTTTTCTTCACCTTTGCCGGGAACAGCAAGTAACCCCGATGGTTTGTTAACCACAATCAAATACGAATCCTCATAGACAATATTGATCTCGCGCAAAGGCGCAGAGGCGCAAAGCTCAGTGGAAAGAGATTTCTCTGCGTCTTTGCGGCTTGAGCGAGGAACGAGCGGGCGAGAGATATTTTCGATTCCGCAAAGCATGAAGCCGAGGATCGGCTGACATTTTTCAGCGCAGGCCTGATAGAACTCACCGTGCTTGCGTGTGCCGGAGCGGTTTTCGCGGCCCCAGTAAAATTCGCTGAGGCCGAGCGGCTTCAGTCCGTTTTTCGCCGCGTAGTTTAAAAGCTTCGGCGCACAGCAGTCGCCCGCACCGGTTGGAATCCCGCCACGGAAAACTTCAGTCATCGGTTTGGTTTCGCCGCGGAAGTTGGTGAGCAGGTAAAGCGCGTGAATCTGCTTCATCAAATCCTGCGAGAGCGCTTTGCGTTTTTGGACCAGCTCTGGACTTTTGTTTGCTGCAATCAGTCGGTCGAGCGTTTTGATTTCGCGGTCGACCGGATCACTCAGCCGGTGGAATTCATCGACATCAAGAATTGGCGGAACCCAGCCGTCGACCAGCCATTCGCCGTTGTACTGGCAGGAGAAGGCGCGGAGTACGACGGTATTGCTGGAGCCGTCTTCGCATTCAAGTACGCCGAACATCTGTCCGCGCGCTTCGCCCAGCAAGTAGTCGGTGGAGAATTTATGATTTATGATTTCCGATTGAAGATTGGATACTGGGAGACAGTCAATCCGCTTGTGTTCTTCAAGCTGAGCCATCAGCTCCAGCGCACACTTCCGGCTGTTGCCGACGGGCAGAGAATGAACTGTCCCGCAGGTGGAACAAAAGCCGTTCGCTGCAGCGCGCTGGTTAGGCCACGTCATCGTTATAACTCAAATCTTGGGACGCCAATTTGGATGACTTGGCTCGATACCGATGTTCTGTGCCCACCGATGCCGTAACCGAAAACCAATGAAAGGACAAGAATGGTAATGTCGGAGGCGTAGCCAATGCGAAACAGAATGTCCTAGAACCTGTGGCACATCACTAAAGGAAAGGTAGCCAGTGTGACCACCAATGGCCAGACCGACAGCTCGATCACCGAAAACGAGTACGTCAGCCAAGTAAGTTCCGTCGTCCAGCACCAAATCAAAACATGCTACTCGCCCCGTCCCGAGCTGTGACTCCAAACTCGCTGACTCCTCTTTGTGCGTTACAAGTCTCATGTGCATGTCCGGTCTTTCATTCCGCTTTGGCGTCGCGGCTCATCAGGTCTTTGAGCGCCTGCCGCGGATCTTTACTGTTTTCGACAATCTGGCAGACCTCTTCGGTGATCGGCATGGAGACCCCGTGTTCAAGGGCGAGATCGCGGGCGACTTTGGCGTTCCAGATACCTTCGGCGACCTGCTTCATACCGCCCATAATGTCGCTGAGTTTTTCGCCTTTGCCTAGCCGTTCGCCGACGGAACGGTTGCGGCTGTGGCGGCTTCCGCAGGTGACGATCAGGTCGCCGACGCCGCTCAGTCCGGAAAAAGTTTCCGGCTTCGCGCCGAGCGCGGTGCCGAGCCTTGTAATTTCGGCGAGGCCTCGGGTCATCAACGCCGCCTTGGAATTATCGCCCAGTCCGATGCCGTCGAGAATTCCGGCGGCGACCGCGATGATGTTTTTGAGCGCGCCGCCCAGTTCAACGCCGATGACGTCGTCGGAGGTATAGACGCGAAATGTTTTTCCCATGAAAGCTTTTTGAATTGCGGCAGCATTTTTACCGGCCACCGTGACGGCGGTCGGTACGCCGCGCGCCACTTCTTCGGCGTGGCTCGGGCCGGAGAGGGCGGCAATGTCGCGGTCGAGCACATCCAAAGCGGTTGCGCTCATCCGGTGATGTGTCTTTTCGTCGAGGCCTTTGGTGGCGCTTACCATCAGCACGCCAGCGGCGAGGTGCGGCTTAAAGGTTTCGAGCGTGGAGCGGAAGAATTTCGACGGAACGACCAGTACGATCAGTTCGGCGTCTTTGGCGTCGGCGGGATTAGAAGTCCAGTTTATCGCGGACGGGATTTTGACTCCCGGCAGATAGACCGTGTTTTCACCTGCGGCGCGAATGGCTTTGATTTCTTCTTCGAACGGCCCCCAGATGGTCACCTGATTGCCGTTACCGGCCAGAATCATTCCAAGAGCCGTGCCCCAGCCGCCATTACCTATGACAAAACATTTCATGTTTCAGTTATCCGTTATCAGTTGTCGGTTATCTGGTGGAACGAGCCGTCCCGGCGCGTTAAAAAGCGTGCGCGGAGCGCCCGCTCCACCTTTATTTTTTTTTCCGCTGAAATTTATGTTCTGTTCCGGCGGCCAGCCGCTGGATGTTTGTGCGGTGGCGGTAGATTGTCAGACCACCGAGCAGTGTGAGCGCTATGGCAATTACCGGGCCGTAACCGGCCGTCCAACCGGTGATGACGACGACCAGCGCGGCGATGATGGAGCCGAGCGAAACGTAACCGGATGCGTAGAAAACGACGACCCAGGCAATCAGGCCGATGACGACCGCCAGCGGTGCCACGCCGAGCAGTACGCCTGCGCTGGTCGCCACGCCTTTGCCGCCTT
>JBAZTQ010000221.1:0-2940 GCA_041661845.1 Kiritimatiellales bacterium | reverse complement strand
AAGAGGGCGTATCGAAAGGCGAAGTGCGCATCGGACTGGGTTCGTGCTGTGTGGCTGGCGGCAGCGCCAAAATCCGCGATGCGCTGGAAGACTCGCTCGCCGCGCTGAGCTGCAAGGTCGATATCAAACCGGTCGGCTGCGTCGGTATGTGCCACCGTACTCCGCTGGTCGAAGTGGTGATTCCGGGGGCCGAGCCGGTGCTGTACGCCAAGGTAAAGCCGGAGGATATTCCCGAAATTATCGAGCGGCACTTTCATCCGGACAAACCGTTCGTCAAAATTCGCGCGGCGGCGGAGAGCTGGCTGAAAAAACTCTACACCGACGAAGCGCGCGATGTGCCGGAGCGCTACTCGATTGATATTCGCGAGAAACCGGTCGCCGACTATCTCGGACGGCAGCAGCATATCGCCACCGAATTCGGCGGCGTGCTGAACCCGTCGGACATGGCGGAGTACAAACGGCTCGGCGGCTTCGAAGCGCTCCGGACGGCGCTATCTAAAAACGATCCTGACGGACTGATTTCAGAAATTGAAAAGAGCGGACTGCGCGGCCGCGGCGGCGGCGGATTTCCAACCGCCCGCAAGTGGGCCGCCGTGCGCAAGGCTCCCGGCGCAAAAAAATATATCATCCTGAACGGCGACGAGGGCGACCCCGGCGCGTTCATGGACCGGATGATTCTTGAATGATTTTGGCATCGTTCGCGGTCGGCGCGACGGAAGGCGTGCTTTACATCCGCGCGGAATATCCGCTGGCGGTGAAGCGGGTTCGCAAAGCGCTGGCCGATTGCGAAGAGGCCGGACTGCTGGGCGAAAATATTTTAGGCAGCGGACATTCTTTGAAGCTTAAAATTTTTGAAGGCGCTGGCGCGTTCGTTTGCGGCGAAGAGTCGGCGCTGATCGCTTCGCTCGAAGGGCGACGCGGCATGCCGAATTACCGTCCGCCGTTCCCGGCCGAACAGGGACTGCACAACTGTCCGACGCTGGTGAACAACGCGGAGACTTATGCGGTGGTGCCGTGGATTTTCCGCCACGGCGCGGAGGCGTTCGCCCGGTTCGGTACGGAACACAGCAAAGGTACCAAGGTGTTTTCGCTGGCAGGAAAAATTGAACGCGGCGGGCTGATTGAAGTGCCGATGGGGATCACGATCAACGATGTGGTGAATCAGATCGGCGGCGGCGTTGCCGATGGACGGACGTTCAAGGCGGTGCAGATCGGCGGACCGTCCGGCGGTTGTATTCCCGCATCGCTCGGCGATACCACGGTCGACTTCGAAGCGCTGAAAGAAGTCGGCGCGATGATGGGCTCAGGCGGTTTCGTGGTGCTGGACGATCACGACTGCATGGTCGAGATGGCGCGCTATTTCCTGTCGTTCACGCAGAGCGAATCGTGCGGCAAATGTACGCCGTGCCGCATCGGCACCAAGCGCATGCTCGAAATCCTGACGCGGCTTTGCGAAGGAAAAGGTAAGCTGGGCGACATAGAAAAACTCGAACAGCTGGCCGAAACGATCCGCTCGCAGAGTTTGTGTGGCCTCGGCAAAACCGCGCCGAATCCGGTGCTGACGACGCTGCGGTATTTCCGTGAAGAGTTCGAGGCGCATATCGCCGGGCGCTGTCCGGCGGGCAAATGCAAAAAGATGATTACCTATTCAATCAGCGACCAATGCATCGGTTGCACCAAGTGCGCCGTCGAGTGTCCGGTGGAGGCCATTCACGGCGAACCGTATTCCGTTTTTGAAATTGATCCCGAAGTTTGTGTGCGGTGCGACAACTGCCGGAAAGTTTGTCCTGTCGATGCGGTGGAAGTGAAGTGAGGAAGTGAAGACCGCGAAGACGCAAAGGAGAGGAGAAAGTGAGATGATTGATGATCGTTTGGTCGGCGATTGGAAATGCGAAGACGATGATTGTTTTGTTCGAATTTCCATAAGTAAAGATGGCTCGGGTCATGTACAGATTGGCGCTGTCGATTTATCCGATAATGAAGTCCTCACTGTATTGAATGTGAAAGAAACCTCGCGCGCGCTGTCATTTGATTTTGTGGTTCCTTCTTCCGGATACCAAACAAAGAGCAAGTTTGTATTACAGCCTGATGGGTCATGCATGCATCAGTTAACAATGCTCGAAAGATGGGTGAAAGCAGAGTGAACGGTAGAGAGCTGAATTCTTAGTGTCTTCGCGTCTTTGCGGTCAGAAAATTGAAATAGATTTATTATGCCTGATTTAAAAATTAATGGATTTGCGGTAAGCGTGGAGCCCGGCGCGACCGTACTCGCGGCGGCGGAAAAACTGTCGGTCGATATTCCGACGCTGTGTCACCTGAAGGGCGCGGAACCGGAAACTTCGTGCATGCTGTGTGTGGTAAAGGACAATACCAGCGGCCGGATGATCCCGGCGTGCTCGGCGCGCGCGGCCGACGGCATGGATATCGATACGGAATGCGCCGAAGTTCTGTCGGCGCGGCGCGGTATTTTGAATCTGCTGCTAAGTGAACATACCGGCGACTGCGAAGCACCGTGCAGACGGATTTGTCCGGCGCATCTGAATATTCCGCTGATGCTGCGCGAAATCGAACGCGGCAATTTCGAATCCGCCGCACGGATTGCTAAATACGATCTGGCGATTCCGGCGGTGCTCGGCTACATCTGTCCCGCGCCGTGCGAAAAAGGGTGCCGCCGCGGACAGGTCGATCAGACGATTACCATCCGCGCATTGCACCGGCAGAACGCAGATAAATATGTGCCGTCATGCAATGACTTTCCGAAGAATGGAAAAAAAGTGGCGGTGACCGGCTCGGGCGCGGCGGGACTTTCCTGTGCCTGGAACCTGCGGCTGCTGGGTTATGACTGCACGGTTTTTGATGTAAGCCCGGTGGCGGGCGGTTCGCTTCGCGGGGAAACCGCTCTGCCGCCGGAAGTTCTCGATGCGGAGATCCGCAGTCTTC
>JBAZTQ010000220.1:0-2945 GCA_041661845.1 Kiritimatiellales bacterium | reverse complement strand
GAAACCCGCGACCTGCTCCGGCGCGGCATTCATCCGTGCGATCTGCCGGGGCTGACGCTGTCCAACACCGTCGATCAGTCGAAAGCGATCAACCACATCAAAGGAACCGCCATTATCATCGCCGGTTCCGGCATGTGTACCGGCGGCCGCATCAAACACCACCTCAAAAACAATATCAGCCGTCCGGAAAGCACCATCCTGTTTGTCGGCTACCAGGCCGTCGGAACACTGGGCCGCGTTATTCAGGATCAGCCCGCCGAAGTCCGCATCTTCGGCGAAATGCAGCCGCTGCGCGCACGGGTTGAAAAAATTTCCGGCTTCTCCGCCCATGCCGACCGCGACGAACTGTTGCGCTGGATCACCTTGCTAAAGAAAGCGCCGCGCAAAGTTTTCATCACCCACGGCGAGCCCGACGCGGCCAATGCCTTCCAAAAATTCCTGACTGAAAAAACCGGCTGGAACTGCACCGTTCCCGAATACCGGCAGGAAATCGTGCTGGATTGATTTTTACAAAGTTTGTAAAAACTTTTCTCGAAATGCCTCGGCTCGCTGTTGCTTGCCTGTGCAGGGACAAGCGATAGCGAGGCGCTGACGAGGAAAGGGGTGATCATGAAAAGCCCAATGTTGCCGGATGAGCACCACAAAGCCGTACAGAGGGCCTTGTATCTTGGCAGAAGCGGCAGCCCGGAGGCGCTGCCGGAACTGATCGAGTTGTTGCGGGTTCCGTCGAATGAAGTACAGCGGCTGGCGGCTTCCGCCATTGGCAAGCTGGCGGATTTCGGTGCCCATGCTGAAGCGGCTGTAGAGGCGCTGGCACCGCTGGCGCTGCGCGGGCGTCATCCGCAAACACAGCAATATGCCATTCGTGCGCTCAAAAAATATGGTGCCGCTGCCCAAGCGCATGTGCAGGATCTTCATGATACCGCCCGCAACCCGGCCAACACGAATTATGTGCGGGCGGCTGCCAAGACCGCAGCAGATGCAATCGGGCTGGCCGCTCAGGATGCCGGGGCCGGTGTGAAAAATCGGTGCAAACGGTGTAACGCCGCCGTTTCTGCCGAAGAATACGCACGGGCCAATGCGGTTTTTCAGCGGGTGTTTTGCGACCGCTGTTTCGACGAGGTTTTTTTGGAACGGCGAAACTTTGAAACTCAGGTGGAGATTAATAAAACTATTGAAGCGCGGGATGGCACGCTGGTGCAGTCGCAAGGCGAACGACGCATCGCTGAGTGGTTGACGGCACATGGTCTGGCTTATCGCTACGACGCAAAGTACCGCATCATCGGCGAATTTCAGATCAGGCCCGATTTCTATCTGCCCGAGGTGGACGTCTATATTGAATACTGGGGGCTGGATACGCCGCAGTACAAAATGAGCATGTACAAGAAACAGACGCTCTATCAGCAGGAAGGCAAGCGGCTCATCTCAATCTATCCGAAAGATTTACCGGCGCTGGACGGGCTGCTGGTTTCCAAACTCCGCTTTTACGGGGTCGGCTTGTGATCCTCTCCGAACCCAATACGAACGGATAGTTTCCAATGATCGGAATCGGCATGGCTGATGATCGTTTCAGCTATGTCGATTTTACCGCCCGCGTGATAGCTTCTGCCGCAAACAACCTGATCCGGTTTGGAGTCATTCAGGTTAAACACAGGAATTTTATGTCAGAGATACGCACGTTGTCTTTTATCGCGCCCCTTTCAGGGCCGCTGGTGGCTTTGCAGGATGTTCCCGATCCGGTGTTCGCCCAGAAGCTGGTGGGCGACGGGATTTCAATTGATCCGGTGACGAACCGGCTTCTGGCGCCGTGCGCCGGAAAAATTACGCAGGTTCATCCGTCGCATCATGCGGTGACGATCATGACGGAGTCCGGGCTGGAGCTGATGGTTCATATCGGCGTCGATACGGTGAACCTGAAAGGAAAAGGATTTACCGCCAAAGTCAAAGAGGGTGCGCAAGTTGCTGTCGGTGACCTGCTGATCGAGTTCGACATGGATTATGTGGCGCTGAACGCCAAAAGCCTTCTGACGCAAATGGTGGTGACGAACAGCGAGCAGATCGCTTACCGGTTCCGTTCCGGCTGGGTCAACGCCGGTGTGGACTATGCTTTCGAGGTTGTACTGAATGCGGCGGGTCGGGCAGACGAAAGCACGGATCCGTCCGGGGAAGCGATTTTGTCGGAACCGGTTGTCATCCTTAATCCGTCGGGACTTCATGCCCGGCCCTGCGCGGTGCTGGCCAACGGCGCGAAGGCGTTCAAAGCATCGGTTGAAATTATCTGCGGCGATCGCAAGGGCAACGCCAAAAGCACGACGGCACTGATGAAGATGGATATCGCGAACGGCGATCATGTGCTGATTCAGGCGCGCGGCAGGGATGCGGCGGCGGCGGTGGCGGCGCTGAAAGAGCTGATTCTCGGCGGGCTGGGCGAGGTTGTTGCCGCGGCACAGGAGCCGCAGGAAGAAGTGGCGCTCACAGGCCGGATACAGGGAATTTGCGCTTCCGGCGGGCTGGCGGTCGGAACTATTTTTAAAATCAAAAAGACGCTGCTTGAGGTCGATGAATTTGCCGCCGGCGATCAGCGGAAACTTCTGGATGAAGGGCTGGCCGAGGCGCGCCGCGAGATCGCGACGCTGCTGGCTTCTTCTGACAGCAGTGACGGAGATATTTTCAAAGCGCATCTTGAACTGCTGGACGACCCGGAAGTGCTGGAAGCGGCGTATACAGAAATCGGCCGGGGCAAAAGCGCGGCGTTTGCCTGGCAGAAGGCTTTCACATTACAGGCGGAAAGCCTGTCCCGTCTGCAGAACGAGATGCTGGCGGCGCGGGCCATCGATTTGCGCGACGTCGGCCGGCGCACGCTGCGGCTGATTCTCGGCCGCGCCGACGAAAACATTGTCTTCCCGGATCAGGCCATTGTTTTGGCTGACGAACCGTCGCCGTCC
>JBAZTQ010000219.1:0-3015 GCA_041661845.1 Kiritimatiellales bacterium | reverse complement strand
GAAAAGTTCGCCAGACTGATGCGCGAAATTGAGGAGCTGGAAAATAAGGTCGCCACCATGGAATCTTCCGGCGTCGATCCGGCGAAATTTAAAAAACTGCTGGAAGAACTGGCCGAGGCGCGCAAGAAACTCGCACGGCTGAGCGACGGATGCGGTCCGGGTAGATCAAATTAACAGGAACGGTATGAGTTATTTAATCGGCATAAGCGGCAAGGGCGGAGTCGGCAAAACAACTCTTTCGGCGCTGATTGTCCGCAGGCTGATTGCCCGCGGAAAAAAACCGGTGCTGGCGGTGGATGCCGACCCGAACACCTGCCTCGACAGCAATCTCGGTGTCAAAGCCTCCAGCACGATCGGACGGGTTCGCGAGGATGCGCGCCGCGAAGCATCCAAAGGACTGGGTGCCGGAATTTCCAAACAGCAACTGCTGGAAATGAAGATTGCCGAGAGCCTGATTGAGGCGGCGGATTTTGATCTGATTGCGATGGGGCGGTCCGAAGGTCCCGGCTGTTATTGCTATGCGAACAACGTGCTCAAGCAGGCCATTCATACGATTTCAAACGAATATCCCTATGTCGTGCTGGATAACGAAGCCGGTATGGAAAATCTTTCCCGGCGGATTGTACAGCGGGTTGATCTGCTGGTGATGGTGGCCGATCCGTCGCGCCGAGGACTCGATACATTGAAACGGCTCCATGAAGTGACGAGTGAAATGGAAATAAAATACGGGCAGCTGGCACTGGTGATTAACCGGATGCGCCGCGATGAACTTCCTGGCTATGCCGTAACACTGAAGAAGGAAACCGGCGCTGACTTTCTAATCGGCATCCCGGATGATCCGGAACTGGCCGAATTCGGTGAAGGCGGAAAAAATCTGGCGGACGTTCCGTCCGGTAATCCGGTCGTTCAGCGCGTCGATGAGCTGCTGACCGCCGCAGGACTTTGAATCAACGGAATCTTTAATAATCAATTAGTACGGGCGGGAGAAACTTATGATGAAAACACCTGAAAATCCTCATCAGCGCGTGGCCGACAAGGCGTCGCATGAAGTGATTGCAAAAGCGATGGCCGAGGGCGTGGATACCTGTTTCACCCGTTTCGACCAACAGGGCAAGCAGTGTAAATTCGGCGTCGAAGGTATCTGCTGTAAAATTTGTCACATGGGCCCGTGCAAAATAACGCCGCGCTCACCGCTCGGTGTCTGCGGTGCCAATGCTGATACGATTGTTGCGCGCAACTTTCTGCGCGAAGTCGTCGGCGGTGCGGCGGCTCACTCCGACCATGCCCGTCATCTGGTGCTGCGCCTGAAGGCCATCGGCGAAGGCAAGGGCGGCGATTATAAAGTCACGGACGAGAAAGCACTCAAACGGTTCTGCTCGCAGTATGAAATTCCGACGGAAAACCGGTCGACGCAGGAACTCGCGCTGGAGCTGGCGACACTTTTTCTGGGTGAGTTCACTTCTCAGGAAGAACTGCTGAAGACGCTGAAGCTGGCACCGCAGAAGCAGCAGAACATCTGGGAAAAAACCGGCGTGGCTCCCAAAGGCATCGACCGCATGTGCGTCGAGTCGATGCACCGCACCCACATGGGCGTGGATCACGATTACAAAAATTTGTTGAAGCAGGCTTTTCGTACTTCGCTGGCGGACGGCTGGGGTGGCGCGCGCATCGGTTCGATGGTGTCCGACATTCTGTTCGGCACACCGACTCCGCTTCGCAGTCAGGCCAATCTCGGTGTGCTCGACGCGAAGAAAGTGAACGTAATTGTTCACGGTCACGAACCGGCGCTGTCCGATATGCTGGCCGCCGCCGCCAATGATCCGGAAATCACCGCTTATGCCAAGGCCGCCGGCGCGGAAGGCGTTCAGCTGGCCGGGCTCTGCTGTACAGCCAATGAAATTCTGATGCGGCGCGGCGTGCCGGTGGCAGGTAACTTCCATCAGCAGGAACTGGCGATTATCACCGGTGCCGTGGAAATGATGGTGGTGGATGTGCAGTGCGTCATGCCCAGTCTGCCGACGGTGGCGAGCCACTATCACACCGAGATCGTTTCGACATCCGACATTGCGAAAACCATCGGCGCGACACACATGTCGTTCGAAGACGATAACGCCTACGAATCCGCCAAAGGAATTCTCAAACACGCGGTGGATCTGTTCAAGAAGCGTGATCCCGCCAAGGTGGCGATTCCGACGGATAAGAGCCCGCTCGTCGCCGGTTTCAGCGTGGAAGCCATCAAGTACATGCTGGGCGGTTCGTTCCGAGCTTCGTTCCGTCCTCTGAATGACGCGATCATTTCCGGCCGTATCCGCGGCGTCTGCGGTATTGTCGGTTGCAACAATCCGAAGACAGAAGCCGACTCGTACATCAACGCGCTGAGCAAAGAGCTGATTAAGCGCAACGTGCTGCTGCTTCAGACCGGTTGCGCGGCGCAGGCCTCGGCCAAGACCGGGCGCATGACGCCCGAAACGGCGCTGGAAATGGCCGGCGACGGACTGCGTGAAGTCTGCGAAACCGTTGGTATTCCGCCGATCTTGCACATGGGAAGCTGCGTGGACAACGCCCGCATTCTGGAAGCGGCCACCGAAATCTGTTTCGAAGGCGGACTGGGTGACGATCTGAGCAAACTGCCGGCCGTCGGCGTGGCACCGGAATGGATGAGCGAAAAGGCGATCACCATCGGTTGCTACTTCGTCGCCTCCGGCTGCGACGTGATTCTCGGTCTGCCGTTCCATACATCCGGCTCGGCCAACGTCACGAACTTCCTGCAGGAAGAGTCCAAAGAACTTTTCGGCGCGGCCTTCTACGAAATTTCCGACCCGATGGCGGCGGCGGATAAAGTTTGTGAACTCATTGAGCAGGCCCGCGAAAACCTTGGAATCAACAAGAAAGCTGAACGTAAACTTCTGGATATGAAAGATCGGAGAGCACTCTAATGTCTAAAATTATCTGTTGCAGTGCCATTGACGGGGCGATCGAATGGGTCGCCAAGGCGGAATCCAAACTGGACGAGGC
>JBAZTQ010000218.1:0-3034 GCA_041661845.1 Kiritimatiellales bacterium | reverse complement strand
GCGACCGCCAGACTAAAAACCCTCTTCATTGTACAACAGGATTTTTAGTCTACCGGTCGCGGTGAGGGTCCCACACACTCATCTTGCTCGGTGCACCGCGACCGCCAGACTAAAAACCCTCTTCATTGTACAACAGGATTTTTAGTCTACCGGTCGCGGTGAGGGTCCCACACACTCATCTTGCTCGGTGCACCGCGACCGCCAGACTAAAAACCCTCTTCATTATGACAAGTGTCTTTTTATGCTCAGTGCGTTGCCGCGAGCGAGATGCAGCCTGGGTTAGAAGCATTAATCCCGCTCGCGAGCTTTGCATAATTATAGCGATTTCAAGAACTGGAGCAGGGAATCCGGAGCGCGATACCGGAGTGCCTTCATCCCGGGATCCTGAAGTCTGGCCAGTGCCCGTTCTTTCATCGCCAAATCGGCTTCGACATACATGTACGTGGTTTTCGGGCTTTCGTGTCCCAGCCACAACGCGATCACGCTGATATCGACTCCGGACTGTAACAGGTGCATCGCGGATGCGTGTCGAATGCAGTGCGGAGAAATGTGACGTCCAGACAAACTGGTGTTCGTTTGGGGAGGCTGCGGTTGCCGCCAGACACACGCGCTGAGCGACATTATTTCGCGTCATCGCTTGCCCGTCGCGGTTGGGCAGCAAGGCCGAATCGTCTCCTAACTGTGGATTCAATCGCAGCCACGCCCGGATTTTCTGTATCGTCGATTTCCATAATGGCACCGCACGGCGCTTTCGCCCTTTGCCATGCAAATGGACGCAGGCCACGCCGTCAAACAGTATGTCCGCCACTTTCACATTGATAATTTCCGATACTCGCGCCCCCGTATTATAAAGTAACCCCAGTAATAAATGATCGCGCCGACTAATCCAACTCATTCCGGGTGATCCGATTACTGCGAGCATCTCTTCCCGTGAAAGAAATTCCAGTTTGGGGTGCTCGAAACGTTTCATGGGCACGGCCAAAGCTTGCTCAATGATCTGTAAGGCTGATGGGTCGCGGTGTGAGGCGAACTTTAGAAACGCCCGTAATGCAGCGAGCCGGGCGTTGCGGCTACATACGCTGTTGTGTCGCTCCTGCTCCAAATAATCCAGGAAAGCCAGAATCAACGCCGGCGTGATGTCGGCCAGTTTCATCGCCGCCGGCCATGTGCCCAGATGTTGGTGGGCAAACGTCAAGAATAGTATGAAAGCATCCCGATATCCTGCCACGGTTCGGGGACTAAGCGCACGTTGCTCGACGAAGTAATGGGTAAAAAATTCCTGAACCAGCGCTGGAAACGAGATTGAGGGTTCTGCGCCGGGTGGTTTACTGGACATAGTCCACCTCCTTGGCCTGCGCAAAACGCTCGAATTTCCCTGCCGCCACCGCCATCAGTTCCGGAACAGCGGTCAAATACCAGTAGGTATGCGATATCTTCGCATGCCCCATGTAGGTGGACAGTGCCAGCATCGCCTGATCAATGTCAGTGCCCTGTTCATGCCAAAGCAGCACGCGTCGTACCGCGAAGGTATGCCGAAGATCGTGGGCGCCGCGGTTGATCCAGCCCAGTTGCTTACGTAGCCCGTTGAAAACGCGATCGACTTGGCGCAAACTCAGCTTTTTGCCCAGATGTTTGCCGTGCGTGCCCACGAAAAACGGCGCTTCTGGACGTTCCTGGACAGACTGATGACGGAGCTGCCGGTAGCGCAGCAAGGCGGCTGTCGTACTGGGGTGCAGTGGCAACTGGCGAGATTTGTTGAACTTGGTTTGCCGGACGGTCAGCAGGCCGAGCATTAAGTCCACGTCAGCATCGAGAAGATGAACCGCCTCGGACAACCGCAGCCCGGTTGCGGCAAGCAACCCGAATAGCGTTTCATAGGTGGCGGCACGCAAGTTTTCGGCGGGCCCAAGTCCGCGTGCGGCGGCAAGCAGATCAACGACCTCCTGGTCACGATAGATATGTGGCATCTGCCAACCCGGAATCGGGCCGAAAACAACTTCGTCAGGAATAGCTGTTGCCGCTTCGAACTGCTGCAGATAACGAGCAAATGGTCGCAACAGTTTGAACCGCCGTGCCGACGTCGCGCGGCTATGGCATCCCTGTTTATCCTGCCGTGCCCATTCGATCATGACGTCCGAAGTCAGCGGGCCGGCCTGATCCAGAGCATCCACGAACTGTGCAAAGTTCATCAAAGTCCGGCCAGCAGACTTCAGTTGGAAGCCAAGACGACGGCGTTCGTCCAGATAATCCTGGACCCTTGACTGCATGTTGGCGGGCGCGTTCATGCTGCGCTCCCCGGCCAAGGCAGTGCCACGGCCGAAAGTCTCCGGCTGTCAAGCTTGGCATAAATCAGCGAGGTGTCGAGTGAACGGTGCCTGAGTATATCGGCCACTTCCTTCAACGAACTCCCCCGCTCCAATAATTGGCGTGCCAGGGTATGGCGCAGGGGGGTCCTGCCGTGCTGAAGTCCGATGCGCTGATAAGCATCCCGGATAAGACGGTGTACCGCGTCAGGGCTGATAGGGACATCGTGTGGCGCAAGACGGCGCACAAAAACCGCCTGATTGGTCGTCCGGGGCCGTTCGTAGCGTAGGTAGTCAGCAATCGCTTCGCCGGTGGCTATTGGCAGCGGCAGGCTATCCTCGCGGCGCGATTTGGTACTCCGCAAGGTCACCGTGCCCGCTTGCCAGTCGATATCGGTCAATGCGAGCTTGGCAATTTCGTTGGTACGCAACCCCAGGTCCAGGGCGCAACGGACCATCGCGTAAGCCCGCCGACTTGAGGGCAGTTCCGGGGGGAACGCATTGAGTAGACGATCTACCTCATCATCAGTAAGCGACCTCGGCAACGACGCCAAACTCCAATGGGCGGGTAATACGATAACGCCCTTGAGCGCATGGACATCATTGCCGCATGCGCCGCGATAGCGAAAGTAGGCGGTGCGACTGGCATGATAGTCAGCCAGCTGGTGGAAGTCCAGCCATTGCCCTGTGAGAAGGGAAAATGTAGGCGAAGGCAAGGGTGCCCAAAGAAA
>JBAZTQ010000217.1:0-3078 GCA_041661845.1 Kiritimatiellales bacterium | reverse complement strand
CCTGAAGAACTGGCCCGGCTGGTGCAAAAGTTCGGCGGCGGGCGGATCGCGGTCGGCATTGATGCGCGCGGCGGCAAGGTTCAGACCAAGGGTTGGGTGGAAACGACACACATTGAAGCAGTCGATCTGGCGAAGAAAGTGGATGAGGCCGGTGTGGGCACCATTATTTATACCGACACAGCCCGCGACGGTATGCTCGACGGCGTAAACGCCTTTGAAATGGGGAAAATCTGCTCGGCGGTTTCGTGTAATGTGGTCGCTTCCGGCGGCATTTCCGGCGTCGAAGACATGCAGCGGCTGGCGGCGCTTAATTGCGACAACCTGACCGGCGCGATTGTCGGCAAAGCGCTCTACGAGAAGGCCGTCACCGTCCGGCAGCTCAAAAAAGCGGTGCAGTAATTCTGCCGCGCGGTTTCCAAGGTTTGGATAACCAATTTTTAACGCGTTTGCGCTTGAAGGCGCGGAACCGAAACGCCATATTTCGCGGCTCTTTTATATAAGGAATAGGACAGAACCCAAACGAGGACAGAACCATGGCCAGAACAGTACAGTTATCCAAAGTCCGTAACATCGGAATTATGGCGCACATCGACGCCGGCAAAACCACCTTCAGCGAGCGCATTCTTTTTTATTCGGGCAAATCGCACAAAATCGGCGAAGTGCATGACGGTGCCGCCGTTATGGACTGGATGGTTCAGGAACAGGAGCGCGGGATCACCATTACTTCCGCCGCAACCAGCACCATGTGGGGCGACCACATGATCTCGCTGATCGACACCCCCGGACACGTGGACTTCACCATGGAAGTGGAGCGCTCGCTGCGTGTGCTCGACGGCGCTATCGCGCTGTTCTGCGCTGTCGGCGGGGTTCAGCCGCAGTCTGAAACCGTCTGGCACCAGTCTGAAAAATACAGCGTTCCGAAAATCGCGTTCGTCAACAAAATGGACCGTGTCGGCGCCGACTTCTTCGGCGTGGTCGAAGGCATTCAGAAAGAACTGGGCGGCAACGCCGTGCCGGTGGTTATTCCGATCGGCGCCGCCGAAGACTTCATCGGTATCATCGACCTGGTCAAGATGGTCGCTGTTTATTACGCAGAAGAAAACAAGGGCGCGGAATTCCGCGAAGAGGAAATTCCGGCGGCTCTGATGGATCAGGCCAAAGAATGGCGCAACAATCTGGTTGAAAAATGCGCCGAGCAGGACGAAGCGCTGATGGAA
Source organism: Kiritimatiellales bacterium (assembly GCA_041661845.1). Classification (GTDB taxonomy): domain Bacteria; phylum Verrucomicrobiota; class Kiritimatiellia; order Kiritimatiellales; family Tichowtungiaceae; genus Tichowtungia. The sequence goes on along the minus strand of JBAZTQ010000217.1, from coordinate 1,861 downwards.
AAATATTTTGCCGGCGAAGCGCTGACCGAAGATGAAATCTGGGGCATCCTGCGGAAAGCCACTATTGCCCGCACCGTAGTTCCGGTTTATTGCGGGTCCGCTTTCAAAAACAAAGGCGTTCAGCGCGTACTCGACGGCGTTGTGCATATTCTGCCGGCCCCGAACGAAATCCCGCCGATCATCTGCGAAAAGGGCGGCGAGAGCGTTTCCCGTCAGCCGAAAGACGACGAACCGCTTTCCGCGCTGGCGTTCAAGATCATGTCGGATAAACACATGGGCAAGTTGACCTATGTCCGGGTTTACTCCGGCACACTGACCGCAGGCACCAACATTTATAACAGCACACGCGACCGGATGCAGCGCGTCGGACGCGTGCTCCGCATGCACGCCAACAAGCAGGAAGGCATTGATGCCGCCTACGCCGGTGACATCGTGGCCGTGGTCGGTCTGACCGAAACAAAGACCGGCGATACACTGTGCGCTAAAGATCATCCGATCTATCTCGAAGCGATGGAATTTCCGGCTCCGGTTATCTCCATCAGCGTTGCACCGGAAAGCAAAATGGATAACGAAAAACTGGGCGAAGCCCTGCACCGTCTGGCGGATGAAGATCCGACGTTTACCGTCGCCTTCGACCAGGAAACCAGCGAGACCATCATTTCCGGCATGGGCGAATTGCACTTGGAAATTATCGTAGACCGTCTGAAACGCGAATTTGGCGTACAGGCGAAATCCGGACGTCCGGAAGTGGCTTACCGCGAAACCGCCACCACCGCGTCGAGCGGCTCCTACAAACACGCCAAGCAATCCGGCGGACGCGGTCAGTACGCCCACGTCGTACTCGAACTCGAACCGCGCGGTCCGGGCGAAGGCTTTGAATTCAACAACGAAGTGGTCGGCGGACGCATTCCGCAGGAATACATTCCGTCGGTCGAAAAAGGCGTTATTCAGGCGCTGGCTTCCGGGCCGTACGCCGGTTATCCGGTGGTCGACATGCGCGTCAATCTGACGGACGGCTCGTACCACGACGTTGACTCCAGCGACTTCGCCTTCCAGATCGCCGGACGTCAGGGCTTCAAGCAGCTCTTCCTCAAAGGAAACCCGCAACTGCTCGAACCGATCATGTCCATCGAAATCACCACGCCCGAAGAATACATGGGCCCGGCTTCCGGCAGCATCTGCCAGCGGCGCGGACGCATTGAATCCATGGACAGCCGCGGCGGAATGAAACTGATCCGCGGTTATGTGCCGCTGAGCGAAATGTTCGGGTTCTCGAACACCATCCGCTCGTTCTCACAGGGCCGCGCCTCGTTCACCATGCACTTCGAACATTACGAAGCCGTGCCGTTCTCAATCGCCGAAGAAGTGATCAAGAAACGCCGTGCCGAAGGAAAAGTTCGCGGCGGCGAGGAATAAACTTCTTCACCCGCGCAAAAGAAAAGCCGCTCCGGAAACGGGGCGGCTTTTTTATTTCAAGGGTATAGGAACGGCGACCCCGGCCAGCCGTCCTCCACTCCGACGAACTCGGCAACGTCGTCGCCCTTAGCGACACCAACGGCAACGTCGTCGCGCAAACCTGCTACGGCCCGTACGGCGATGTCTGGACACGGACCGGCACCGCCGACACCCCGTGGGGCTTCGGCGGGGCGAACGGCGTTTACACCGATCCCGACGTTGAACTTCTCCAGATGCAGGCGCGCTACTACTCGCCGGAAATGAAACGCTTCATCTCCGCCGACCCGACTGGCCTCAGCGGCGGCGTCAACTTCTACACCTACGCCGACGGCAACCCCCTCAACAGCATCGACCCCGAAGGCCTCTGCGCCCGGCCCTCGCTCTTTGGCCGCACCTCGCAGTTTGG
>JBAZTQ010000216.1:0-3082 GCA_041661845.1 Kiritimatiellales bacterium | reverse complement strand
CCGCCCGTACGGAATTTATCAACCTGCGCAGTCCAGCTGGCAATTCATCCGGTCAGTCTGACGCGGCCTGGTTCCCGGTGATCGACGGCGACCGCTGTACGAATTGCGGGCAGTGTTTTGAATTCTGTCTGTTCGGCGTTTATGAAAAGGATGCCGGCGGCAAAGTGCGCGTGACGAATCCGCAGAGCTGTAAGAATAACTGTCCGGCCTGTGCTCGGATTTGTCCGGCAGCCGCTATCATTTTTCCGAAGGTTGGAGAGTCGCCGATCAACGGTGCCGAAATTTCCGACGAGGACGCGCTCAAGGCGAATATCAAAATCAATGTGGATGAAATCCTGGGTGACGACATCTACGCCGCGCTCAATGCCCGGAAACAAAAACGCCAGTCGCTGCTGAACCGGAAGAAAGTCGAGCAGGCTTTGGCGGAACGCAAAAAATGCGCGGAGGAAAAAGTATGAGTGCCGCGCTGATGAAACGGATGCTGACCGAGCCCGACAAACGGCTGCTGTGGAAGTTTGCCTACAACTTCGGCTACAAGGGCATGCGCTCCATCGAAAAATTCCAGAAGCGCCTCAAGCGCGGCGAATATTTTCCCGCCTTCCTTTTTCTCTCCGTCACCAACGCCTGCAATCTGGCCTGCCAGGGCTGCTGGGTGTCGCAAACCAATCCGCCGAAGCAAATCGCTCCCGGCACGCTCGACAACGTCATCACCGAATGCAAAGCGCAGGGCTCTTGCTTTTTTGGCATCCTCGGCGGCGAGCCGCTGCTCTACGACGGCCTCTTCGAAGTTTTCGGGAAACATCCCGACTGCTATTTCCTGCTCTTCACCAACGGCACGCTGATCACCGATGCCGTCGCCAAAGAAATGCGCCGCATCGGCAACATCAGTCCGCTGATCAGTATTGAAGGGCTCGAAAAAGTGAGCGACGTGCGGCGCGGCGGAAAAAATGTTTACGAACAAACGCTGGCGGGGCTGGCGAACTGCCGCGCCAACCGGCTCGTCACCGGCGTCTGCACCAGCGTTTGCAAATCCAATATCGCCGACCTCGCTACCGAAAATTTTGTGAACGAAGTCGCCGCGCTCGGCGCGCACTATCTCTGGTATTACATTTACCGTCCCGTCGGTCCGAATCCGGTGCCGGAACTCGCGCTCGACGCCGGACAGCTCACGGCACTGCGCCGCTTCATCGTCGATATCCGTCTCACGGCGCCGGTCGTAGTCGTCGATGCCTACTGGGACGATAAGGGCCGGGCGCTCTGTCCGGCCGCCGTCGGCATCGCTAATCACATCAGCCCCGACGGTTTTGTCGAGCCTTGCCCGCCGCTTCAGTTCGCCAAGGACAACATCGGCGACGGAACCGGACTTTATAAACTGTTCAATGAATCGGCGTTTCTGAAAAAATTCCGCACCATGTGCTGCAAAACCACGCAAGGCTGCATCATCATGGACAACCCGCAACATCTCGCCGGGTTCATCAAGGACGAAGGAGCGACCGACAGCTCCGGGCGCGGCACGCTGCTGGCCGAGCTCAATCAAATGTGTCCGTGCGGCAGTCATCATCAGCCCGGCAGTGAGATTTCGGAGCGCAGCTGGGCGTACCGCTTTGCCAAGAAAAACTGGTTTTTCGGATTTGGAGCCTACGGGTAATGCAGCAGACCAAACAAAAATACGGAGTTCCGGCGGAACGGTTCGAGCGCGAGCAGTTGATTCGCGCGGTCTCCGGGTATGCCGCCGAACGGCAGCTCGTCCCGCCGCTCTCGATGGAAGAACTGCGCGATCATGCGGAGAAAATCGCCCCGGAGCCGGGCGTGATCGACTACGTGATGGTGCTGCTTAACAACGCCGTCTGGCGCGACACCGTCGCCTCCATTCCCTACGAACGCCGTCTGCTGCTGCTTCCGCAATGCCTGCGCCATCATCAGGAGTGCCCCGCCGAAATTGATGCGTTCGGTCTGGTCTGTGAAGCCTGCGGCCGTTGCAACATCGGCGAACTTCAGTCGCTCGCCGAAGAACTGGGTTATGTCGTGCTCGTCGCCGAAGGCTCCACCGTCGTTTCCAAACTGCTGGACGGCGGCAAGGTTGACGCCGTCATCGGCGTCAGCTGTCTGAGCGCGCTTGAAAAATCGTTCCCGCAAATGGCCGACGGCGCGATTCCCGGTCTGGCGATTCCGCTCACCGTCGACGGTTGCGTCGGCACCAAAATGGATCTGGATCATGTGCGCGACGCGATCCGGCTGAAATCTTCCACACCTTGGAAAAACACGCTGGATACAGAGCGTCTGCATAAAGTCGTCGACGGCTGGTTCGCGGTTTCCAACAACTGGAACACCGAAACCCGCACCTCGCAAATTGCTTATGACTGGCTGCTCAAGGACGGCAAGCGCTGGCGGCCTTACCTGCTCGCCTGCACCTACAGCGCGCTTAACGACGGAACCACCGATCTCCCTGACGAAGTCCGCCGTCTCGCCATTGCCGTCGAATGTTTTCACAAAGCTTCGCTCATTCACGACGATATCGAAGACAACGATAACCTGCGGTACGGCCAGCCGACGTTCCACAGGCAGCACGGGATTCCCGTCGCCATCAACGCCGGCGACCTGCTTGTCGGTGAAGGCTACCGCTGGATCACTTCGGTCGAAGCCCGCACGGCGGAACTGCTGCGTATCGCCGCCGAAAATCACCGCACGCTCTGCCTCGGTCAGGGCGAGGAGCTTTACGGCCTCGCGCACGGAAATCCGTTTACCGCCAAAGAGATCATCGAAATTTTCCGCCGCAAAACCGCGCCTGCGTTCGGCGTCTCGCTTCTGCTGGGTGCCGTTGCCGCCGGCGCGGACCGTGAACTGCTCGAAACGTTGCAGTCGTTCAGCGAATCGCTCGGCATCGCCTACCAGATCCGCGACGATCTGGAAGAATACAAATCCGGCGAAGCCCGCGACCTGCGCGCTTCGCTGCTGCTGGCTCTCGCCAACGATGCCGGTTCAGGAACGGACGCGCCCTTCGAAGAACTCATGGTCGTTGAAAAAGCGGCGCAGCTGCTGGAGCACTACAAGAACGAAGCGGTGCGCGCGCTCAACCCGGTGA
>JBAZTQ010000215.1:0-3131 GCA_041661845.1 Kiritimatiellales bacterium | reverse complement strand
TGTACTGTCATTAAAATGAGTTTACAAAACAGATGAGACCTGTCAGGCTCACGTTTATGAGCAGACCGATTATGCAAATCATGCTGACCAGCGAAGAGCGCAGCACCCTCACACAAAGAATCCGGGGAAGAAAAACGGCCGAACGCGACCGCTTGCGCGCGCAGATTGTTCTTCTGCGTGCCAACGGTATGAAGCAACAGGATGTGGCCGAGCGAATCGGTACCAGTCAGGTGACGGTTTCTAAATGGACCCGCCGGTTTCTTGATCTGCGTCTGCCGGGACTCGATGAAGCGCCCGGACGCGGACGCAAACCTTCTTTGCCTGACGAAACCGTCAGCGCAGTGATCACCCGCGCCACGCAGCCGCCCGCCGGACGGACGCGCTGGAGTGTGCGTTCCATGGCCAGAGAGGTTGGAATTTCGCGGCACAGTGTTCATCAGATCTGGCAGAGAAATGAAATCAAGCCGCACCGGACAAAAACGTTCAAAGTTTCCAATGATCCCCGCTTTGAAGAAAAGTTCTGGGATATTATCGGGCTGTACCTTGATCCTCCGGAGAAAGCGTTGGTGTTCTGCTGTGATGAAAAGAGCCAATGTCAGGCTCTGGAGCGCACACAACCCGGACTGCCGCTTGGAATCGGTCATATTCAAACCAGAACGCATGACTATATCCGGCACGGAACCACAACCCTGTTCGCGGCTCTGGACTATATCGAAGGCAGCGTGCTCAAACGCACGGAAGACCGGCACACGCATGTGGAATGGCTGCGCTTTCTGAAACAGATCGACAGGGAAACACCCGCAGAGATGTCACTGCATCTGATCGTGGACAACTACAGCACGCATAAACATGAGAAGGTGAAAGCATGGCTGAAGAAGCATCCGCGCATTCACATGCATTTTACGCCGACCTCGAGTTCCTGGCTGAATCTCGTGGAACGGTTTTTTGCAGAGATCACGAGAGATTGCATCCGGAACGGAAGCTTCGAAAGCGTCCGGCAGCTCGAAGAGAGCATCCATGAATATATCGACGGACGAAACGAATCGCCCAGACCGTACCGCTGGGTTGCTGAAGGCCAAAGCATTCTGGAGAAGATCAATCGGGCACGGAAGAAGTTAAATAAACCTATTTACAAGACAGGACACTAGCCCAGGGGAGAACGACAATTACGGTCCACAGGATTCCGAAACATGGGACATTAAAACAACCGCCTACAAACCCCTGTAAATGACTCGTCCAGCTAAATGTTTGATTTACAATAATGCCTAGGCTGAAGAGTAAAAAAGAGATCGTCACTAAGATGCCGAATCTGAGGGGGAGCGTTGCGGCTTTTTTTAACCAGTCCATTTTATATTCCTATTCTGGCGAACATAGTATTATCCAACGGTTGTTTGGCGAGGCCCGGAATATTGAATCAGAAAAGCAACATAAGGTTGCCGGTTTTCAACGGGTTGTGCTGTTTTTCCGTCGGATAGGATTCCTTGTTTCATTTCCGGTGATAGCCGACCTGGCTGCCGGAACGGAATGAGTCTAGCGTTTCCTCTGGCATTGGAAACTTTTTTTCCAAACCTTGGAAAATTGGTTTGTCGGCTCTGCGGTTCGTGGTTAAATCCAGCCTTAACCAATTTCCCAAACAGGAGCTCTCATGACAAAAATTACACGGGCGCTGTTGAGCGTCTCAGACAAGGCCGGAATCGTTGAATTCGCCAAAGCGCTGGCCGCGCGCGGCGTCGAACTGCTTTCGACCGGCGGAACCGCCAAAGCGCTGCGCGATGCAGGAATCACAGTAAAAGATGTTTCCGAGTTCACCGGCTTCCCGGAAATGCTCGACGGCCGCGTCAAAACCCTGACCCCGCAGGTTCACGCCGGACTGCTCCATCTGCGCGACAGCGAAGAGCACATGAACACCATGAAGAAGCACGGCCTCCAGCCGATCGATCTGGTGTGCGTGAATCTTTATCCATTCGAAGCGACCATCGCCAAAGCCGGTGTTCCGCTGCACGAAGCGATTGAACAGATCGATATCGGCGGGCCGACGATGATCCGCTCCGCCGCCAAAAACATGAAGTTCGTCACCGTGATCACCGATCCGTCCGACTACGCCCGCGTTCTCGAATCGATGGACGCCAACGGCGGCGGTACAACCGAAGAACTTCGCTTTGAACTCGGACAGAAAGTGTTTGCCCGCACGGCGGCCTACGACGCCACAATCGCCGGTTACCTCGCGGAACAGATGACCACCGTCGCACCGCGCCCGTTTGTCAAAACCGCCGCCAAAGGCGTCGAACTGCGCTACGGCGAAAACGCCCACCAGAAAGCGTGGCTCTACACCAATCCGCTTTCAGACGAAGCCTGCATCGCACACACCGACGTCCTGCACGGTAAGGAAATGAGCTATAACAACTATGTGGACGGCGAAGGGGCTCTTGAAGCCGTCAAAGAACTTTCCGGCAAGCCCGGCGTGGCGGTGATCAAACACACCAATCCGTGCGGTTATGCCACCGGCGCGACGCTGGCCGAAGCGTTCGAAGCCGCCTGGAACGGCGACCCCGTTTCCGCTTTCGGTTCCGTTATTGCGGTAACGCAGAAAGTGGATATAGCCACGGCGGAACTTCTCAAAGGCCGCTTCATTGAAGCGTTGATCGCGCCGGATTTCGAACCTGCCGCGCTCGAACTGCTGAAGTCCAAGAGCAAAAATATCCGCCTGCTGAAACTGCGCTCGCCGATGACCAAGGCCGGGCCGCGAAAAATGATTAAAGACATCAACGGCGGCATTCTGGTGCAGGATGTCGATACCGACTCGATCGCCGAGTGGAAAGACGTTACGAAGACCGCGTTTGATCAGTCCAAGCGGGCGCTGGCGGAATTTGGTATTGCCGCCGCCAAGCACACTAAGTCCAACGCCATCATGATTGTGCAGGAATACAAACCGGGACAGTTCCGCGTGCTCGGCATGGGCGCGGGCCAGCCTAACCGCGTGGATTCCTTGCGCAAGCTGGCTGTGCCGAGAGCGGTTGAAAATCTGAAGCTCCAGAATCCGAACATTACCGACGCCGAAATCGCGAAAGCCATCGGCGAATGCGTGTTCGTTTCCGAAGCGTTTTTCCCGTTCGCCGACAGCATCGACGAAG
>JBAZTQ010000214.1:0-3149 GCA_041661845.1 Kiritimatiellales bacterium | reverse complement strand
CACGGAGGCCCCGGTGACTCGCGAGGGGTGTTACGCGTCGCAATAAAAGCGGGAAATCGGGGGAGTGTGATTTCGAGATCATCGAGGGGAGAGTGTGATCGGGACCCGCGCGGAAAGTGGATAGGGACCGCGCACAGCGGGGTGGTGGCGGAAGGCTTCGAGCCGTAGGCGAGAAGCCTGGAGCAGCCACCCCGCTGTGCGCGAGGCGGCGGGGGGGTATTGCGCCGGGCGGTGCTGCCATTTTATCCTGCGGGATGCAAATTTTTCAGGCCTCCTTGTGTGGTGCGGAGCGGCCGATGGCACCGAAGGACTGCCCGGAATGCGGGGGGAGCCGGAAGCTTTGGTGCCACGGAACGATCCCCCGCTGTCGCGGGAGCGAGGGGAATGAGCAGGCCGGATCGGCCCGCTATTACTGCGTGCAGTGCGGCCATACGTGGAGCGTGATCCCGGCGGACATGTTGCCTTACCGCAGTATGGAAATCAGCCGCTTCGAGTCGCTCATGGATGAGCGTTTCGGTTTGGCGGGCAGAGGCGCGAGGCCTCCGCCCGCCACCGAGATTGAGGAGGGCTGCATCCGGCGCACATGCAAAAGAGTGTCGGAACGCATCCCATTCCTCTGCGGTTTGCTTGGCCAGCAGCTGCCTTTGTGGGCAAAAGCTGGCGTGGGCTGCTTTTGGCGGGCCTTGCGTGAGCTTGGCTCGACGGGGGATATCCTCATCCGACTGGCCCGCGAGTTCAAGACCTCGCTTTTGGCCTGTTATCTGAGCCTGCGCTCACATTGGGAGCGGAAGGAAGCCCCCGATTGAGTTCGGGAGACCCGCAAGTTGGGCACCCCACACAACCGTTTTGTTGGAATGGCAGCGGAGAGAGGCGAAAACACCCCGCGCTATGCAAATCCAAGCACCAACAACCAAAGAGAGCCTCGCGCTTTTGCGCTACGAGGTCATCTGTCACATCAAAACCCTGCGTCAGGAAAAAATCCCGCTCTCCGAAAGCCTGCGGGCCGCCTGCTCGCGCCCCTGGCCCGGGGAAGGCGGCCTCTACTACTCGTATCGCACGATCGAGACGTGGTGGTATCGGCACCAGCGACACGGGTTCCCCGGCCTGAGCGGAAAAGCCGTGCGCGGGGACGCGGGAAAGAGCCGCGCGATCGACGAGGAAACCGGCCTGTGGATCATCGATGCGGTCTCCAAGAGTCCGGGCACGGCCCTCTCGGTGCTCTATCGGCACTGGCAGGACCACGGGCGGGGGCTGCCCTCGCTCAGTTCGGTCGTGCGGTTCCTGAAAACCAGCGGATACGACCGGCGCAGCATCAAAGCCGGGCGGCTGGAAAGCGGTCCGACAAAAGCCTTCGAGGCTCCCGCGCCCAACGACCTGTGGATGGTGGACTTCGCTTGCGGGCCGACCCTGCGCACGGCGGAAGGTCGTGTCATCGCGACCCAGCTCTGCGTGATCCTCGACGACCACAGCCGGCTCATCCCGTTCGCCGCCTACTACCTCAACGGCGACACGGCCTCGTTCCTGGACTGCCTCAAGCAGGCCGTCCTGCGGCGGGGGTTGCCGCTCAAACTTTACACCGACCAAGGCAAGCCCTTCGTCAACACGCATGCCCGCATCGTCTGCGCCAACTTGGGAGTCCGGCTTCTTCACGCCAAGCCCTACCACGCGTGGAGCAAAGGCAAAGTCGAGAGGCTCATCCGCACGATCCAAGGCGACTTCGAAGCCACGCTGCGTTTGGAGGGCGGCCACGTGCAGAGCCTGGCCGAACTCAATGTCGCGTTCTCGCGCTGGGTCGCCCGCATCTACCACCTGCGAGCCCACGGTTCCACCAACATGAGCCCGCACGAACGCTTCACCCGCGCGGGCCATCCCCTGCGCACGATTGAAGAGCCGGAAAAAATCGCCCCGCTCTTTTACACCCGCATGGAGCGCGTGGTGCGAAAAGACGGCACCGTCACCTTGGGCAACAAACTCTTGGAGGTGAACCTCGCCCTGAGAGCCCTCAAGGTGGAACTGCGCTACGACCCGATCCTCTTTGACCGCGTCGAAGTCTGGCACAACAAGTCCTTCCACGGGCTGGCCCGCAAAGCCGACCTCCACCTCAACAGCCAGACCTACAACCGGGGCAACAACTATGCGCGCTGAAAAAAAAGAACCCGCCATCGAAGATCTGCTTCGCGCCTGGGGCCTGATGCGCGTGCCCTTTGCCCCCGATGAAAAGGACATGTTCCCGGCCAGAAGCCACCAGGAGATCCTGCCCCTTCTGGACACAACCGCCGCCCTGCGCGGGGTCATGGTCTTGAGCGGATCCCCCGGCACCGGAAAATCCACTCTGCTCAAGTCCTGGCTGCGCGGGCTCGATCCCAAGCGCCATCTGCCCATCCTCATCACCCAGTCCTCGCTCTCGGCCACCGGCGTTCTGGAAATCCTGCTCGCCAAGCTCGGGGAGCGCCCCCACTTCAAGCGCAGCGCCAACTTCCTGACGCTGGAAAAACATCTCGCCGACATCGACCCGCTCACCCTGCTGCTCATCCTCGACGACGCGCAGAACTACCCGGCTCCGGCCCTTGAGGAAATCCGCATGCTTCTCGGTCTGGGTGGACGCCAGCGCAGCGCCTTCGCCCTCATCCTTCTGGGCGATGACTACCTGCTCGGCTCCCTGCGCCTCTCCGTCCAGCGCGCCCTGTTCTCACGGGTGAGTGCCGCCCACCAACTCCAGCCGTTGCCCCGCGAGGAGATCGCCCCCTACCTCCACTGGCACATCAGTCGCGCCGGACTCGACCGCGAGATCTTCGCTCCCGTCGCCATCGATCTCCTCGCCGAAGCCAGCGAAGGCAACCCGCGAACCCTCAACCTCCTGGCCCAGGCCGCCTGGATCACCGCCGCGAGACTCGGAGAGTCCTCCATCAGTGCCGCCCACGTCCAAAACGCCTTGCGCCAAGTCCCCGCTGCCAGCGCGAAAATTACAACCCGCTGAAAACCAAGGGCTCCGCCCGAGGCCCTTGGGGCCTCCTGCGGAGCCCTTCCGCACGCATATACGTCCCGCGCTCAAATCGAAAAACCCCGCTCGCACCGCGAATAATCGCCCCTCAATCCCACATTTTATCTCGGCTAAAAACCCCGCGATTATCGCGACGGCCTACAAAAGT
>JBAZTQ010000213.1:0-3205 GCA_041661845.1 Kiritimatiellales bacterium | reverse complement strand
TGGCGGGCCGTTGCAAACTATTTTACATCAACTATCCCAACAACCCGACCGGAGCGGTGGCGACCGATGAGTTTTATGGCGAACTGATCGCCTTCGCGAAGAAGCACAACATCCTGATCGTGCAGGACGCGCCGTACGCCACGCTGGTTTACGACGGTTCGCGCAAATCCATTCTTCAGCGGCCCGGTGCCAAGGAATGCGCCCTCGAACTGCACTCGATGAGCAAAGCCTACAATATGACCGGCTGGCGACTGGCCTTCTTCTGCGGCGCGCCGTGGGCTGTTGATGCGCTGGCGATGATCAAAGACAATTGCGACAGCGGACAGTTTAAAGCCATTCAGCACGCCGCCTGCGCCGGTATTGCCGATCAGCGCTTGGCTGAAAGCATCTGCAAGCACTACGAACAGCGTCTGCGCCGCATGGTTGAAGTTCTCCGGAGCGTCGGCTTTAACGCCAAAATGCCCGGCGGCACATTTTACCTTTATGTCAAAGCGCCAAAGGCTGCTGGCAACGTGACTTTCGCTAATGCGGAAGAAGTTTCGCTCTATCTGATTGAGAACTTCGGCATTTCCACCGTGCCGTGGGACAATACCGGCCCGTTCATCCGTTTCGGTGCCGTGTTTGAATCCGCGGGCGATGCCGACGATGAACGCGTGCTGAACGAACTCGCTGCCCGCCTTAAAAAAGCCGACCTGAAATTCTAATTTTCAGACGAAGCGGTAATCCGGCTGAGAGCCCTGCGGGAATGTTCCGGCAGGGCTCCTTCGTTGTAAAAAGCGTGAATACAGTCGAGTGCTTCACGGGCATTTTGCATCTGTTTTTCCAAACGTTGGAAAGCCAGATGCTCCAGCTCTTCCTCTTGCATGACTTCGACCAGGTGCGCCTCGCCGTGCGCGTTTTCTCCGGCGTAGGACGGTAACCGTCCGAGAACTCGCAGTACATCGCGATGCAGGTCATCCGGCTGGGCCGCCATCAACTCGTCGCAGAAAAACTCATAGCAGACCGGCGGCCGGCCGATTTTGAGCGCACAGCCGGTTTCCGTCAGAAATCCGTACCGGTCGCTGTCCAGCTCATCTTTGCCGTGCAGGGCGCACAGGAACGGGCTTTCCAGTGCTTCTTCGCACAGATAGGCGCGGCAGCAGCAGGCGGTGCAGAGTTCACAGCCTGAGCGGCACTGCGCGCTGACCAGTACTTGCACCTCGCGCTCCAGCTCGGTGTACTCGGCAATCAAATGTTTTAAACGGCTGTCCATGCGGCGATTTAAACCACGGATACACACAGATTGTCACGGATGAAAAATCTGTCTTTGAGGTGGAACGCGATTTCCAAGCGCGTTCAGTGTGCGCGGACTTCGGCGAGCTCAGCCGAGCCGGGCTCTCGCTCCACCTTTCGCCTCGAAGAGGCCGCCAGAACATTCTTTTCAAAAACGGCCTGTTCCGCTATTTTCCCGGAAACAAAACCGGCGAATTGCTTTGCCTAATAGCTATTTAGTACAGATAGAAAATGATGGTGTATCTTTTAGGTGTTTATCACAATTTTCAGACAGAGCCCTGTGCTGAATTTTCGGAATACATTCGAAATTTTTGCATTCAAAACAGCATTGGTTCTATTGCCGAAGAAATGAACCGGGACGGATTGAACAGTCTCGACATTAGTAGCACAGTTTCTGTAGTTGCTCACGAGCTTGGATCACCTCATCGTTATTGCGACCCATGTGCGGAAGAAAGGAAAGCAAAAGACATTCTCGGTGTTAATGACGTAGATTTTATAATATGGCGCGACGAATTGTCAGATGATGAAGCCGACGAACTGCACAGAATTCATAAAAACAAAAGAGAGATCTGTTGGATTGAAAAACTCCAGACGATCTATGTTGATCCTATGTTGTTTGTCTGTGGAATAGCTCACTTGTCTACATTCTCCAAACTCTTAAATAAAGCCGGGTTTGAAGCGCAAATATTGGATAAAAGATGGATGCCGAACAGGAGTAATTATTCATGAACTTTAACGAAACGGAATTGAGGAAAATCGAAGATGCAACCTCGGACTCGTCTAAGAAATCAGCTCAAAAGGCAATAACTCGGGCAATAGTAGCGTTACGGCCAAAAATTGAAAAAGCTAAAGGATTACCGGAGACACAAAAGCAGACGACATTAAACCATCTTATCAATAAGGCTACTGCGGCAAGGCACAGCGCATTGCAAGCTGGGGCGAGTTCTGACGACCATCCAGCTTGGGCCGCGGCGGCTGTTTGTGAGAGCTGGCTGCACGAATTAGCTGGTGGTACTGAGGATAGTATTGCCCGTGTCGAAAGTCTGATCGACCGGCTGGAACAAAGGGCGGGGGCGAATACAGAAAAGGAAAAATCTAACAGGGCTGTCCTGATATTTCTTTTTGTAGTTTCGCTCGCTTTTACATTTGGCGGCGTTTGGATTGGCCTGCCTACTTTGATTGTTGGTGTTGTTGCCCTTGGTTGGAGCAGGAGACACGAAGGTCCGTTTCCAACAAATAAGCCAAAAGAATAACCACCTGAATTTGTGTCGATTCGTGCAATTCGTAGGCGATTATTTTTCCATCCCTTTAATCAGTGCGAGAATTTCTTTCAGCCGGGCGGCGGTGGTGCGGGCTTTGATGCGCGGATAGCGTCCGTCAGGCATAATCGCTTCACCGTTGCGCAGAATGATCAGCCGGCCTTCACTGGCGCGAATCGATTGAACGCCGACTTGTGCGGCGGCGATGCGGATGCGTGAAATTTCAAACAGATTGTTGACAGCGGCGGGCAGGGTGCCGAAGCGGTCGGCGAATTCTTTTTTCAGCTCGCGCACTTCGCTTTCTGTTGCCAGCGACGAAATACGACCGTAGAGTTTCACGCGCATATTTTCGTCATCCACATAACTGTACGGAATAAATGCCGCGTTTTCGGCTAAGCCGACTGCCGGTGAGCGGTCGAGAAAGTCGAGATCAACTGCCGCATCAATGATCGGCGGAACTTTCTTTCCTTGCAGTTTGGCGACGCTGCGTTTGAGGAGCTGGCAGTAGAGATCAAAACCGATGGCGGCGATGTGTCCGCTCTGCTGTGCGCCGAGCAGGTTGCCCGCGCCGCGGATTTCAAGATCCCGCATGGCGATGCGGAAGCCGGTGCCGTGTCCCGTGTAGCGCTTCAGTGCTTCGATCCGGCGACGCGAATCGTCGGAGAGCGATCCGC
>JBAZTQ010000212.1:0-3212 GCA_041661845.1 Kiritimatiellales bacterium | reverse complement strand
GTACCGTCACCCATCAGGCTCACGATCGAGGTTACCTTGTTTGTGCCGCCCATCCCCGAAAGAGACTGGATGACCCCGCCGTTACTTAATTTAATCATACCGGTAGCCAGCGTATAGCCGTTGGTACCGGTGTTTCCGAAAGTAATCCCGCCAATGTTGCGGTTGTTATCCACTGTGACCGTGCGACCCGCCGTGAGCGCCGTGGAAAATGTCGCCACGTCAGCACTGGTGGTACCGTTGGCGATACCGGGCACACCCGCCGTCCAGTTGCCCGCCGTGATCCAGGTGCCCGCAGCATCAACATTCCACGAACTGCTCGCCGCCTGTGCCGTAAAACACAAACCCGCGATCAGCATGATTATAACTGACACTCTTTTTTTCATTTCTTATTTCTCCCTGTTCTTTTTCTCATGCAACCGGCATCCTCTTCCGATCATCTGTTGCTGAAAATAGTTCGCCAAGTCGGTACCCGCCATAGCCGTTTCCGTATTATTTTTAATGTTTTCCAAACTCCGGAAAATGCGGCTCTGGACGGCAGAACCCGTCAGCTGTATCCCCCGTCCGGGAATCATCGACGACCCCTGCCGCGTTATTGCGGAAAAACCCGCCCAGTCTGTCTCTGAGTTTCATTTGGTCGGCCTTCAACGTAATATGGGTCACATAAAAATTCAGTTGAACACGGCAGACCGGACGGTCTGGCAGCTTTTTCGACTGGGGAGTCTGGTGCTGCACCGCTGGGGACGGCATGCGAAACCGTACCGCCCGGACCTGCCGGTTCAACTGAAAATCTATTTCTCAAAAGAGCGTTCACTGAGGATCCGTCCGCCGGGCGTCACTTTGCTCGCCGTGACGAAGATCATCAGGTTGCGTTTGACGCTGCGCTCGCCTTCCGAGCGGAACAGCCGCCCGACCAGCGGGATGCTGCCCAGCACCGGAACCCGGTCTTTAAAGGCTTCCGTCTTTTCGCCGATGAGTCCGCCCATGCCGATGGTGGCTCCGCTGGCGACCGACACCTCGGTCTTCAGTTCGCGGCGGTTGAACAGCGGCAGCCGGGCCGTGATCGGAGCGTGTTCGTACTGCATCCCGACACGGTTCTGGTAGTACGTGTAGGAGGTGTCCGCCGGCGAGAGCTCAAACTGCTGCCAGCCCAGCAGCTCGGTGATCTTCGGGTTGATCTTCATCTGGATCTCATCGCCTTTGATCGCCGGCGTCACCGCCATTTCAACGCCCAGGATCTTTTCGGTGAACTCTTCATAGCGCACATGCAGCATCGTTCCCTGCGACGTACCGGCTTCATAGACGCCCGGATAGAAATGCCGCTCGCCCACGGTGATGACGGCCGGCTGGCCGCTGAGCGTGACGACGCTGGGGGCGGAGAGCACGTCCACTCCGGCGGTCTGATCGAGCGCGCGGATCAGCAGGTCGATCTGATTGCCGGCGATATTGCCGGAAAGTCCGACCGTTCCGGCTCCGGCGGCAGTGCTGTTAAACATGTCTTCGATCCGGTTGACGTTCCAGTTGTCGATCTGTCCGCCGGTTCTCGAACGCACTTCGCCAAGGCCTGCTGTTCCGGTCTGGTCAAACGGCATGGTGCGCAGCGCGCCGTTGAACAGGTTTTCGCCGTCGGCCGCCGACCATTTTCCGCCCGCTTTGATGGCGTTGCCGTCGGCGGCATCGGACCAGTTGAAGCCGAGTTCTGCGAGCGCGCCTTCGTTGAATTCAACGAAGCGGGTTTCGATTTTCACCTGCTCGGCGGAGGTTGCTGTCTCCGCCCGCCCGAATGCCGCCAGAACTTCCTCCAGTCCGGCCAGATTTGCGGGGGTGTTTTTAACGAACAGTTTCTGCAGCTCAGGCAGGTAGAGTGCAGAGGCTCCTTCAGGAAATTCAACGGCTGAGAGCTGTTTGGTGACATCGGCAGCCTTATCGGCCTCTTCCAGTTTCAGGCTTTTTTTAAGCCGGTCGGTGACCGGATAATAACGCAGGATCATGCCCCACTCCAGATCGACTTCCTTCATGGCGGTCTCTTCAGCCGTCCGGGAGGCTTTTACGGGCAGCTGCCGCAGGAAGAATGCAGCCAGCTTGTTTTCCGGTTCTGCCGCCAGAACGGTTTTAAATCCCGCTTCGGCTTCTGTGTAATTACCGGCCACATACTGCTCGCGGCTTTTTTCGAGTACCGCGGGCACATCCACCGGAATTTCCGCCGGTTTCTGCACTGCTGCGACAGCAGCGGGTGCAGCTTTAACCGCAGCCGGTGCCGGTGCTGCCGCCGGAGCCTTCACCTCCGGTGCCGGCCTGGCGGCCGGTTCAGCCGCAGGAGTTTTCGCCCCCGGTCCGCTGAGATTCTCCATGATGGATTGCACGCTCTCGGTTTTGGCCTGACCGTAAACCAGACCGGCTGTCAGCCCGCAGATTGTTAAAATTTGTATCACCGTTCTCATGTGTTGTTCTCCTTGCCTTAAATGCGTTACTTATTGAGGGCCACGTCGGACTTGCGCTGACCATCGCTGGCGATCTGACCGGCCGACACGAAAATCATGAGATTGCGTTTGATACTGCGCTCGCCCTCGGAACGGAACAGCCGCCCGACCAGCGGGATGCTGCCCAGCACCGGCACCTTGTCCTTATAGGTTTCCAGCCGGTCATAAATCAGTCCGCCCAGCCCGACGGTGCTGCCGCCGGCCACATCCACCTGCGTCTTGATTTCGCGCACCCGGAAATAAGGCAGCCGCCCGCTGACCGCATTCAGCGGCACGCCGAACGCTTCGTGATCCGGCCGGCGCTGACCTTCGCGGTACGCCGCGCTGGGTGTTGCATCGGTTGTCGTCGCCGTCGTCGTTGTCGCTGTCAAACCGTTGGTACCCAGGACGCTGACGGTTGAGTTCACCATCGTCTGGAAGCTGTTGGGATCAAAACCCAGCGTGGCGGACATCAGGTCCCAGGCCTTGGAGATGCCGGCCCCCGGCGCATTCAGAATAGGATACATACCGCTGACCCATGAGGTTGTAAGTCCGTACCCGTTAACGGCCAGCATGGAAGCAGCCGGACTGACCTCATAGTTATCGTAGCCCAGCAGATCAACGACTTTAGGATTCAATTTGAGCCGGATGATATCGTTCTTCTGAATCTCCGGGGTAACGATGAAGTGAACGCCCATCAATTCGGATTTCCATTCCTTATGCTCGATGTGAATATTGACATCGGCAGACTGGACA
>JBAZTQ010000211.1:0-3244 GCA_041661845.1 Kiritimatiellales bacterium | reverse complement strand
TCTCGATGCTTGCCTTGCCGTTCGGTCTCCTGATCAGCAAATGGATGGCGATCGAAGCGGCGGTCCGTTACCCACTGGTCCTTTTCATGATCATTATCGGCAGTGCTCTGACGATCTTTTTCTGGGCTAAGTGGATCGGCCGGATCATAACTGCTTCGTATCATGAAGAATATAAGATCGAAAAGATCCCTTTCACCATGATGGGGACGATGTTGACCCTAGTGACCGGCGTGATCGTTCTCGGTCTATCGGCTGTGCCGCTCTATCAATTATTTGTCCGTCCGGTCGCGATGGCGGCTTACCAGCATGTCACGACTGTTGTTGCCGCCTGGCGGGTAATGCAATCGGTTGACAAATTTATGGAGGCGCCGCTTTTTGTTTGTTTATTCGTGGTTTTAGTCGCTATCCTGCTGGCAATGAGAAGCATTAAAGAAAGTCATATCCGACCGCCCTTTCTCTGCGGTGAGAATGCCGAACAGAAAGTGACTAGCTTTGAATTCCGCAGTCTGGCCGATAAACGTGAGACCGCTTATCTTTCTTCGTATTATATGTCGCCGGTTTTCGGCGAGGATAAACTGACCAGCTGGTTCAATCCGCTGGCGATCGCCTTAATTTTAATAATGTTTGGAGCGTTAATGATATGATGTGGGAAGCGTGGTTTAAAATACTAGCGGTCTTGATCCTGGCGCCGATCGGCGGCGCGGTCCTGATGGGGATCGACCGGATCTTGACCGCCCGCATGCAGAACCGGGTCGGTCCGCCGCTCCTCCAGCCGATCTATGATGTTTTTAAACTGTTGGGGAAAGAGCCGATCCTGCTTAACCGGATCCAGGTCATTTACGCTTTTCTCCATCTTGCTTTTATCGTTCTGTCGGTGATCTTTTTGGTCATGGGGCAGGACCTGCTGATGCTTTTGTTCATTATTGCTTTCGCTAATATTGCCCTGATCCTCGGCGGGATGTGCGTCCGCTCGCCTTACAGCCGGATCGGGAGCCAGCGCGAGATCCTTCAGATGGTCGCTTACGAACCGATCCTGGTCCTGATGGTCGTCGGGATCTACCTGGTCACCGGGAGCTTCCTGGCCAGCGACATTGCCGCTTCCGGGCGGCCGCTGTTGTTTTCGCTCCCCTTGATCTTTATTGCTTTTCTATTGGTCTTGACGGTAAAACTGCAGAAATCTCCGTTTGATCTGGCGACCTCGCATCATGCCCACCAGGAGATCGTCAAAGGGATTACGATCGAGTATTCCGGCCCATACCTGGCGATCCTGGAGATCGCTCATTTTTACAAAATCGCGCTTCTTTTCATCATGATCATGCTTTTCTGGCTCCCCAACATCTACATCGCGCTGGCGCTGGCCGCCGGCTGTTATTTCCTGGAGATCGTCATCGATAACGCTTTTGCCCGCTTGACCCCGATCTGGATGCTGCAGTACATGTGGACGGTCGGGCTCGGGATGGCTTTCACTAATATTATCTGGCTTTATATGGGGAGAGGGTTATGACTAAATTAGCGAAATCACCGTGGGTAGTCCATTATAATTGCAATAGCTGTAATGGCTGCGACATTGAAATTGTCGCCTGTTTGACGCCGATGTACGACCTGGAACGCTTCGGCATCCTCCACGTCGGCAATCCCAAGCACGCCGACGTCTTGTTGGTGACCGGTTCGGTCAACCACCGGAACGCCCGCGTTCTGCGCAATGTTTACGACCAAATGCCGGACCCCAAAGTAGTGGTCGCGTTAGGGGTTTGCACCTCATCCGGCGGGATCTTTGCTGATTGTTACAATGTTTACGGCGACGTCAACAAGGTTATCCCCGTCGATGTTTACGTCCCCGGCTGTCCGCCGCGGCCGGAAGCGATGATCGATGGAATCGTCAAAGCGGCCGCCAAGCTGGAAGCGCTGCGCGGCGGCGCCAAGCAGGGTGGGGCGGAGAAGCCGAAAGTTTTTATGGTTGCCCCCGCGCCAAAGGAGCAAGCATGATCAACGCGGAAGTTAAACCAATCACTAAAGAGACCCTCAAAGCCGAAGTCAAAGCCAAGATCGACGGCGGGAACCGTTTCGTAACCATGACCTGCGTCGACACCGGGACCGACTTCGACATTTACTATCATTTCGATCTCAATTACCAGCTAACCAACCTGCAATTGAAACTGGCTTACGGCGAAATTTTGCCGAGCGTTGCCGAGATCACTTTCCCCGCGGTCCTGGTCGAGAATGAGATCAAGGACCTTTTTGGCATCGAGGTTTCCGGTCTGCCGATCGATTACCAGGGGCGGTTTATCCTGTCGGAAAACTCTCCGAAAGCGCCGCTGACCAAGAACTGCGGCATGGCGCTTGATGTCCGCGTGAAAGAGGAGAAATAATGGTCAATACAACCTTAATTCCTTTCGGCCCCCAGCATCCGGTCCTGCCGGAGCCGATCCAGCTTCGCCTGGTCCTCGAAGACGAAAAGGTGGTCGAAGCGCTGCCGGCGATCGGTTACATCCACCGGGGGCTGGAAAAAGTCGCCGAGAAAAAAGACTTCATCCAGACCACTTATCTGGCGGAGCGGATCTGCGGGATCTGCAGTTTCATCCATTCCCTTTGTTATTGCCAGGGGATCGAGACGATCATGGGGATCGAAGTGCCCGACCGGGCTAAATATCTCCGGGTCATCTGGAGCGAGGTCCATCGTATCCACAGCCATTTGTTGTTCCTCGGCTTACTGGCCGACGCTTTCGGTTTTGAAAATCTCTTCATGCAGAGCTGGCGCTGCCGCGAATACGTTCTCGACATCATGGAGAAGACCGCCGGCGCCCGGGTCATGCTCGGGACCTGCCAGATTGGCGGGGTCAAGAGGGATATCCCGGACGATCTGCTTAAAGAAACGCTTAAAACCTTGGACCTTTTGGAAAAAGAGTTCGCCGAATTCATTCCGGCTTTCCTCAACGACTATAGCATCAAAAAACGGCTGATCGGGGTCGGGGTCCTTTCCAAAGAGAAGGCCCACGTGCTCGGCGCGGTCGGCCCGGTCGCCAGGGCGAGCGGGGTGGAGATGGATTTCCGGACGACCGGCTACGCCGCTTACAAAGATCTTGGTTTCAAGCTGGTCGTCGAGCAGACCGGCGATGCTTACGGCCGGATGAAGGTCAGGCTTCTTGAGATGTACGAATCGATGCGCCTGGTCCGGGCAGCGATCAACAAGCTCCCGGCCGGTCCGTTATCGGTCGAAGTGAAGGGGAACCCTAACGGCGAATAC
>JBAZTQ010000210.1:0-3263 GCA_041661845.1 Kiritimatiellales bacterium | reverse complement strand
TTGCAGATGAACCAGCAGTCCACCGCGCCGATTACTGTATGCCGGAAAGTCAGACCGTCGCTTTGCGGCTTACCGGCGATTTCAAAGTCAGGCGTCAGCCTGCTGCGCAGCGCTTTGATAAATTCCGCCTGCGCCGGAGAAAGCGGCGCGGCCGGTTCCCACTCCACACTGCCGGGGCTCCATTTGGTCAGGTATTCCAGTCCGTCGAAGTCCGGGAAAAACCAGGTTTTACCCTTCCCGGCTTCTTTTGCTCCGCCCTTGCCGCTGAAAAGTTCATCGCGCAATCCGGCCAGCCGGGCGTCGTTCGCTTCGTGGTTTACCAGCCCGGCCGAGCGCTCAGGAAGGTTGTGCAGCGCCATCACCGTTCCGCCCGATTTTACAAACGCGGCGACCTTCTCCAGCGTTTCCGGTGCCAGCGTCATGGTGCGCGGCAGGATCAGCACCGAATAATCAAACCCGTTGATGACGATCTTCCCGTCTTTAATCTGCGCGTGATTCAGCAGCAGATCGTCGTTAACGCAGTCGAAATCATAGCCGTTGGCCACCAGAATTTTCGGCAGCGGGCCGAACGGCAGATCGCGCACATGGCTGACGGGATATTCCGCCCGCTCCGACCACAGCGTCGGGTAAGGCGCATAAACCAGCACAGCGCATTCCGGACGTCCCTGCCGGGAAAGGAAAGCGGCACGGGCCTGATAGTCGGCCAGTCCGCGATACCACGGCCACCAGATGTTGACGTGGCTGATGCGGTTCATCCAGAGCAGATCGCGCGACGGGGCCAGCTCTTTTTCCGGCGTGTAAAAATAACCGTGGTTATAAAACTGCGTGATTCCATCCCGCAGAAAAAGATCGGTGCCGCGTTTAATCTCTTCCATCGTCGTGCGGTATTTTTCATTGATGAAAGTAAACGCCTCGCAGGAAACCCACTTCCTGCCTTCGGACGGATATAACCAGGCTCCGGATGCGGTCAGCTTGTGCCAGAACATCGGATCAAAACTGCGCTTGGTGTTTTCGGTTTCCGGGCGCTGATAGACTCCGGACTGTTCGATGATGTCGGCCGTGAAACGGTAATGCGGCTGCTGGCGCATTCCCACATGATTTGCCGCCGCGTAATCCGCCAGCGGATGCACCATGGTTTCCATGCCGAGTCTGCTCAGAAAACTGCCGGCATCGTAACGGATATACGGGGTTTCCGGCGCGCCGCCGTACACCAGCATCGGCAGATACGGGCGGAGGTCGTAGCCTTTTTCTTTTTCAAACCGCTCATACAATCCGGCGCTCCAGTAACTGAAATCCTGCTTGATTTCGAAACTGTCTCCGAAAAAGGAATCCACGGTCTGGCCGTAGTCTCCGCCCATCGCGGCGGCAAACCGGGCTCCGGCATTTTTCAGATAGTTTTCCACGGCGCTTTTATTGAGATGATCCACCACCCGCGATGAAGGCGAGCTGTCTTCCGCCGCGCATTTCTGTCCGGTCAGCGCCGTCCAGAACGCCATCAACCGCCAGCGTCCGGCGGGCAGATCGGCGTTCACCTTCAAGTCCGGCGAAGCCGTAAACTGATCCTTTCCTGCCTTTCCGGACACCTTGGCCGTCAAATCGACGCGCCGTTCCGTGCCGGGCGTTCCGTCGCTCTTGAGCGCAACAGCAACCAGCGCATCAAATTTGCGTTTGGAGTTTTTATCGGCTCCTTTGCCCGGCTTCATGTCGTTCAGATTCAGCGCCAGACTGCCGCCGTTCACATCGGCTTCATAATAAACCATCGCCTTGCCGCCATCCTCTTCCGGCACCAGCGCATGGCCGTTGTTCCAGCCGGGAGTCAGCGCGGGCGTAACTTCCATGCCCAGCGAACGGGCCTTATCAACCGTGTATTTGGTCATCGCGACAAATTCACCGGAGTTGAACTCGATGCGGCCCTTGGTGTAGATGCTGATGAAACTCATGATCTCGACGCCGCCGAAACCTTTGTCCTTCATTTCCTGAAGCTGGAAATCGATGCCCTCTTTCGTCACGGCATTGCCCGGCCACCACCAGCGGGTATGGGTGCGGTAGGTTGACGGCGGATTCGTCCAGCCGGTTTTCAGCGCGGCAATCGTTTCCGCCGCTGTCTTCGCTCCGTCAATGCGCGCTTCAATTTCATGCGCGCGAACCGTTTCGGTATTGATCCGTGAGCCGAACGGCAGTTCCGGTTTCAGTTCCGCTTTCGGCAGCTGCACAGATTGAACCGGCGCACCCGTACCGCCGGTATATTCAACTTTCAACTCATCGATCCCGCCGGTCTGCGCAATCCGCCGCAACTGGAATCCGGCCAAAGTAAAATCTTTGGCGGTCAGCTCAACTTTGCCGGTCAGTACCGGCGTACCGTTCAGCAGCGCCGTGGCGGTTCCGCCGGCAAAATCGTACTCCAGCGCCAGCTCGCAACTGCCGTCACCGGCGGCCTGAACCACACCGAACGCCGGTTCCGCCGCGCCGACCGCCTGACCGAGTCCGATTGAAATCTGTTTACCGTCCGACGAAACGGAAGCCGAAAGCTTCGAGGCGGACAGCCCGGCCTTCCCTGAAGGATTATCCGTAAAACCCAACGCGATCCATGCCGGCTGTTCTTTGCCCACTTTGTGGTGGTTGCGCATGGCACTGTCCGGCAGCGCGGAAAACCTCACCTTGGCGCTGACCCGGATCCGTTCCGCATTTTCCGGAACTGTCAGCGGATGTTTGACAAAACCATCGGCACTTTTCACAAGGCCCGCCGTTCCTTTTCCGTCCAGTTGAATGACGGTATCGCGACCGATCCAGCCGCCGTTCCCGGCCAGCGGACCGGACGAACCGGAGAAATCCGTATCCAGCAATGTGGCACCGCACGCCGCCAGCGCCATCACGAATAGAATGAAACCTGTTTTTAATCCGATTTTCTTCATTATGACTTCTCCCTTATTATTAAATCATTCCGTCTCTACCGCCGCATTGCGGATGGAACAGCGCGCAAAATTTCCGGCTTTCGGGTCGCCGCCCAAGTAGCACGGCATCGCATCCACCGGCTCCGCCGACTGTACTTCACCGGCATTTTTACCGTCGATATAAAGCGTAAACTGCGCCCTGTCTTTCACCAGTTCAACTTTCGTCCAGCGCCCGGCCGGAATTTTTGCATCCATACGGAACAGATGCTTCCCGTTCTTGAACAGCTGAAGGCCTTTGGACGGGGTGATTTTAAAGAACGAATCGGTGCCGGGCGTGTTCCGGTTGCCCATCAGAATCGCGCCGGGATCGCA
>JBAZTQ010000209.1:0-3278 GCA_041661845.1 Kiritimatiellales bacterium | reverse complement strand
CGAACCCGCAACATCCAGCGTGACAGGCTGGCACTCTAACCATTGAGCTACGCCCCCGCAAGAAAGAGACAAGGAGAATAGTCAGCAGACCTCTTATTTCAAGCGCAAACTACGATAAGTTCATTAATGTCCGTACCGCCGCGCCGATATCGGCCTGCCGCAGCAAACTCTCGCCGACCAGAACTGCCGAAATTCCCGCCGCGCGGAGCATTCGGATGTCTTCCGCCGTGCGGATTCCGCTTTCGCTGATCAGCGTACAGCCCTTCGGTGCCAGCTTGAGGAGCTCCAGTGTGGTTTCAATTTTTGTCTCGAAGGTTTTCAGGTTCCGGTTGTTGATGCCGATACATTCCGCGCCGGCGGCAACAGCCCGCTTCATTTCTTCTGCCGTATGCACTTCTACCAGCGGCGTCATGCCGGAAGCTTCCGTCAGCCGGATATATTTTTTAAGCTCGGTATCGCTGAGTGCGGCGACAATCAACAGTACGGCCGACGCGCCAAGCGCTTCGGCATGGAAAATCTGGCGAGGATCAATGACGAACTCCTTATAGAGCATCGGCAGCGAAGTTGCTGCGCGCACGGCGTTCCACTGGGCCTCGCCGCCGCCGAAATAGCTGGCGTCCATCAGGCACGAGATCGCCTGCGCGCCCGCAGTTTCATAGGCGCGGGCAATTGCGGACGGATCAAACGGTTCGCGGATCGGCCCGGCCGACGGCGATTTCCGTTTCACTTCGGCGATCAGTCCGACCTGCCGCGCCGAAACACCATCGTGAAGGCGGGTCGGCGCGGCTTTCAGCGCGGCGACGAAATCCGGAGCGGGTTCGCGCGCCGGTTTCCCGTCGCATTCGGTACAGGAGGTTCCGACGTGCGGAAGATTTTCGACCACTTTTTCCAAAGTTTGGAAATAGCCGGGCGTTTCAATCTCCCGCCGCTTATTGGCGATGATTTCCTCTAACACATTCATAAAAGATCCGGATTAATGGATGGGCGGATGGATGGATTTTTGGACGGAAAGCTGTCGGATGCCGTGGTGTAAATCTCGTTGGTTTCTTTGACAAGAAAAGTATCGCTCCACTCCTCCGGGTTCTTCTCCTGAAGGCTTTCAACCAGTTTTTTTAGGCCGTTCTCAAGTTTCCAGGTCAGCGCATCCATTTCATCGAACTCGGCCTGAGCAATGTGTCCTGCGGTCTCATAAACATCCAGCGATGAAGCCGATTCCCCTAAAGATCCCAGCGCAATATTCAAATGCTGGATATATTCCTTCGGCGACCGCCGGCAGTAGCCTTCTGAAATATTCCGGTGCACCGAATCGACAGAGGCCAACTGCTGACTTCGAATGCGGGAAAGTTCTATCGGGAACTTTTTGAAAACCTTCCAGGTTAGAACATAAAGATCCTTCGCATCCTGCCAGACGCGAAGCTTTTTATATCCCCGCATCATTCCTTTGCGTTCTTCGCCCATTCTTTACCTCTCCCCGCAATCCAGCAATCCGGTCATCCATCAATCCTCTTCTCATCCCTCTTTCTGTTTCGTCTTGAGATAGGCTTCAATAAACATCCCCAGATTGCCGTCGAGCACGCTCTGTACGTTACCGCTCTGCGCATCGGTGCGGTGATCTTTTACCATCGTGTACGGCTGCATGACATAGGAGCGGATCTGGTGACCCCACGCGATTTCGCCTTTAGCGCCGTAAAACTGTTCCGCCGCCTGCTTTTGTTTGTCGATCTCGTGCTCGTAGACTTTGGCGCGGAGCATCTTCATGGCTTTGTCGCGGTTCTTGTGCTGCGAGCGCTCCGCCTGACACTGCACAATGATGCCGGTCGGAATATGCACGATACGCACGGCGGAATCGGTGGTGTTGACGTGCTGCCCGCCAGAGCCGCTGGAGCGGTAGGTGTCGATGCGTAAATCTTTTTCCTCAATCTCGACATTCACGTCGTCGTCGATTTCGGCGGTGACGTCGAGCGCGACGAACGACGTGTGGCGGCGGGCGGCAGAGTCGAACGGACTGATGCGCACCAGCCGGTGCACGCCGCGTTCGCCCTTGAGATTGCCGTATGCGTAATCGCCGGAAACCTGAAAAGCCACGCTCTTGATGCCCGCTTCTTCTCCCGGCTGGATGTCGAGGACGTCTACGGTGAATCCGTTGCGCTCGGCATACCGGCGGTACATGCGGTAAAGCATGTCGGCCCAGTCGCAGGACTCGGTACCGCCCGCGCCGGCGTGCAGACTGAGGTAAGCGTTTTTTGAATCCATCGGGCCGCCGAGCAGCGACTGCATTTCCAATGCCCGGAAACTGCTTTCGCAATCAGAAAGCATCTGTTCAATCTCGTTGGCGGCCGCCTGCTGTCCGTCTTCGTCTTCTGTTTCGGCAAGCTCCAGCATCACGCCGGCGTCGCCGAGCGAGGCTTCGATTTTCTGAAACGGTCCCAGTACCGCTTTGGCCGCTTTGGTGGCGGAGATGTTGGCGGCCGTCCGGGTCTGGTCACCCCAGAAACCGGGCGAAAGGGTTTCCGCTTCAAGCCGGCTGAGCTCGGCGATCTTTTCGTTGATGCCAAGGTAGCTGCGCATTTCTTCCATGCGCGTGCGGACCGTTTCCATTTTTTCTTTTAGTTCTTCGAGCATGCAGGACTTTTCCGTCGTTTGATCAAGAGAATGATAAATAACGCAACACTCCCGGTCAGGCAAGCCTGCGCAAAGAGATCGCCGACGCGGACATAGAAAGTTGCCGCACGCGCTGAATCGCCCGGCGTTGTTTCCACTATTTGGAAACCTTCGGTGCGCGGTTTGAGCGTCTGCTGAATGCGGCCGAACGGATCGATGGCACACGTCATGCCGGTATTGGCGCAGCGCAGCATCGGCAGGCGGGTTTCGATACAGCGGAACACCGAGTTGGCGAGATGCTGGGCCGAGCCGCAGTCCGGATCGAACCACGAATCGTTGGTCTGGTTGATCAGCCAGGCCGCTCCGGCGCGCGCCGCTTTGCGTGCGAGGTACGGCAGCGAATCTTCGAAACAGATCAGCACGCTGAAGCCGCGCTCGTCGCCATGCCGTTTAAAAAGTGTTGCGAAACGGCCCGGCGTGAAACTGGAGCCGATCGGCGTCAGCGCATTGATCAGCGGAATTTTCCCTTCGAACGGAATATATTCACCGAAGAGCACGAGGTGCTGTTTGTAATAGGACCCGGACAGTTCGCCGCGCGTGTTGAACAGCATACTGGCGTTGTAATATTCCGGACGGCCGTTCGCCAGCCAGGTCATATCCATGCTGCCGGCCAGCAG
>JBAZTQ010000208.1:0-3294 GCA_041661845.1 Kiritimatiellales bacterium | reverse complement strand
CGCCCATGCTCGGCTGCGGCAGCCGGCCGGTCTTGAACAACGACTCTTTAAACGCCCAAAGCAGGGTGTAGCCGAAAATTTTCCGGTTTTGGTCGCTTCCCCCCAGCTGTTGCGCCCATCGGTGTTCGGATTCGGCGAATGAACTGCGGTAATAGGCCGCCTCCCGAAGCTCACAGGTTTCGACGTCAATGCCTATTTCTCTGGTCGGGCTTATGCCGACGCAGACCAGCCCTCCGGCATGAGCGACGGAAAGACCGCCGTTCACCGGCGATCCCTTCCAAAACAATTGCGGCGCTTTGCCCTGCTCAGGCGCCAAAATCTCGATTTGATGCAGTTCCTTCATGGGCAACGCCGCCAATGTCGATGGCGTCAGCTGTTGCACTTGACGGAGCTCTGACGAGTCGGCAGCGCCTGACCGATCTAAGCGTTGCCAAAAGAGGGCTTTAGCGGCCAGACGTCCGGCCAGCCACTCCCGCTGACGCCGGTGGTGCCGGAATTGCCGCCAACAATGTGTTTCACGGGCTGAGAGACAAGTGTGAGCCGTTGCCAATACTTGTTCGCAGCTGTCCATATCGATTAAGGCGACGTTGGGGGCGCGGTTCGACCTATTCACAGAACCTCCTCCAGATTGCTTGAGGCGGCAGCGGTCAACAAGGTCACCGAGTCGACCACGCCATAAGGCTGGGCAACCGTGCCGGTTATGGTCATCGCCACTTTGCCTTCGGCAGTGCGAATCTCCATCCAGTCGCCGAGTATCCGGCCATTGACGTGCCGGGAGGCGCTGGTGGTGATTGTTACCGGTTGCGGTGCGTGATTCAGCGCGTTGTCATTCAGCGGCGCATCCCAGCGGATTGAACCGATTTCAGCCGCGACGCAGACCGGCATGGAGCCGTCCGAGTTCCAGGTTAGGATCGATAAGGTGAGCGCAGCGTCAATGGCTAAGAACGGCGTAATGCACTGTTCCAGCAGCGCTTCGTATTGGTGGTCGACAAACCGGAAATTGGCTTGGTGAGCACTCGTCCCTAAGGTGATCCAATGCAAGTGATGAAAAACTCCGCCGTGATAAACCGCAGCGCCGTCAGCGTTGTACGGATCCATGACGGTCATGCCGGTGACCGGTTGATCGCCTTGGTTTCGGGGTTGCAGCGCCCCGCTCGGTAATTCGCCCAAAACCACCTCGCATTCCAGATGGCGCACATCGGCTTCAAGAACGACGCCTGAGGCATGCACAAAGTCCGACAACAACACGACTTCCACGCGTGCCTGCCGTCCTGAGCGCTCCAGAACCCGAATTTGGCTGCGTAGATTGGTCGGCGCGTTGCCGCCTAACTTGACGAAACGCAGGAACCGGCAATGGTCGAAACCGATGACCGGCAACTCCGGCAGCGCCGCTTTTGCCGCTTGGGCCGCCAGCTCCAGCTCGTAAGCGCCCGGTATGGTCGGTTTGCCGTTGACTTGATGGCCGATGGTGAAAGGAATGTCCGTCAAAGACAGCGACCAAGCGGGCGGGGCGGGCTGTGTCGGGGCGCTGTCGGTCAGCGGGACTTGGAAAAATTCGAGTTCGCCGGCCGTCAACAAGACATTGATCGGTTGGGCCGGCGGCCCTGCCAACAGCGATTGGAACAGCGCCTTGCCTTCCTCCGCCGTGACTCCGCGAATCTGCCGCTCGCTGCCCAATGCGGCAAATTCCGAGCCTCGGGTCATGCCGATGCTGTCCCAACCCAACCAAGCGATGGTCGACCAAGTTCCGGTACCGCCGTCTGCGGCCATTCGCGCGGCAATCCGGTTCAAGGCCTCATTGGCGGCACCGTAATCCGGTTGGCCGTCATTGCCCATTACGCTGAACGCCGAGGTGAGCAAGTGATAATGCACCGTCCGGTTCGGCAGGTGGCGCCGGCAAGCCCCGTAAATGTGATGCAAACCGGACACCTTGGTAGCGATGGTGCTGCGGATCTCATACAAGGTTTTCTTGGGTAAACGCCGCGAGGTCTGAATGCCTGCGCCGTGGACAACCAGGTCGATCCGGCCCAGTTCCTGGGCGACATCGGCGATGACGCCATCGACCGCCTTCTGGTTGGTAATGTCAACGGCACGATAGATGACGGTTCCGCGAAGGTTGCCCAATTGATTCAAAATCGCCTGTAATTCGCGGGCCGCTGCCAAAGCTTGATAACGCTGTCTGCTTTCCGGCAGCCGGACACCCGGGTGCAAGGCCATTTGTTCGCGGTAAAAAAGCGTCTCGTAATCCCGGAACGTTTCATCATCCATCGTCAGCACGGTTGCCGGTATGGCCGACAGGTCGGTTCGTCCGAGCAGGACCACGGTACAGCCGATGCTTTCCAGCATCGATTCGACCAGGACGGCGGTCACGCCGCGGCCGCCGCCGGTAGCTACCACGACTGACGACGCATTGAGCAGCGGTTGTCCCGGCGCTGCATAGGTCGGCCTTTCGGACAACATTAAGACGTGACGCCGACCGCCAAGATAGCAGGTCTCGACCGGCAAACCTCCGGTGCTTCCATCCCCGAGTTCGGCAGACAGCTCCTGCAAACCGGTTTTTAGGTCAAGGGCAGTGGTCTGAACTATGCGGCAGGTTGCCGTAGGCAGTTCACGGGTTAGCGATTTGAGAAAACCGGCAACTAAGCCGGTTTCAGGATCAAGCAGGCCGTTCGCATCGGTTCCGCCCAAACATAAAGCGCCCAGCACCACCTGGCCGGTGCCAAGGTTTTCGTAGGCGTGTTGTGCAACAGCAAAAATCAACTCGACGAAACGGCTATCCCAAGGTTGTTCCAGCAAGGCTTTTCCTGTTTGACGGCTCAGATCACGGACGGCGATGAGCGTATCGAAAGGAAAATCGGCCAAGGCGCGTAGCGACTCGGCAATGCTGGACTCGGATGTGGTGTCGACGGTCAAGGCGGCAGAATCCGGCAGCGCAACGGGACTGACGATCCGGTAGTTGAGGCCGGTCAAGCTGCCGTCAGCGGCCATCACTTGAAAGCCTTGCGGATCGTCGGTCAGGAACGGAATGCGTCGGCTCGCCAGAGACAGGGCAGGGCGTTCCAGAGTCAGCGATTCAGGCACCAGGGTCGGCGTGTAATTGACGATCGGGGTTCCCGTTACGAAACCGCTGTGCTGGATTTCCGCAGGACTTGTTGCCCCGTTGGGCAGCAGGCGTATCTGCCGTTTGGCGGTGGCGCCCCAACGCAAGGTCGTTGCATGGCCCGATTGGACGCGGTCCAGCGCCGCCATCAATTCAACGACGCCTTCGGCTCCACGGTAGTCCCACGCTGTAGC
>JBAZTQ010000207.1:0-3332 GCA_041661845.1 Kiritimatiellales bacterium | reverse complement strand
GGACCGTGGATCAGGCCGGAATACGCCATGCAGAAACTGACCTGGAGTGAAACACAGGTAACCGGCGGAGCGCCCGTTGAGTTGCAGCTGCCGCGGCCGACGGTATTGAAAACATATAAGCCTGAATTTTTTGAACCGGAAAAACCGCTCGACTGGTACCGGGATGTCGCGGTGATCGCGTTCCCGACACCTGTTGCAGAGCGGACGGAAGCCTCCCGTCCAGTGATTACGGCGAGCGATTCCGGCTTTAATCTTTCCGCCTTGAATAACGATGAGCCGGTTCCGGCCGTTCAGCACAGCGGAAATTTTACGAAGCTGTCCGTGTCAGCGGATCGTCCGGGCTTTTTGCAATGGAGCTATTCCGAACCGTTCCAAGCTCAAACACTGCGTATCGAATTTCATATCAGCAGTTCGGCCTCGGTTACGGGAGGGGAATTGTTCTGTTCGGAAGACGGGCAAAACTGGCGCAGTATTTCTTCTTTTGCGATCCGCAACCGGATGCCGGTGAATATGCCGTTTGCAGAGGAATCCGCCAAATACTGGAAAGTGCAGTTTCCGGTTCGCAGCGGGAACGCCGAAGTACGGCTGATGTCTGCGGCTCTGTTGCCCGGATACCGGATCGCGGATTGGACCGCCAAGGCGATGTTCGATGATCTGGGGATGGACAAGCCGCGGCTTCCGCCGTCTTCGCTGTCTGCTCCCGGCCGTTCGGTGATTTCGATGAACTCCATCATTGATCTGACCGGGAAAATGGATGGCGAAGGGCGGTTGAAATGGGATGCGCCGCCGGGCCGCTGGACAGTCATTCGCTTCGGCCATACGCCCACGGGCATGAGCTGCCGGCCGGCCGCCCACGGCGGCGGCGGACTGGAGTGCGACAAGTTCAGCCCGGATGCGATCGATTTGCAGTGGGACAACGCCATCGGGCCGTATCTGAAGGATCCGGACACGAACCCGCATTTCCAGTATGTTTACATCGACAGCTGGGAGGTTTATGCGCAGAACTGGTCAAAGAATTTTCCGGAACAGTTCCGTTCACGCTCCGGTTACGATCTGCGCCGCTGGCTGCCGGTTATGACCGGCCGTGTGGTTGAATCTCTGGAACAATCGGAACGTTTTCTTTGGGATGTACGGGGCACGGTTTGCGGATTGATGGACGGCTTTTTTGCGCGCATGCAGGAGCTCTGCGCCCGGAACGGAAAACAGTTTGTTCTCGAACCGTACCATCAGGAGCAGTTCAACTCGACTTCGGCCGGAACCCGGGCGGATATTCCGATGTGCGAAGTGTGGCGCACGGACAACGTGCCTCCGCCGTTCTGGGCGAAACTGGGAAGTTCTCCGGCACACGTTTCCGGGAAAAATCTGGTCGCCTGCGAGTCGTTCACATCCAACACGCGTTTTACGGACGGCGGCGACTGGTCGAAGGATTTTTCGGAACTGAAGCTGACGGCGGATGCGATCTTTTGCGGCGGGGTGAACAGGATGTGTTTTCATGTCAGCGTCCATCAGCCCTGGTCCGATGCGGTGCCGGGCATGACCGTCGGACCGTGCGGGCAGCATTTTGAGCGCACCAATCCGCTGTGGGGGAAAGCCAAAGCCTTTACGGATTTTGTCGCCCGGTCTCAGTATCTGCTCCGGCAGGGGTTGTTTGCGGCCGACATACTTTATTCGTGCGGAGAGGATTCTCCCGGCAAGTCGTTAAGTGTGACCGACAGTCTGCATCCGGGTCGCGGCTATGATTACGACATATGCAGTCCGGAAATCATTACAGCCCGGCTGGCGGTTCGCGACGGACGGCTGGTCCTGCCGGACGGTTTGCAGTACCGTCTGCTGGTTCTGCCCGAAAGCGACACGATGAGTCTGGCGATGATCCGTAAACTGAAAGAGCTGATCGAAAACGGTGCCACCGTGATTGCTTCGAAGCCGGAGCGCACCGCCAGTCTGGCCGGCGGGCCGGAAAGCGATGCGGCGCTGCGTGCGCTTGCCGCCGAAATCTGGGGCGGCTGTGACGGAAAAAACAGTACTGAACACCGGCTGGGGGCCGGACGGGTTATCTGGGGAAAAACGGTTGCGCAGGTTCTTGCAGAAACGGGAACGGTTCCGGATTTTTCCGCGCCGGTGAACAATCCCGCTTTTCCGCTCCTCTATATTCACCGGCAGACAGAGGATGGAACGGATATTTACTATGTGGCCAATACGGACAAACAGCCGGTCTCATGCGACTGCACCTTCCGTGTCGCGAGGAAAATTCCTGAATTGTGGAATCCGGTAACCGGCGAAATCCGCCGTCTGCCGGAATTCCGCAGAGAAGGACAGACGACGGTTGTGCCGATGATGTTCGACCGGCAGGAGTCGTTCTTTGTGGTCTTCAAACCCGGAGTGTCCGCCGCTCCGGCACCGGGCAGAAACTTCCCGGAACTTTTTTCCGTGCAGGAATTGAAGGGCTCCTGGACGGTGTCGTTTGATCCCGTCCGGGGCGGACCGGCATCTGCGGTTTTTAACGGGCTGACGGACTGGAGCTCTCATTCCGATTCCGGCATCAAATACTATTCCGGCTCCGCCGTTTACTCGAAGTCGTTTGATTTTGAAAAGCCCGCCAAGGCCGGGCGTATTTATCTCGATCTGGGTTCTGTTAAGAACGTGGCGTCGGTTCGCTTGAACGGAAAACAGCTGGGCACCGTCTGGAGCGCTCCCTGGCGGGTTGAAGTTACCGGCGCGTTGCAGGCAACAAACAATCAGCTTGAAATCGAGATTACAAACCTGCTGCCGAACCGGATGATCGGCGATGAACAGCTGCCGCCGGAGACGGACTGCAGGCGCAACAGCAATTGTGTGGTCACAAACGTTCCGGCATGGCTTGCCGGCGGTGAAAAACGGGCGTCGCGGCGTTTCACGTTTGCGACGTTTAATCCCTACACAAAGGATTCGCCGCTGCTGCCGTCGGGGCTCTTGGGGCCGGTCGTTCTCCGGTACGAGGCGGAGAATTAAACTGTTTCGGAACCCGGTGCACAAATCACATTACGAAATTCGAAGAGGATGAATGGAGAAACAATGAAAACGGTCAATCGATATGAACTTTTGAAACAGGCCGGACTCGGTGTCGCGGCGCTGGCTTTTCCAATGATTGGAAAAAGCGCGGCTCTTGGCTTCCAGGGTTCGGACAAACCGGTTCCGTCCCGGCCGAACATCATTGTAATTCTGGTTGATGACATGGGCTTTTCCGATCTCGGCTGCTACGGCGGCGAAATCAGCACGCCGAATCTCGCCGCGCTCGCCGCGGACGGTCTGCGCTTTACGCAGTTTCATAACACTTCACGGTGCTGCCCGTCGCG
>JBAZTQ010000206.1:0-3333 GCA_041661845.1 Kiritimatiellales bacterium | reverse complement strand
ACCGGGCGGGCGGCCTGGTCTGGACGGGTTCATTCCCGGTAAGCGTGTTCCGTCAGGGGATTCCCGCGGTTTTCCCGGCATCCATCACGATTAATGTGCCGGAAGGGGCGGCGGTCACCAACACGCAGGTCGTGGTGACCAACTCCGGTAATGCGGCCGTCACCTTTGGCATTACCGACAACGGCACTTGGGGCACTTCTTATGCTGTGACCACCGGACGCAGCAGTGCGGTTGCCGCCTATACGGCGATTGCGCTCAACGATCCGAATACCGGCAATGCCTGGATTACTCCCGAAACCGAGGGGGTCAGCGATACGCTGGCTGTTGGATTCCGCTTTCCGCTTTATGGCGCGGAATACAGCAACTTCTATGTGACAGCCGACGGATATATCGGACTGCTGAACACCACCAACATTCCGGTGCAGAGTGTTGACCGGGCCGGTGCGCTGCCGTCTGCGGGCGGCCTGCCGCTGATTGCTCCGTTCTGGGGAAAACTGAAATCACCGGCCGGGAGTATCCGCTATATCCGCAATCAGGACAGTCTGGTGATTTCGTACAGCAATGTTTCGCAAACGGTATCGCGGGGCGGCACCAATCTGGAATTTCAGACGGCGCTGTTCAACGACGGACGCATTGAATTCCGCTACAAGCAGGTCGGCGGCGCGGTGTTTGATTCAGTCACAACGGGAATACAGGGCAGTACGGGCAGCTATACGAATCTGGCGGTTGCGCCGGTAAACGGCACGTCGGTTCTGCTGACTCCGCAGAGAAGCCCGTGGGTGCGCTATACGCCGTCGGGCGGAACCGTCGGACCGCTGAGTTCACAGATCATAACCTTCCTGGCGGATGCGACTGGAAAAACGGCGGGAGCCGGCACCAATTTCACGGCGCAGTTTAACTGGAACACCGGCGGCTCGAACAGCGTGGCGGTTTCTGCAAACGTAATCACCGCCGCTCCGGTTTACAGCGCCGTTTCAAGCCTCTCTTTCACCGGTACCGCCGGGCAGGTGAGTTCCGTTCCGTTTATCATCACCAACACCGGCACCGGGCCGCTGAATTTTTCCATCCGCAATAACGCCGCGGCGGCGGACGGCTACAGCAGCACCAATCCGGCCTGCAGCTGGATTGATATTTCCGCGACGGGTACGGGGATCGTACTGAACGATCCCAGTCCGAACCCGTATATTACGGCGGCGGACGAAGGATTCAGCGCCATGATTCCGGTTGGTTTCAGCTTCCCGTTTTACGGCCGCAGTTATACGCAGTTGTGTGTAAGCGTCAACGGAGCGCTGCGTCTAGACACGACCGGCCGGGTGTTTGCGCTGAATAATCTGACGTCCGCCGGCAGCAACATGCCGGCGCAGCTGATTGCGCCGTACCGGGGCGACCTCGTGCTGGATGAAAACGCGACCCTCAAATATCATTCCACGGCGGAGCGTCTGGTGGTCACGTGGGAAAATGTGCGGCAGTACGGACAGGGCGGCGGCTCCAATCTGACTTTCCAGGCGGTTCTCAGGCCGTCGGGCGATATTACGTTCCAGTATAAAAAGCTCGAGGGAGCACCCTGGGCGAATACAGTAATCGGCCTGCGCGACACCGCGGACCGCACGCTGGCGGCGGATCTCCGTCTGCCGGGCGACTGGAGCGTGAGCACCTCTGCGGTGTCCGGCGTTGTTTCCACGCAATATGTCGGCGCCGTCAGCAACCGCGCCGCGCAATTCCAGCCGGCGCGGATTCAGGTGATCGGCTGCATGCCGGACCGCGGCAGTATTGCAGCCGGCGGCACGGCGGAAATCACGATTACCGGCGACGCCTCCAGTCAGTCGATTGGAACCAACCGCTTCAGCACCAACGCGACGCTGACGATCACCCACAATGCGGCCGGCAGCCCGGAGCCGCTGGCTGTGACCTTTACGGTGACCAACAGTCAGGAGACCGTCTTCGTCCGCGCCGCTGCCGCCGCGGATGACAGCGACGGCGACGGAGTGAGCGACGACGCCGAACGCATTGCCGGCACCGACCCGCAGAATGCCGCATCGGTCTTTACGCCGGCAGTGACGCGTACGGCGGGCGGAACGGTTCTTTCCTGGCCGTATGCGGCCGGACGCACCTACACCGTGCTGTATACGACCAACCTGATGAGCCCGTTTGTGGTGCTGACCGGCGGGTGGCAGACCGGAACCTTCATCCACGCAACGGATGCGCCGGTGAACTATTATAAAATCACAGCGGAGTGAGGATTTTTTAAAGGCCGCGGGGAGCGGCGGAATAAACGGACATAAAAAAGGGAGTTTCCGGCAGACGGGGAACTTGTAACGCAAGGAGCAGAGAATGAAGAAGAGACTTATTTGGCTCGCAGCAGCCGCAGCGGCGTTTGGACTGTATGCGCCGGCTGAGACCGTAATCACGTCCCCGACGGGGCTGCCGGATGAAAGTGATGTGGCGCTGGAGTCGGCGGTCAACGCCGTCAAAGCCGTACCGTCCGACACGGTGAAAGCCGTCGGCGGCGCCGTTTCCTTTACCGGCGATGAAATCCGCAATGCGGCGCACGGTGTGAAGGCGGCTTTTGCCGGAGAGACGCCGCGCGAAACGGCCCGGCAGGATATGCTCGGTGAAGTGGCCGGTGCCTGGGACAACTCCGGCGCTATTATATTCCGCTCCTATAAAGTCAGCCCGGCAATCGGCCGGGCGATGGAGGCCAAGGGCGTTTTGCAGGGGGCTTTTCTGGACACGAGAGAATTTTTCCGCGGAGTGGATTTTCCCGACGGCACCTCGGCCTACCTCCAGCAGGAATACGGACAGCTGCTGGTGCGCAACACCTTACCCAATCTGCTGCAAATTGAAAAAGCACTGGCGCAGTATCACCATGCCGAAGCAGACTACAAACAGGTCGAGATCAAAGCCAAATTCATCGAAGTCAGCCAGACCACCCTTAACCAGCTCGGCTTTACCTGGAGCATACAGGATGTGGCCGGTGCCACCGGCGTACGTCTGGCGGACGACTGGCAGGTGAATGACAATCAGGATGTGTTCAGCGCCGGCCTGCGCACCGCGGCCGGGGCTTTCGGAGGCACTCCCGGCGCCGGCTCCATGGTGCTGACCAAGACCGGCTGGATGCCGCTGCGCGTGGCGATCAATGCGCTGGAGCAGGCGGGCGATTCCGATGTGCTCTCCGCTCCCAGCCTGACCACGATGGACGGTAAAGCCGCGGAAATCTGGGTGGGAGAAGACCGTGCGGTTCCCCACGGGTTCAGTGTCCAGTCTGCCGATGTCAATATTCACATCGAGCATAAGGAATGGAAATCCGAATTGATGGGCGTTCACTTCATCGTT
>JBAZTQ010000205.1:0-3350 GCA_041661845.1 Kiritimatiellales bacterium | reverse complement strand
ACAGATTTTCGTCGCCGCGAATGTAAATACGGCCGTCCATGAAGGCCGGTGTGGCGTGGACGTGTTCGCTCAGCGCAATGGTTCCGATTTCTTTATATTCCGGTGCCGCGCCGAAAATATGCACGACGCCGGCGACATCGATGGCGTAGACACGGTCGCCGACCAGCACCGGTGACGAACTGAATCCTTTATCGAACTCCTGCTTCCACTTCGCTTTCCCCGTCGCGGCATCGAGACAGACGACGTCGCCCGCGGAAGTCGTGATGAAGAAAAGGTTTTCCGCCGCAACCGGACTGCTGATCTCCGGCAGATATTCGTCGTACTGCCATAGAATTTCCGGCATGCCGCCGGTCAGCTTCAACGCACTGGCCTGCGCATATTCGTTCGCCACAAAAATAATGCCCTTGCCGTTGTAGGCTGGCGACGGCGCGACTTCGCCGCCCAGACACTTGATCGTCCAGATTTGTTTTCCGTTCGCCGGGTCATAGGCCGTCACATTCTGTTCATCATTGAGGATCAACTGTAGTCCGGCGGCGGTTTCGATCAGCGCCGGGCTCGACCAGGACATATGCGTGCGCGGTGTCTGCCAGGCCGGATTTCCGGTCGCGCAATCGAACGCCATAACCATTTTCGCGTTGTCGTGGTCATACTGCACAAACAGCCGCTGGCCGTCGGTGATCAGCGACGAGCCCATGCCGTACGGATTTTTCGGAACGCCGATATTTTTCTGCCAGACCGGATTACCGTTCAGATCGAACGCGACCAGTTCGCCCGTTGCAAAAACGGCAAACACGCGCTGCCCGTCCGTCGTCATGGTCGGCGCGGCATAACCGGTGTCTTCCGACACCTCGGGAAGCGCGGCGGCGGTTTCCACTTTCTTCGTCCACAGCTGTGTACCGGTATCGGCATCAAAACAGAAAACTTCCTGCCCTTCGTCGTCGGCACCCGACATGAAAATGCGGCGGCCCCAGACAATCGGCGAGTTGAATCCCTGAACAGGAATCTCGCTCTTCCACAGCACGCCTTCGCCGGTTTTAACATCCCAGCTGACCGGCGCATTCGTGAAATGCGCTACGCCGTATCCGCCCGGCCCGCGCAGCGACGGCCAGTTACTGATCGATCCGTACGCGACCTGCACCGGCAAAACTTCCGGAGCCGCCGGTACGGCAGCCGTCTTCGCCGGCCCGGCGGACTGCTTGAGCACAACCGCCAGATCGCTTTGCACCGCAAATGCCAGAAACAGCGCTGCCGCCACCAACAGAATTCCGGCGCCAGCCAGCAGCTGCCGGAACAGCGCGTTGAGTTCTCCGTGACTCACTGTCTTCGCCTTCCCAACCCGCGGAAGCTCCGGTTTCCAGAGTCTGGAAAATTTCAGCGCGATAAAACAGACGACGGCTCCGCCAAGCAGCAGCAGCCCGCCTAGGCGGCGCTGTTCCTGATTACTGAAGAAGGCGCGGCGGGCATAAAAATCAAACGTGCGCACCTGTTCAACCAGCGCCGCATTGTCGCCGGTCGACACGGCGAGCTTATCGCGCAGTTGTAAAAGTTGCGGGTCGTTCAGCGGATCCATCTGCTGAATCCGCACAAAGTCGGCCATCAGCAGAATGCAAAGGATCAGCGAAAACAGCGCCGCCACCATCGCCACACTTTGCGCCGCCAGCGCCAAAACCGGTCGTTGTTTAAATTCGTTCATAAATCATTCCTTCACCGGACAATATTTAAAACAGCGTCCGCAGCTGTAGCAGGTGCCGCGATTGGGTTCATAGTCGGTGCGCTTCCGCACAACGGAAACAGCGATCAGCTTGCACCCGATCACGAAGCCGATAAAAGCGCCGAACCATTTTCCGCCGCGTCCGAATTTTTCCTTAAGGGTCACGGCTTCTGCATAAAGTTTTTCATTGGGGGTGTCCGAGGCGCGGAAAGCAAACGACTCAATCGTCGTTCCTTTGTAACGGCCCAGCTCCTCGCCGGCAATGCGCTCGGCCAGCCGGACGGTTGGATGCATCCGCGAAAGCGGTTCGCGCAGCAGGCCGCCGGTACCGGTGCCGATCACCATAAGAACAGGCATCAGCAGAATCAGTAGACCAAGCCGTCGCGCGCCCCGGCTGCGGTTTTCCGGCGCTACGGCGGACACCGGTTTATTGATGGCGTTGTAGGGACACGAGCCGGCACAGAGTCCGCACTGAATACAATCCGCCGGTGTAATCGCGGCGTGACGGCGCGAAAGTTTGGACGCCCAGTTGAGCAGTACGCCGTAGGGACAGAGAAACCGGCAGTAAGGCCGCGCGACAAAGATGCCCAGCACCAGCAGGAGTCCGCCGGAAATCAGCAGACCGGCACTCGCGCCTATGCGGAAGAAGCCGACGAACGGATCGTACTGACAGATGATAAAACCCGAACCCAGCGCCACGGAAAGCATCGCCAGTCCGAGATAAATGTACGGCACAATCGCAAGCACTTTTTCAACCACCGGCGGAACCTTGACCGGCTTGATCGCCACGGCCTCCTGAATGGCGCCGAGCGGACAGACCGCCGCGCAGAAAACGCGGCCGAACAGCAGCGCAAAAATCAGCGGCGCGGCGAAAAAGATCAGCACCGTGAGCGGTACGCCAAAGGAAGGATCGCAAAGTCCCGTCGCCACATTCTGTATCGAACCGACCGAGCAGACGCAGCCGTTGCGCCAGAATCCGAAATAGAGCAGCGAAAACAGCGTGAGCAGAAAAATTTCGCGGCGGTTGCGGCGCTTCAAAACAAAAATCGCGGCCAGCGTCAGTGCGGCCAGCAGTACGACGATATCCCAGCCGGCCATCGCATTTGACGGCGCGGGCGTATACACCGGCGGATGTTTATAGCCCGAAGCAAACTCCGGCATCGGGAAGCGGAACTCTGCGAGCGCTGTCCCGCTAAAGAAGAACACGCCTGCTACGGTTTGTAGTCCCGCCTTTAGGCGGTTCGGCGGATGCGAGCCCGTTGAAGAGGAACCGCCTAAAGGCGGGACTACATACCTCTTCATGAAATCCTCCGTTCCTGACTGGATTTCAGCAGATAGGGATCGGAGGCGGGCACGCGCCGGAAAGCGTCGGACGGACAGGCGCGGGCGATGGAGCATTCGTTGCAGTTGACGCAGATGTTGTGCTTTACCTGTAAATAGAGTGAGCCGTTACCGAACATGCCGCAACCTTTGACGCACTTGCCGCAACCGATGCACAGCTTCTCGTCGACGGTATACTGGTAATAGGGCTTCTCGATAAACTGGCGGCACAGCGCCGCCGTCGGGCAGAGCTGGTTTTCCGCGCCGGTATTGCGCTCTTTGGCGTCAGGGCGGAGATACCCGCCGCACAGGTCGCAGT
>JBAZTQ010000204.1:0-3442 GCA_041661845.1 Kiritimatiellales bacterium | reverse complement strand
TCTGTACAAGCTGGGCTTCAAACGACAGCTGGGAACGCTGCGAATGAAGCACGATAGAAAAATCGATCAGCCCGTTTTTGTAACGGTCGCCCGCCAGCGTGGCGGCGGCCCGCGCGGCATCAACAGCCGTCTCCAGCGACCGCATCCGCTGCTGTTCGTTTTGGAAACCGGTGAGCGCATCGCGCGTTTCCTGCACGGCGGTGAGGACGGTTTTTTCGTAGGCGTTGAGCGCCTGTTCCTGAGCCGCTTTCTGAACTTTGATGCTGTTGCGAACTGCTCCCATATGGAAGACCGCCCAGCGGACGCCGGGGCCGACGCTGTAGAACTCATTGCCGGAATCTGTGAAGGTTGATGCGCTCAGCGATTCGAGTCCGATCGTTCCGTTCAATGTGAATTTCGGATAGAGATTTGATTTGGCTTTGCCGATGCGCGCAGTCTCGGCCGCCAGCTTGCGCTCGGCCCGGTGTATGTCGGGACGGCGGCGCAACACATCGGCGGGAATACCGGTAACAGCCTGTTCTGAGACCACCGGTATGATTTGCTCCGCGCTCAGCCGCTCGTGAAGCGAGCCGGGCAGCACGCCGGTAAGAACCGCCAGCGCGTTGAGGCTTTTTTCAACGCCGGTTTCCAAAGACGGAATGGCGGCGCGGGTACTTTCGAGATTAAAGCACGCCTGCTGCATCGCCAGTCCGTCGATCAGTCCGCTCTCGAAACGCGACTTGAGCATGTCATACGTTTCCTGCTGAATTTTGAGATTGGAACGGGCGACCCGCAGCAACTGCTGTCCGGCACGAAGCTGGACATAGCTTTGCGCGGTTTCAGCGGCCAGCGAAACCTGCACGGCGGCGCGCCCGGCATCCTGCGCTTCGAAGTCGGCAATCGCGGCTTCGACCGAACGGCGGGTTCCGCCGAAGAGATCGATTTCCCATGCGGCGTCAAAGCCGCCGCGGTAGAGCGTTCTCGAGCCCTGGCTCATTACAGAAACTTCATCGCTGGATTTACTCCGGGTATAACTGCCGGTGGCGTCGAGCTGCGGGCCGTAACTTGCACGGGCGATGCCGAGCTGAGCGCGCGCGGCGCGAACCGCGGCCACCGCCGACTTCAAATCGTTGTTGCTGCGCAGTGCTTCATCGACGAGTGCCGTCAGCTCAGGATCATTCAGCGTCGTCCACCATGTGGCCGGAACGTCCGTATCCTGACCGCTAAGTTTCGGCAGTTCCGGTTTTTTATAATCCGGCCCGACGGAAAGACAGCCGCCGAAGAAAAACGGAACGAGCAGGATCACCAGCAAGTGCAACTTGTCTTTTCCAAGGCGGATCGTGTGGCTCTTTTCGCGCAACGTCTGGAAAAGTGCATAGAGCGCAGGAATCAGAATGATTCCGAAGACCGTCGCGGCCGTCATACCCCAGAACACAGTCGTGCCGATTGATTTTCGCGCGGCGGAACCGGCTCCGGTGGCAAGCACCATCGGAAGCACGCCGAGAATAAAGGTGAACGCGGTCATCAGCACGGCGCGGAACCGCTGCTTCATGCCGTCGGCCGCCGCATCAAGAATAGAGAGACCTTCTTCATGCCGGGCTCTGGAAAACTCAACGATCAGAATGGCGTTCTTACTGGCGAGCCCCACGAGCAGGATCAGTCCGAGCTGCGCATAAATGCTAAGCGGCATGTGACTGAAAAACAGCCCGGCCAGCGCGCCCAGACTCGCGACCGCCGTGGACAGCATCACCGGCAGCGGAATCACCCAGCTTTCATACTGCGCGACCAGAAACAGGTAGCCGAAGATCAGCGCCATGACAATAAGCAGAGAGCTGCCGCCGGAGGCTTTGGCTTCCTGATAGCTCAGACTGGACCAGTCGAACGTATAACCGGCTGGCAAAGTTTCTCCGGCCAGCTTACTGACTTTCTTCATCGCGTCGCCGCTGCTGATAAACGGCAGCGGTACGGCGGTGATGGCTGCGGCGGTGAATTTGTTGTAGCGGTCCACAGAGCGCGGCGCAAGCGTGATACGGGATTTGAGCACACTGCCCAACGGAACCATGTCGCCGCGGTTGTTTTTGACATAAATCTTTTCGACATCCGCCATCTGGTCGCGGAACGGCCAGTCGGCCTGCACATTGACGTTGTTCACCTGACCTTCAAAGTTCACGTTGTTGACGTAGCGCGACCCCAGATTGTCCTGCAGCGCCGCAAAGATGGCGCTGGTATCGACGCCCATCAGCGAGGCTTTGACGCGATCCACATCAAGGAACAGATACGGCGTGTTCGCGGTGTAGGTGCTGAACGCATACATCATTCCCGGCATCGTGTTGAGCTTCATGAGAAACCCTTTGAGCACCGCATCCAGTTTTTGGGCATCGTTGTCGTTGATGGCCTGCAGGCGGATATCCATCCCGCTGCTGGCACCGAGTCCGCGGATGGCCGGCGGAGTGAAGAGGTTGATCTGCGCACCGGGAACCTGCGCCAGACGGCCTTGCAGCCGCTGTTGAATCGCAGTCGCTTTCAGTTCCGGCTTATTCCGCTCGATCCAGTCTTTCAGCCCGCAAACGAAGAAAGCGACGTTTTCACCGGCGCCGCCGATCAGGCTGAAGCCGGTGATCTGAATCACAAAAGCAACGCCGGGTTCGTCACGCAACGGGGTAACGTATTGGGTAAGCAGTGCATCGGTACGGGCAAGCGTCGCGCCTTCCGGCAACTGAACCGCGCCGAAAATAATCCCCTGATCTTCATCCGGCAGAAAAGATGCCGGGCTGAACTTGCTGATCAGAAAGGCACCGCCGATAACCGCCGCCAGAACCGCCGCAGTCAGTATCAGACGCCGGGCCAGACGGCTGGATGCCGCCACATAACCGTTACGCGCCCGGTCGAGGCCGGTGTTAAACCAGCGCAGCGGGCCGTGCTGTTTGGGTTTGATGACCTGAAGCATCGCGGCGCACAGCGCCGGACTGAGCGTCAGTGCGTTTATGGCGGAAAACAAAACAGCCGCCGAAATCGAAACGGCGAACTGCTGATAAATTTTCCCAACGATGCCGCCCATAAAGCTGATCGGCACAAAGATCGCCAGCAGCACCAGCGTGGTGGC
The DNA here is from genome assembly GCA_041661845.1 of Kiritimatiellales bacterium. Taxonomy (GTDB): domain Bacteria; phylum Verrucomicrobiota; class Kiritimatiellia; order Kiritimatiellales; family Tichowtungiaceae; genus Tichowtungia. Next base: position 360 of record JBAZTQ010000204.1, on the reverse strand, counting down.
AATGATCGCGCTGCTGACCTGCTCCATCGCTTTGATCGTCGCAGCCTTGTGATCGAGATGTTCGTGTTCCATCAAATGGAGAACGCGCTCGACCACCACAATGGCGTCGTCCACCACCAGACCGATGGCCAGCACCAGCCCGAACAGCGTCAAGGTATTGATACTGTAGCCGAAGGCCATCAGCACGGCGAAGGTCGCGCAGAGCGAAACCGGAATGGTCAGCGCCGGAATCAGCGTGGCACGCCAGTCCTGAAGAAAGAGATAGCAGACGCCGACGACCAGTAGAAAGGTCAGCAGCAGCGTTAAGGTGATTTCTTCGATACAAACGCGCACGAACTTGGTGGCATCGTACGGGAACTG
>JBAZTQ010000203.1:0-3476 GCA_041661845.1 Kiritimatiellales bacterium | reverse complement strand
GGTGCTGCGCTCCTCGCTGGTCAGCATGATTTGCATAATCGGTCTGCTCATAAACGTGAGCCTGACAGGTCTCATCTGTTTTGTAAACTCATTTTAATGACAGTACACTAGCACGAGCATTGACTGCGTCTCCGGCTGGCCTGTTCAAAGGTTAAAAAATCAGCCGATTTCTTCCGCGATAATTGAGGCGACGCGACCGGCGGGACGTCCGGTGCCGAGCATTTTTTCCAATGTTTGGAAATTTTCAATCATCGCCGTACGCACCGGCGTGTCGTTCATCAGCGGATCGATCGTGGCGGCCAGTTCCAGCGGACGCATGTGCTGCTGCAAGCGCTCGGGCATAATTTCCTTACCGGAAACGATGTTGGCGATGCCGAGCCACGGAATACGGATCAGCGCGCGGGCAAACAGATAATTCAGAAAGCTTCCGCGGTAAACCAGCACCGTCGGACAGCGCAGCAGCGCGGCTTCCAGCGTTGCCGTGCCCGAAGCGACAAAAGCGGCATCGGCCTGTTTAAGTACTTCACGCGCCCTGCCCGTCACAATCGAAATATTGAGCGGCGCTTTACCGGCTTTCTGCAAAATCGATTCGACCAGCGCGAGTCGGCGTTCCGGCACCGGAATCAAAAAGGAGAGATCGGGGCGCGACTGTTCCATGAGCTGCGCTGTTTCGAGCAACCGAGGCAGAATATAAATGATTTCCTGTTTGCGGCTGCCGGGCAGCAGCGCGATTTTCTTTTTACCGTTCCACGGCAGTGACTCCGGCGCTTTTTCACGGAATTCGCGCAACTCGTCCACCATCGGATGGCCGACAAAATCGACCTTCAAATCAACGCCCTTAAACACCTCGACCTCGAACGGGAAAATCACCATCAGTCGATCGATGATTTCCGCCATCTTTGGAATGCGCCCGCGATTCCACGCCCAAACCTGCGGACAGACATAGTAGAGCACTTTGATGCCGCGCTTTTTCAGCTCGCGGGCGAGCCGCAGATTGAAACCGGGATAATCCACCAGCAGTGCGGCGTCCGGTTTTCGTTTGTCCGCTTCCGCCAGCACTTCATTAAACGTCCGTTTGAAAAACGGATAACGCTTCAGCACCTCGGCGATGCCGAGCACATCCATCTCTCTCGTGTCGTGCAACAGCTCTACGCCTTCGCCGCGGAGCTTGTCGCCGCCGATTCCCCAGAAGGTCAGATCCGGACGCCGTTCCTTCAGCGCACGGATTACATCCGCCGCGTGCATATCGCCGGAATCTTCACCCGCTATGACCAAAAGTGATTTCATTTGCGTCCCCGCCAATAAAGCGGATGCCGACTCATGTGCATGACCGCCAAAACAACAACTTCCTCTGAGTCCACGCGATACAACAAACAGTAGGGAAAACGACGAATCAAGCGACGCCGTACATTCGCAGTGACAAGCGGCCAGCATTCAGGATTTTCACCGATAGCTGAAAATCCGATTTCCAGCATGTTGTAGAAATCAGCGCCCAGCCCTTTCATCTGCTGCTCATAATAGTCTGCGGCATCCAGCATTTCCCGTTCGGCCGCAGAGACTAAACGCACGCGTTTCATTAAAGAGCCGCCCGGGCATCACGCAAAACATCTTCCACCGGGCGGGCGGTTAATTCACCCCGCTTGTATGCCTCATATCGTGCTTCGGCTTCTTCCACCCACATTTGTTCATTTTCAGCCGCACTGAGTTCATCCAGACTGGCAATCAGTCTTTCGGCCAGCATCGCCCGGTCATGCGCCGGAAGCTTCAGCGCCTGTTTTTCAAATTCCTGAATTGTTCCTGTCATGATCGTTTCCTCCAACTGGCACTATTCTACTTTCCAACGTCGCCAGATTCAAGAACCAGGACGGCAAGGTTCATGGCGTCGGCCTGGGCAATGAGCTCGTCTTTGTGCAGCAGAATAGCACCGTCCGCTTCAATAGCCAGGCAGGTGGCTTTGGCTTTTTTGAGCGACTTCAGCGTCCACTTTCCAATGATCGGAATATCGAAACGCATATCGTGTCCGACCTTAGGAACCTTGACGACGACCGCGCCGCGTCCGCCGAGTTTTCCGCCGCGCTGGATGGCTTTATTGGTGCCTTCAAACGCTTCGACCGCGAGGATCATCCCCTCTTTAACAACGACCGTCTGGCCGATGTCTAGGTGACTGGTGTCTTTAATGACGCGACGACCGATCTGAATATCGTTGAGTTCGCGCGCATCCGGTGCGCGGATCGTGAGCAGCCCGGCGGCAGGCATGTAGTCCTGCATAAAGGAACTGGCGGGCAAAAGCTGTACGCCGGTTTTTTCGATCTCAGCGGTAATGCCGCCCAGCACGGTGTGCGCATTTTTGACCGGCAGACTCTTGAGCAGGTCGAGCAGCGCCTTATCCAGCCCGAGGCGGAAAATATTGGACGGCTTGATCTGCCCGGCCATGACGGCGTGGCGGGCCCCGCACTGCCGGAGCACTTCCAGCATCGGCCCCAGACCGACGTGCAGCCAGATGACTTCATCGGCCACCTGCGCGATCTCGCGGCGGGTTTCGCCTTTGAAAGCGATGGCGATAATACGCTTTACGCCGCGGGCGCGGGCGGCGCGGGCCAGCAGCAGCGGGTAGTCGGCCCGTCCGGCAATCAGGGCAAGGGTTTCCGGCGTTTCGTTCATGGCAGGGAAAATGGCAGAAGTTTCCAATCCTTGGAACTTTTTTCTCTGCGGTTTAGAAATCTCCGGCTTGTTGACTTCCGGCCCGGCCCTATAATGCGCGGTTTATGAGTTATCCTCCTGAAATCAAACGGGCTTTGCGCAACATCACCATCGGACAGTGCGCCGGGCTGCTCGGCCCGCTGCTTTTCGGCAACGGCTTTATGCTGGCGTATGTTCTGCGGCTGGGGATTCCCGCCTACCGGATTCTGTTTCTTTTCGCCCTGATGCCGCTGATCGGCATGGCGCTGACGCTGCCGTTCGCCTGGCTCGCCGACTGTTCCGGCAAAAAGAAACTCGGCGGCGCAGGACTGGCGGTTTCGATTGCCGGATTTTTCATCCTGCCGCTGGCCGCTTTTATGCCGGATCACGCGGTATGGTGCCTGACCGCTGGCATCCTGATTTTTTCCGTCGGCAATACCGCCAACGGCGCCAGCTGGTTTGCGCTGCTGAGTCCGATTGTCCCCGAAGAAATCCGCGGACGCTGGTTCGGGCAGATGCGCACAGCCTGGCAGACCACGGCGATTCTTTTTTCGCTGGGACTGACCTTCCTGCTGCACCATCACCCGGAGCTGTACGTTTTTCAGCTTTTACTGGCGGCAACCGGCGCGCTGATGATCGTGCGGCTGGCGTTCTACAAACAGATTCCCGAGCTGGAGCCTGTCCGCCCGCCGGTCGGCGGATTCTGGCGGGCGCTGGGTGCCGTGCTGCGCATTCCGGGCTATCTGAAATTCTGCATCTATATTTTTCTGCTGTCGTTCATCAGTTCGGGCACCGGG
>JBAZTQ010000202.1:0-3480 GCA_041661845.1 Kiritimatiellales bacterium | reverse complement strand
ACCAAACATTTTTTTCATTTAGGCCGACGACCTTGGCTTTGGCGATCTCGGCTGCTATGGCGCGACAGCGGTAAAAACACCGAATGTGGATCGTCTCGCCGGCGAAGGGTTGCGCTTCACCGGCGGCTACTGTTCATCCGCCACCTGCACGCCGTCACGCTATTCGCTGCTGACCGGCGAATATGCCTTCCGCAAAAAAGGCACGGGCGTGCTGCCGGGTGACGCCGCGCTGATTATCGAGCCGGGCCGCGCCACCCTGCCCTCGATTTTGAAACAGGCCGGTTACAGAACCGGCATCGTCGGCAAATGGCATCTCGGACTGGGATCAAAAGCACAACCGGCAGACTGGAACGGCGAGATCAAGCCCGGCCCGCTCGAAATCGGTTTTGATTATTCGTTCATCATGGCCGCCACCATGGATCGCGTACCGTGCGTCTATATCGAAAACCATCGCGTGGTCGGACTGGATCCAAGCGACCCGATTCAGGTGAATTACAAGAAACCGTTCCCCGGCGAGCTGACCGGCTCCGATGTGAAAGACCGCGCGACATTAAAAATGGATCGAAGTCATAACCATAACGACGCGATTATTAACGGTGTCGGACGCATCGGTTTCATGACGGGCGGCAAGTCGGCAATCTGGAAAGACGAAGAGATGGCCGACGTATTCGTTAAACAGGCGCTGGAGTTCATCGACCGTGAAAAAGGCGCGCCGTTCTTCCTCTACTTCGCCACCAGTGATATCCACAAGCCGCATATGGCGCACCAGCGGTTTGCCGGCAAGACCGCGATGGGGCCGCGCGGCGACGCGATCATCGAGTTCGATTATTGTGTCGGCGAAATCCTTAAAAAGCTGGATGAACTGAAGCTCACCGGCAGCACACTGGTTATTCTTTCCAGCGACAACGGCCCGGTGCTGGACGACGGCTATGCCGACGGTGCGAATGAAAAACTCGGCGATCACAAACCGGCCGGTCAGCTTCGCGGCGGCAAGTACAGCCTGTTCGAGGGCGGCACGCGGGTTCCCTTCATTGTCCGCTGGCCGGGACGGGTGAAGCCCGGTATTTCCGACGCCATCGTCAGTCAGGTGGATTTCCCCGCAACACTCGGAGCACTCGCCGGACAAAAACCGGATACAACCACGATGCCCGACAGTCAGAATGTTTTATCCGCGCTGCTCGGCGATTCGCCGTCCGGGCGGGAGTCGCTGGTCGAACATGCGAGTACGCTGGCGCTTCGTTCCGGCAAGTGGAAATACATCGCGCCCGGCAAAACCCGGGACGGACTCGGCCCCTGGAACACGGTCGCCGTGCCGGAGCCGGGATTCCTGTTTGACCTTTCCACTGATCCCGGCGAAACAAAAGACCTTGCCGCCGAATATCCGGAAAAGCTCAAGGAACTCGCCGACCGCCTCAAAAAAAATTCCGGCACGAACGATTCAAACAGCGGGACGGTCTTGCCAAAAAGCGGACTGGCTGCACGCGGCACCAGGGTGATCGGCTGTGACAGTCAGGAGGCCGCCTCGCCGGCGTTCAACGCCATTGACGGCGACCCCGCCACAATCTGGCAGACGCGCTGGCAAAAAACACCCGATCCGATGCCGCACTATCTTGTCATAGACCTTGGCCGTGAAACGGCTTTGAGCGGAATCAAATATCTTCCGCGCCAGAATCAGCCGCAAGCCCGCTGGGCAGAGGGCCAGATTTTTTGCAGCAGCAATACGAACTCGTGGGGTGAAGCCGTGGCCGCCGTTAAGTGGGACAATAACGATCAGTGGCAGAGCCGGCCGTTCGGGACCTCTGTTACAGCGCGCTATCTGAAGATACTGGTAACATCTGCCGTCAATAACCGCCCGGCCGCCAGTATTGCCGAGCTCGACGTGATTCCCGCAAAATGATTTTCTTGCCCGGAAAGTCACGGTCATCTGTGTATCTTTAAAGAGAAAAATATGAAGCAACCTTTCACTGTTCCAATCTTCATTGCCGCAATAGCGCTAACGATCTCATCGTTCGCCGCCGCCGAAAAACCGGAGACGTGCTTCAGTCCGCTGCCGGTTGGGTCAGTTGAACCCAAAGGATGGATACTGGCCCAGATGTCAACCGATGCCGTGAACGGCATGGCGGGTCATTTCATCGAACTGCGTCCGAAGTTCGGAAGCATCTCGTGGATAGAAAAAGACGGGAACGGCGGCGCGGGCGAAATGGGCGGCAACTGGATCGACGGATATGTCCGCATGGCTTATCTCACCGGTATTCCGGAGGCAAAAAAACGGGCCGATGATTTTGTGAAGGCCGTGCTCGGCGCGCGGGACGAGGACGGGTACATTGGAAATTATCCGCCCGAAAAACGGTTTAACAGCCGGATGACCGGCGAGCTTTGGATGCAAAGCCGGATTTATGTCGCGCTGCTGGCCTACTATGAACTCACCGGCGATCAGAAGGTTCTGGATGCCGTCATCAAGGCGACCCGGCTGACCATGTCAAAATACGGGCCGGATCACAGTCCGTTTCACCTGACACCCGAGGAAAGAGCCAAAGGCAAAAAGGGCCGCGAGCGGACGGTGAACGGTCACTCGCTGATGTTTGTCGATGTCCTTGAGTGGCTGTATCGCCTGACCGGCGACCGGTCCTATCCCGCTTTCGCCGCCTTTCTTTATGAAGATTTCTCCAGCACAGGCGACGTGGACACACGGGATATCCAGCTCTACAGCCTGATGAATATGAAGTACCCGTTTTTCTGGCACGGCGTCCATACCGTCGAGCACTTGCGCGTCCCGCTCTTTCTCGCTTACGCCGGCGGAAACGGGCTGTATCAGCAGGCGGCGGAAAATGCTTTTGCCAAGCTGCAGAAGCATATCGTCCCGAGCGGTTCCTGTGCGAGCGATGAGGGCGTGATGGATCACCCGCCGCTGCCGGAGCAATCCTATGAATACTGCACGACAACCGAGCTCTCCACGAGCCTCGAGTCGGCGCTCCAGAAAACCGGACAGATGAAATACGCCGATATGACCGAGCGCGCCGTGTTCAATGCCGCCCAGGGCGCCCGCACGCCCGACGGAAAATGCATCGCCTATCTCTCGTCCGCCACACTGCCGGCGGCGCTTGAAGATCACGACCTTCCGTACTCCGGAACCAAACGTCACAAACTTTCTCCTGCGCACGACATCGGCGGTGCCTGCTGTTCGGCGAATGCGGTAAAGATCATGCCCTACTACACCTGCGCCATGTGGATGAAATCCGTCAAAGACGGCGGACTGGCCGCACTGCTGTTCGGCCCTTCAACCGTGCGTACGGTTCTTAATGGCGTGCCGGTCACCATCGACGAGGACACCTCGTATCCGTTTTCGGATACCATCACCTTCACCGTTTCCGCAAAAACTCCGGTGAGTTTTCCGCTGACCATCCGGATACCGGAATGGGCCGGTAATGTCCGGATCACAGCGCCCGGCGCGGAGGTTGCGTCCGGCGAGAGCTCTCGCAC
>JBAZTQ010000201.1:2224-3499 GCA_041661845.1 Kiritimatiellales bacterium | reverse complement strand
GATTAAAGGCTCCGGCAACCGCGTCACCGTTTCCGGCGACACACTGCTCGACGACCTGGCGGTTTTCACCATCGAAAACGGAACCGGAGATTTGTCCTACTGCTCCGGTATTCCCGGCACGGTCGGCGGCGGAATTGCCGGCAACGCCGGTGCCTTCGGACGGCAGATGGGCGATCATCTGGTTTCGGTTGAACTGCTCGGACTCGATGGAAAAGTCCGCGCCGTTATGGCGGACGAACTGGAATTTTCCTACCGCCATTCGAAGCTGAAAGAAACCGGTGAGATCGTTCTCTCGGCTACCTTTGAACCTCCGGTGACGGAAAAATCCATCATGCAGGCCGAGCGCGAACGGATTATGCAGTTCCGGAAAGACCATCACCCCGACTGGCACCAAGAGCCCTGCGCCGGCAGCGTCTTCCGCAACATCGAACCGACTTCCGCCGTTGAGCGGCGTAAAGCGGCCGGATTCTTTTTGCAGGAAGCGGGCGCGCACCTGTTCCGCGTCGGCGGCGCGCGACTCTACGAAAAACACGCCAATATTATCGTCGCCGACCCCGGCTGCACCGCACAGGACGTCTGGGAGCTCTCCGAAAAAATGATTGCCGCCGTCAAAGAAAAATTCGGCATCGAACTCACCCGCGAAGTCCGGTTCATCGGAAATTTTTGACACGAAACCGCAATACGCCGGCACGCTGAAGCGTGAACCGAAAGGTATGTCCAGCCTTTCTCTGTCCGCCGAAGCTCGAAAAGCGAAGAAGGAAGGCTGTCTGCACGAAGAGCACGCTGAAGCGTAAGTGAGCAACGCCGTACGCGGCGTAGATCCGGCAAACTCCACCCTGCACGCTAAAGCGCGGATCGAAAGGTATGTAGTCCAGCCTTTCTCTGTCCGCCGAAGCTCGAAGAGCGAAGGAGGAAGGCTGTCCGCACGAAAAGCACGCTGAAGCGTGGACTACAAACGAAAGAAAACCGCCGAACCGTGCCGCCGGAAGAGTACAGCCGTTTGCTTGTCAAACGGCCTCCCTGCTCAAGAAATTATCCGGTTGCGAGCAACCGGATTTACAGCCCCGTCCCGCCGGAAGAGTACAGCCGTTTGCTTGTCAAACGGCTTCCCTGCTCAAGAAATTATCCGGTTGCAAGCAACCGGATTTACTACCCTTGCCACAAAAAAAGCCCGGCCGGAGCCGGGCTTTTTATAACCACACCGTTCGGTTTAACGGGTGCGGAAGCGGCGAAGCATGATCGTCAGCAGCGCGCCCAGACCCAGCATCCCGATGG
>JBAZTQ010000201.1:0-2214 GCA_041661845.1 Kiritimatiellales bacterium | reverse complement strand
CGATGGTTGCCGGTTCAGGAATTACGGTCAGGCTGCCGATTCCGGTGTAGGTGCCGCTGCCGTTGAGGAGCGTCAGCGCTGCGGCATCATAGGTGCCGGCTGCCAGTGTGGTAGCTCCGCCGTCGAGCGAAATGCTGCCGACGGTATCCGCACCGGTGAAGTCAAGGCCCAGTGCAGATGTGCTACCCAGCACCAACGCGACCAGATCATTAAGCGTCGAAGCATCTTGAAGGATTAACGTCGCTCCGTCCGCCACGGTCATGCCGCCCGTTCCGAATGCACCGGCCGCTGCGCCGATCAGCAGTCCGGATGAAACGGTTGTGCCGCCGGCGTAGGCATTCGCGTTGGAAACAATCAGCTTCGCCTGATTATCCAGCGTAAGCGTGGTGACATTGGCACCGATGACCGCATCGATCAGGTTCGTTCCCGAAGTCGCGCCGCCCGACACGGTAATCGAGCCCGTATTATTGATACTGGCTCCGGTCAAAGTTATACGACCCGTGCTACCGTTAGTCAGCGCCAGATTACCACCGCCGGTGATGCCTCCGGATACAGTCACTCTGGCAGAGGCACTATCCCACCCTTTAATAGTAAGATTATTGCCGTTCAGCGCAATGGCGCCAGTGAAAGTCGAATTCCGGGTTGCGCCGCCCGCGCCAATCGTCTTGGTGCCCGCCGCACCCGCTGCCAGATTGATGTTATTGGTCATAGTGAAAGTGCCCATCACCAAGGAGGCATTGCCGCCCGCCGCATCACCCAGTGTAACCGCCGCAGTACCGGCTGCGGAATTATTACCAATATTGACTGTGCCCTGCTTAACAACCAGTCCGCCACTGTAGGTGTTCGCACCATTCAAAATAAGTGTACCGACACCGTCCTTGATCAGCTGATTGGCCGTGGTGCCATTGGCGATGACGCCGCCCAGTGTCAGATCGTTTGCGCCGCTGGCAGTAATCGTCCGGCTGGTTCCGGCGGCAGTGCCGAGTGTCGTCGCCCCGGTTCCAAGGTTCAAGTTCTGAGTGCCGGTGAAGGCAACGTCGCCATTGATCGCTACGGTGTTGTTGTTGGAGTTGATGATAGCCGCAGCAGAGGTGTTGTCAATCGTGCCGCCATTGATCTCGAAGTTGTTTACGCCTAACGCGTAGGCATTGTTGACGTTCAGTTTACCCGCATTAAGCTTCACACTGCCGCTGAAGCTGTTCGATCCGGAGAGTGTCAGCGTACCCGCATTAATAACCGTTCCGGCATAGGTATTGGCAGCGCTTAAAATAACTTGGCCCGTACCATTGTTGGTAACGTCAAAATTACCGGAAACCGTCCTGACAATTGAAAGGGTGCCGCTGCCATTATGGTTCAATAACAGACCTTCAGCCAGAGTTACGCCGGTACCGTTTCCTGCTCCTATGACAAAGTTGCCCGCCGCCCCCGCCGTACTGGTGATGGCTGCGCCGCCAGCGCCGCCAAAGGTAAGGCTTCTGGCACCGATACTACCGTTAGCGTTAAGCCGAACATTGATGTTGGCATCAGCATCGTCGGTGAAATTCAGAGAACGGATAGTTATATTGTTTACGACCCAGTTGGAAACCAGATTGGCAGCGCCTGCTGTGTTGAAGTAAACATCCAGCGTGTTGTCAAACACGGGCACCACATCCCCCACCCAGTTGGCTGTGTTAGTCCATCCGCCGCTGGTAGACCCGCCGTCCCATGTGGCCGTCGCCGCCTGCGCCGCGAGACTCAAACCCGCGATCAGCAGCATTATTCCTAATACTTTTTTCTTCATTACTTCTCCTGTTCTTTTTCTTCTTTTTCCATCCCGTTCCTGCACACCCAGTGCCGGAACCGGTTTTTAACTGAATCGAAACTGTTCACTTATACCGCCGGAAAAATAAAAACGCAAAGGAATGTTTCATATTTATGTTTTTATCCTTCCGTCCAAGACAAATTCGCCATCGATCCGCACGTTTTAAGGCCAATGAGGGAGATTTTCCGCAACCTGTTAACCGTCCGTCCGCGCCGGAAGCGTGGACTGAAGAAAGGGTATGTCCAGCCTTTCTCTGTCCGCCGAAGCTCGAAGAGCGAAGGAGGAAGGCTGTTCAAAGTGTTGATAAACCCCGTGTTTAACTTTATCGCCGATTTTCAATCGGCGAATATGTGTTTGTGCGTCCGGCTTTATTTTATTCAGAATGATTACGGACAGACCGCCGAAGGCAGAGG
>JBAZTQ010000200.1:0-3526 GCA_041661845.1 Kiritimatiellales bacterium | reverse complement strand
TTGCAGGAACAGCCGTTCTTGCGGATCGATTGCGATGGCTTCTTTCGGCGAAATATTGAAAAACAACGGATCGAAATCGGTCACGTTATCCAGGAATCCGCCCCATTTGCTGTAGCTTTTTCCCAGCTGAACCGCCTGATCCGGGTCGGCATCAAAAAAGTCCTGCATCGGCCAACGATCCGCCGGAACTTCCCGAATGCAATCCTGCCCGGATTTCAGTATTTGCCAATAGTCATCGACATTATCCGCCTGCGGAAAGTGGCAGCTCATGCCGATAACGGCGATCGCATCCTGCTCGGCATCCGGTTTGTTATTGGATCTGTAAAGCTGCGCGGTATCATCGCGCCCGGCGGTTTTTTCCGCACTCGCCTGAACCTGAGGCCGCGAAGGTTCCGATGCGGCGGATTGAGCCTGCAAACCGGTCAGGCGGATCAACTGGTCTTTGTTGTTGTTAATGAAATAATCGCTCAGCGCATCGATGGTCTGGCATTCAAATAACAGCGTGCTGCGGACGTCTGGAAATATTTCCCGTAAGGCATTGGTAATCTGCACCACAAGAATCGAATCGATGCCGTAGGTTTCCAAAGGTTCCAGCGCATCAATATCGTGGCTGTTCATTCTAAGGGTCTTGGCGGCCAGTTTTTTCAACTGAAAATTGCTTGCCTCTTTTAGCCCCTCATCAGAACTGATAACGGCTGGTTTCGGAAGTTCATCCGCAGAGCTCGGCTGCACACATGGGGCTGGATTAACCAGCTGTTTTTGCGCCGTTCTTTGCTGCCGAACAACGCCGTCGCTTTCCGCAACGATGACCTGCTGCCCGAGTACATGCGCATCCGGTGCCGGAAACAGCACGAAATCAAAACCTTCCTGCCCCAGAACCTGCTTCCAAGTTTCAGGATACAGTCCGGGCGCATCGGGAATGCGCAGCGGCTGGTCTTCCGACAGCCACCATCCTTCCAGCAAGCCGAACGTCAGGTGCGCGAACAGCGACTTGCCGCTGATTTCATTCAGCAGCAACAGGCCGTTTTTGTGTAACGCCGCCTTGGCGTTCGACAGCGTCTGCCGGATATTGCGCGTGGCATGCAGCACATTGGTGGCTATCACCAGATCGTAGTGCTGCGCTTCTATGTCCTGGCCGGCAAGCGGTTTTTCGACATCGAACAGTTTCGGGCGGACATACGGATAGTCCTTAACAAACTGTTCTTCGGCATGAAACAAAAACGCCTTGGACACATCGGTATAGGCATACTCCGCAATATGCTGCCGGTACGGTTCTATCAGCGGCAAGATCATCGCGGTGGTGCCGCCCGCCCCCGCTCCGATTTCCAGGATGCGCAACTGCGCATCCGGATCTTTTTGCAAGCGGATACCGATGGCCGCAACCAGGGATTCGCCCAAAATGCGGTTGAAATAATCGGCAACCGCGTTGTTCCGGTAAATGCCTTCCACGCGCCGCATCGATGAGTCGGGAAACAAAATATCGGTGGCGCGCCTGCGGCCGGACAGAATATCCGGCAGCGCCCGCAAACAGGCTTCCGCCAGCTCGATCGCGGCCGTTAAGTCGGCATTACCGAAACTATCCCGCTTGGCCTTTTCCCATGCCTGCCATAATTGCTCGGGATTGCTTGATGCGCCCTCGCCAATACCGTGGTTGGCCAGCATTTTCCTGCCGGCCTCCAGCCACTGACTGTAAAAACCGTGCGGACTTTCGCCGGATTCATCAAGCAGACCCAGCGACTGCAACGTACCGGCAAACAAAGGCAATAACTGCGCTTCCAATTCCGCGTTGTTGAAAATACTTAACGGTTTAAGCGTTTCAACCCGCATGTTCAGTTCTTCCGAAACAGGGGGAATCAGGTCAACACATCGGGGAATGGTATCCGCGTAGATACTCAGATTTTGATCCGGGTCGATCATCGGCAGTACATCGAGCCGTGAAGTTTTCAACAAGGCCAGCTGGTTTACCGGTGCGGTCAGCAGTCCCTGCAACACGGACATGGCCTCGTCCGGTTGTATCGGAATAATGCCGCTGAGTTGCAGACGGATTTTCGTGGCCGCGGAAATGGCATCGCCGGTGCCAATATCCCAATGCCCCCAGTTAATGACTTTAACCGCGCAAGTCCGTTGTTTGGCCAGATGCAATGCAAACGCATCTTCAAATGCGCCGCCGGCGGCATAACCGCTGAGGCCGCCGTTTTTCTCCAATGCCACGACGGAGGAAAAATACAGCATGAAATCCAGCGGTTCGTACTTGAACGCCTGCGCCAGATTCACGCTGATGTCGATTTTGGCCGAAAGAATGTCCCGGAACCGCTGTTCGTCCATCTCGACCAGACTATGATCGAACAGCCCTACCGCAGAATGGATTACGCCGTGAATGACCGGCCAGCGTTGCTTGATTGTTACATAGGACGCCCGTAACGACTCAGGGCTCGACGCATCTGCAACCACATAGACCGGCGCAGGGCCGAAGTCGGCCAGCGCATCCAGCTTCGCCTGAATCGCCGCATCAGGCCGGCGTCTGCCTATCCAGATAACCTGCGCCTGATAATGCTGTATCACATGACGCGTCCACGCCTCGCCTATGCCTCCGGCTCCACCGGCCACCACATAAACGCCGCGCTGCCGATAAACGGGTGTCGATTCCGGCAGTTTTTCGACCGGACTCAGGAAACGCTTGAACCACTGCCCGCCGCGAAAAGCCAGCACATCGCCCTGCCGGTCGGCCGGTAAGCTCATCAACTCGCGCACGGGCCAATCCAAATGATTTTCCATATCCAACGCCCGAATCGACCAGCGGGGATATTCCTTCGCCAGCGCGCCGACCAAGCCATGCACACCCGCATGCGCGGGATCCGGCGCATCTTCGTTGAATACCGCTTGCGTCCGGCAGGTTATCACCGTCCAGCTCAGATCCCTGTTACCGTATGACTCGGCCAGCAAGGCCTTGACCAGTTTAAAAACATACAACAGCCCGGAATTTTGCTGCTCGACCAGCGTCTCGTTAAACTCGGATGCTGCATCCGGCTTTGGCGCTATCCAGATAATATGATCCAGATTGCCAAGCTGCCGGAGTTGACGGCTTAATGACTCGATGGTGACCGCAGGATCGATGGCTATCGATTGCGCAGCCGTATAAACCGACCGTATGGCCTGTTGTTGCTGCACGCTTCCGCCGATAATCAGCACGCCGTCGTCATGATTGGGGAACAAGCCTGCATTTTTACTGTCGATAACAGGACGCCACAGCGGAGCCAGTACGGTTGGAAGCACGTTTTCAACTGCCGCCTCAACCCAGGCTTTACCGACAGTATTGCGTTCCTGCGGTAACTCGGCATTCGGCAGCCAGTAGGCATGCTTCGCAAAAGGATAGGTGGGCGCTGCAATCCGGCGCGGCTGCCTGCCCCCGCCAGCTTGATCGCCATCCAGCAACGACCAGTCCACTTCAACGCCGGACAGCCAAAGCAATGCAATTCTGTCCCAGTCGCGCTGCGCGACCAGCGAGCGGATAAACGCCCGCCCTGCA
>JBAZTQ010000199.1:0-3559 GCA_041661845.1 Kiritimatiellales bacterium | reverse complement strand
GCGAGTAGCGTTTGATGAATTCGCCCGCCTGACCGAACAGCGGTTGTCCGACGCCCAGCCGCCATAAGATGCGCATGGTCGAGATCGGTTCCGCCGCACGGACTTCGCTGAACCGGGGCAGCATCACCGCGGCCGCCACCGTCCGGGCGATGCTGGAAACAAAAAACACGACGGGCAGCGACGAAATCAGCGTCACATGAAACAGCCCCAGCTTGAATTCTGCCGGAACGTGTTCGGCGATCGGCGCACCGATCAGCATTCCGCCCGCCACAGAAAAAAGGCCGTTGATCACATTGTAGTAGCTGAATGCGCGGGCCCGCTTTACCGGGGTGACTGCATCGTAGACAAAGTTGGAGGCCGCCAGATTGAAGCCCGACCAGGTTGCGCCGGAGACGACCTGCGCCAGCAGAAGCACCAGATAGTTTTCTGAAAAGATCCAAAACAGCGGCAGTACCGGCAGCAGGCAGCTGGTGGCCTTCAGGATGGCGCGGTTGCCGTGCCGGTCACTGAGTGCACCCCACCAGCGCACGAACAGTGTTTGCGACAGCAAGAAGGCGACCATGTTGACCGTGAACTGAAGATAGGACCAGTGCAGATCCCGGAGCATGTACACGGCGAAAAACGGTGCGGCGATCTGGGTCGTTCCGTTCACCAGCGCAACGGCGAAAGTGAATTTGGCGAAATTGGAGCGCGGGGTGGCGCGCACAAAATCGAAAAATGAGAAGTAGGCCGTGTCTTGGGTTTTCTGCAGCGGCGCATCATAGTGACGCCGCATAAAGAAGATACTGGCAAAACGGATCAGGCAGGCGATTCCGAATAGAAAGCCGAATCCGACGACCGCGTATCCGGTTTTTTCCCATCGGTTGATAATTACGCCCGCCAGCAGCATTGAGGCCAGCATGGTGTACATGATGACCCGCGTCCGGTTTGAAAAATAACGGCCGCGATCCGCCGGATCAACCACGTCGCCCATCAGACTCATCCAGGATGGAACCGCCAGTCCTGAAAAGAAAAAGAGAATGGTAACGGCGGTCAGCAGAACCGGTATGCCGCCCGCCGGCAGCAGAACCGGCAGGATGAAGAGCGGAATGTACGAGGCCGCCTGCACCGCAAATCCGGTCAGAATGATCGGCATGCGCCGCCCGACCCGGTCGAGCAGGGAAGCTCCGGCCAGCTGGGCCAGGGCAGCGATCAGCACCGGCCCGGTGCCGACAAAGGCCATGGCGAGATTTCCGGCTTTCAGAAAAAGAGCGAACGGGGCGATATAGGTTTCGCCGAAGCCCCAAAGCACAGCCCACAGCGAACCTTCCCAGAGAGACAGTCGCTGTGTTCTGCGGCTCAGAACAGACGGATCAGAAGTTTCTGCCGGCGATGTCAGGCTGCGCACCGTGGCAAAAAAACGTTTCATAAACTGTTCTTGATGGCGGCGGCAACGAAGTCGCGGAAGAGCGGGTGCGGGAGCACCGGCTGGCTCTTCAGTTCCGGATGCGCCTGTGTGCCGACGTACCACGGGTGATCCGGCAACTCAATCATTTCCACCACGCCGATGTCGGGATTGGTACCGGATATGATGAGCCCGTTTTTCTCAAGCTGTTCCCGGTAGTTGTTGTTTACTTCGTAGCGGTGGCGGTGGCGTTCGGAGATTTTCTTTGTGCCGTAGGCCGCCATGGCCTTGGTGTCTTTTTCAAGCACGCAGGGGCAGGCACCGAGGCGCATCGTGCCGCCTTTTTCGGTGACGGTGCGCTGTTCTTCGAGCAGACAGACGACCGGGTGTTCGGTTTTGACACCGCGTTCCTCGTCGAATTCGGTGCTGTTTGCGTCAGCCAGTCCGCAGACATTACGGGCAAATTCAATCACCGCGCATTGCAGTCCGAGGCAGATGCCGAGGAAAGGAATATTGTTTTCACGGGCGTACTGCGCCGCGCGGATTTTTCCTTCCATACCGCGCGAGCCGAAACCGCCGGGGATGAGAATGCCCGCGACAGGTTTCAAAATGCCGGGATTTTTCTCAATTTCTTCGGCGTGGAATTTAACAATCTCCACTTCGTATTCTGCCGCATAGCCGCCGTGGTAGAGCGCTTCGTAGATGGACTTGTAGGCATCCTGCAGTTCGGAGTATTTGCCGACGACGCCGATTTTTACTTTGCCCTTCGGATTTTTGATGACGGAGATGAGCTTCTGCCAGTCTTTCAGCGAGCGGGTGGGGCGCGCAATGCGGAAGTGGTTGAGGATCAGTTCGTCGACGCCCTGTTCCGCCAGCACCAGCGGAATTTCGTAGATGGAGGTTTCGACATCTTTTTCAACGATGACGCACTCTTTGGGCACGTTACAGAACATAGCCAGCTTGTCGACGTGCTCATCGGTCAAATCCACTTCGGTGCGGCAGACGATAATGTGCGGCAGGATGCCGATTTCGCGCAGCTTGGCGACGCTCTGCTGAGTCGGCTTGGTTTTAACCTCGCCGGCGGCCCGGATATAGGGAACGTAGGTGAGGTGAATGTACATGGAGTTGTCGCGGCCGACTTCCGCGCCGAGCTGGCGCAGTGCTTCCAGAAAGATGAGTCCTTCGATGTCGCCGACGGTACCGCCGAGTTCGATCACCACCACGTCGGGATTTTCGGATTCAAGCTGGCGGATTTTGGATTTAATCTCGTTGGAGATATGCGGAATCATCTGGACGGTGGCGCCGAGGTAGTCGCCGCGCCGCTCTTTGTGGAGTACATCCCAATAAATGCGGCCCGCAGTGATATTGCTTTTCTGCGAGGTGGGCTGGCCGGTATAGCGCTCGTAATGGCCGAGATCGAGGTCGGTTTCCGCGCCGTCGTCGGTGACATACACTTCGCCGTGCTGATACGGGCTCATGGTGCCGGGGTCGACGTTGAGATAGGGGTCGAGTTTCAGCATGCGGATATTGAGTCCGCGGTTGATAAGGAGGCGTCCGATAGAGGCTGCGGTGATGCCTTTGCCCAGTGAGGATACGACGCCGCCGGTTACGATAAGATATTTGGCCATGTTCTTTCCAATAGTCACGGTTGAGGTTGCTTGCTACGGGAAGGCACTTTAAGGATGGCGCGCGGGGTTGTCCAAGGAATAGTTTCCAATGTTTGGAAACTTTTTTATACAGGCCGGAAACCCGGCGTTCAGGCCTGTTTCCGCTTGTACGTTTCAAGTACCTTGATGTAGTTGGCGCGTTCGAATTCATCGGAATCGGGAACCGCCCGCTGGCTCATGGCTCCTTTTAGCTGCGCCACGGAGTCATATTCCTTGATTTGCATCCATTCCTCAAGTTCTGCAATCAGTGTTCCGGTGTATTCCGGCCCGTTTTTCAGCAGGGCGGAGGCTGTTTGAACGGCGTCGGCTCCGGCCAGCAGATATTTGACGACTTCTGCGCCGGTCTGTACGCCGACTGCGGCGGCCATGGACGCTTTCAGTTTGCCGTGCAGCATGGCGATCCAGCGCAGCGGCAGGCGGATTTCGGCGGCGGTGCTGAGGTCGAGAGTAGTTACGACTTCCATCGCATCGAGGTCGAAATCGGGCTGATAGAAGCGGTTGAAAAGGA
>JBAZTQ010000198.1:0-3614 GCA_041661845.1 Kiritimatiellales bacterium | reverse complement strand
CCGGCCGACACGATACAGCGTCCCGCCGCCTGCGATGAATCTTCTTCCACACTCTGCCGGATCGTCCCGGCATTGCCGTCCTGAACGACCGTCACCGGATCGCACTTCCCGCTGAAAACCTGCCGCGTGCCGAGCTGCGGCGCAAACGGATCCATGGACGACACCAGATGGTCGATGTCGATGATGTCCGCGCCGGTACGAATCATGTCCGGAATCAGCGCCGTCGTGTTGCCGCAGATATGCAACTTCGCCAGCGCACCGAGCGAATGGATGTGGTCGATCATCCGGCGCTCGCGCTCAAACGCGAACTCGCGGTAGAGTTCCGGCCCGATCTGCGAGCAAAACGCGTCGCCGATGCCGATGCAGTCGGCTCCGGCCTGCACCTGCGCGGTAATGAAATTCAGCGCGGCTTCGGTGATTACCTCCATCGCGATATGCACGGCCTCGGGATCATCATAAAAATCAAAGGCGGCATTGGAAACGCCGCGGAGATCCGCGTATTCCGCGACCGGACCTTCCACCCAGCCGACTTTAAAGAACCGATCACCGGTCAGGTTTTTGAATTCCGCGAGCTCGCGAACCCGGTTCGTTAATCGGCGGTGATCTTCGATCCGGTAAGGCTTCAAGGCTCGCACGGCATCCATGTCGGGAAGGTGCCCGCCCCGATCCATCGGCAAACTGTATTCCGGATATTCCACCTGCAAACCGAAGGCTTCCGCTTCGCAATAGGGATCGGACAGCACCGTCAGCCAATCCATGCCGAAGTCCTCTGCGCTTTTAATCACGGACGGACATTTGACGCGGAAGTCCCGGCAGAAGTCGCTGTATTTGACCCCGGCATACTGCGCCGCCCAGCGCATCACAATCGGATGAAACGGCACGCGATCCACCGGCTCTCCGGCGATAAATTTCAATGTTCTTTCGCGTGAGTTCATATCAGAAGCTTAGTCCTTCGGCATTTCTTTGAACACGGCAATTTCCGGGAAGCCGGCATTGCGGGTTTTCGATCCGACCTTGGTAATGACGACTTCCATCCACGTGACGGTTTTCTCCGGAAAACGAAGCTTGAACGGAGTCTTGCCGTCGTTCGGCAGTTCGCTCACCAGCTCGTTGGTTCCATCGCTGAAATTAATCCGCGCGCCTTGCACGAGGTCTGCTGAATTGGGCCGGTCGAACAGCCATACGGCTCCGGCGGTCACCGGATGGTTCCAGATTAATTTTATTTTTGCCCCGACGGTTTCTTTGCTGCTGGACCATTCGGCCGCCGGGTTTTCCGGATACCCTTGCGCCACGCCGTCCGCTATGGCTTGCGATCTGTAGCCTTCCGCCGTGCTGGACGCGGTCACTTTGGCCTGACGCGCGAGATTGAGTTCGCTTTGCAACACGAGGGCTTGTGCTTCGGGCGGGCAGGCGGCTTTCTCCGGAAAGGTGACAAACCGGAGGATGTTCACGCCCATCGGTTGCAGCTCGACCGGTTCGCTCTTACCGGTTTTACGGTTGACCAGATTTCCGGCGAGCCGCACGGGCGGGTTGATCCACGGGTTACCTTGTACGGCGGTTTTCGCAAACTGAAACGTTTCGCTCTTTTCGTTCGCGGTGTAATCCCAGAACGCTCCGGCTTTGGGCGTGTAATCATAATCGCCGAAGCCCGCCACGGAGTAGGTCTTGATCTGCCTGATTTCGGCGGCAATCGGCAGCGCATAAACCAGCGGGCCGCGTTTCCAGTACACTTCGTCGTTGACCATCGTCTTGCGTTCAATGCCGGGCTTGAACGAAATCGTGATGCGATCACCGACTTTCCATTCTTTGGTGAGCACGCGCCAGTTGCCATCATCGACCGTTTTCGCGCCGGAAGCCGTAACATTCATGCTGCCCGCCCAGCCGGGAACCCGCAGGCGGATGCTGCAAGCGACCGGTTTTTCGGGCGTGACCGTCATCCGCACTTCGTCCTCGAACGGATAGATCGTCTCCGACACAATCCGCACATTTACGCCGTTGATTTTCGTCTGAAGCTCGTTCGGTGCATAGTTCACCGCCACCAGACCGCTGCCGTCCGCCGTCTTCATCCACAGCCTGCTCACAAAATAGGGAAAGAATTTCAACGCCATGGGCGTGCAGCAAACCGCGACATCTTCATGTACAGGCGACAGTTTCATGTGATGTTCAAAACCTTGCGCCGTGGCCTCGTACTGATTATCCATGGTGCAGTACTGGGTGGCTTTGCCGTCGCGCTGCCGCGCGCCCTCGGCGGAGTTGAACGCCAGCACCTCAATCGCGTCGGCCATATCCGCCTGTCCTGATTTCTCCACCGCAGATTGCAGACTGTAGAGCAGTTCCAGCATGGTGCAGTATTCGCAGCCGATGAAGGGACTGCCGGGCCGCTCGAAAATTTTCTCATCGCTGATGCACGCGCCGCCGGCGGTGAGATGGCGTTTGACCTTCGGGAAAAAATTGTCCGCCGCCGCGCGGTATTTTCCGTCGCCGGTCGCGGCGGCCAGAAAGAGCGGAACACGCATGTTTTCTATGACGTGTACGCCGTGGCCTTTGAACGGTTTGTTGGGATCCGACAGACTCCGCAGCTGCGCGTCGGCGTCCATCGCGACCGTCGGCACGCAGTAGCCGTCGTAAAGAAATTTGGCGAACGCAACGTAGTCTGGATCTCCGGTGAGCCGGTGCAGCCACTCGCAAATATCAATCATCATCAGATTGTGCCCCGGACCGCCTTGGCCGATGGTGTCGCGCCAGTAAGGCCGGTTCGGCCCGTATTTTGAAATCATCAGCTTCGTCGCGCGCTCCACGGCATCAAGCACCTCCTGCCGTCCCGTCAGTTCGTAGTACGCCAGCAATCCGCGATACAGACCCGCCTGCGTCCAGAACTCGCCGTTCTGTATGCCGATGGGCGATTCAAAACGCCGCGCCTTGGGATAGCAGCCGAGATAGCCGTCAGCCTCCTGCATCGCGAGAATCTGTGCGACAAAATCATCTGCCTGCCGTTCGGCCTTCTCGTCGCCCGAGAGATAGGCGGTACGGATCAGGCCGTCGAGCCAGTTGCCGGTCGTTTCCCCGTCCCACCAGTCCTGACCGAGCTTCGGTTTAAGCAGGTCTGCTTTACTGCGGCTGTCGAACACCGCCGGATCGGCGCGGTCTGTCAGCTTGTTCAGCACCGGGCCGTAACCGTTGGTTGCATCCATGCGGATCTGTTCGAGCAGCCAGCCGCGCGGCTGCACTTCGCCGACACGGAGAAACTTGAATGATTCTGCCCGCGCGTTGCCGGTAATGGTCATCGCTGTCAAATAAGAAATCAGTAATAGCCGCAGTTTCATTCGTCCACTCTCCTTTGAATACTCAGCCGGGGAAAGCTATCACGCGGCCGGCGGGGCGAACATGGCCGCAGGTTGCAACAACATGTACAAAATTCCCCTGCCAGCGGATTCGCGTCAACAGCCGCACACAGGCACGGCCAGAGCGGTTCAAGAGAAATAACCGTTCGGACGGAGACAGTGACTGCGCCCTTGAACGTCAGAAAAACAGCCTGAAACGGCCTGTTTTTTGCGGCACATAGAAAAACTGATTTTGTTCTTGCAGACCGGAATTGCGCGTGTTTATCTGCGCGC
>JBAZTQ010000197.1:0-3743 GCA_041661845.1 Kiritimatiellales bacterium | reverse complement strand
GCTCGTCGCCGAAGGCTCCACCGTCGTTTCCAAACTGCTGGACGGCGGCAAGGTTGACGCCGTCATCGGCGTCAGCTGTCTGAGCGCGCTTGAAAAATCGTTTCCGCAAATGGCCGACGGCGCGATTCCCGGTCTGGCGATTCCGCTCACCGTCGACGGTTGCGTCGGCACCAAAATGGATCTGGATCATGTGCGCGATGCGATTCAGCTGAAATCTTCCACGCCTTGGAAAAACACGCTCGATACGGAGCGTCTGCATAAGGTCGTCGACGGCTGGTTCGCGGTTTCCAATAATTGGAACACCGAAACCCGCACCGCGCAAATTGCTTATGACTGGCTGCTCAAGGACGGCAAGCGCTGGCGGCCTTATCTGCTCGCCAGCACCTACAGCGCGCTCAACGACGGAACCACCGAGTTGCCGGACGAAGTGCGCCGTCTCGCTATCGCCGTCGAATGTTTTCACAAAGCTTCGCTCATTCACGATGACATCGAAGACAACGATAACCTGCGGTACGGGCAGCCGACGTTCCACAGGCAGCACGGGATTCCCGTCGCCATCAACGCGGGCGACCTGCTCGTCGGCGAAGGCTACCGCTGGATCACTTCGGTGGAAACCCGCACGGCGGAACTGCTGCGTATCGCCGCCGAAAATCACCGCACGCTCTGCCTCGGGCAGGGCGAGGAACTTTACGGTCTCGCGCACGGAAATCCGTTTACCGCCAAAGAGATCATCGAAATTTTCCGCCGCAAAACCGCGCCTGCGTTCGGCGTCTCGCTTCTGCTGGGAGCCGTTGCCGCCGGTGCGGACCGTGAACTGCTCGAAACGCTGCAGTCGTTCAGCGAATCGCTCGGCATCGCCTACCAGATCCGCGACGATCTGGAAGAATACAAATCCGGCGAAGCCCGCGATCTGCGCGCTTCGCTATTACTGGCTCTCGCCAACGATGCCGGTTCAGGAACGGACGCGCCCTTCGAAGAACTCATGGTCGTTGAAAAAGCGGCGCAGCTGCTGGAGCACTACAAGAACGAAGCGGTGCGCGCGCTCAACCCGGTGAAAAACGCATTGCTCAAAAGTCTGCTGCGCCGTATCGCCGCCAAAATGCTGAGCGGGGGATGAGGCCATGCAACCGCTCGCCGACCGCTTGATACACACCGCCGCCGGTGCCCGCCGGTTTCTGGAACAGAAATCGCGCGGGCAAGTCGCCCGCTTTATTTTAAGCAGGCAAAATCCGGATGGCGGCTTCCGGGGAAAAGGGGCAGAGAGCGACCTTTACTACACCGTTTTTGCCGCCGCCGGTCTCAAGGCGCTCGGCGCGCCGGGTCCTGCGCTGCGCCTCTGGAACTATGTCCGCCGTTTCGGCCCCGGCGAAGAGCTCGACTTCGTTCACCTTGTCTGTCTGATTCAGTTGCGATCCGCTTTTCCAATGCTTGGAAAAACCCGCCGCCGGTTTTTTCAGGCGATGGAAACTCGCCGCGCCGAATCCGCGTATGATCTTTTTCTTAAACAGCTGGCCGGAGACCGTCTCGGCGTCGCCCGGCTGCCGGTCGCGCCGCGACCGGTTTCATTTGCCGATCCGACGCCCAATCTCGCGGCGGCGATTATCGTGAACCGACCGACGGACAAAGCGGCGGCCAAAGTTTTACTCGACCGCGCCTGCCGTTCCGGCGGTTTTGCCGCAACCGGCCAGTTGAACACCGCCGATCTGCTTTCCACCGCTACCGCGCTGTTTGCGTTACAGACGCTTCATGCCGATCTCGATCCGGTCCGCCGCCCGTGTCTGGAATTTGTCGAATCGCTTTGGCGCGGCAGCGGCGGATTCGCCGGCCATGCAGCGGATGAATTTGAAGACGTCGAATACACTTTTTACGCGCTGCTCAGCGTTGGATGTTTAATGGAATGAATTTGAGAAACCTCAACTCCGACTGACGGGCTTTGGGGTTCCCGAACCAATTGGAAATATGGGGCCGGAGCTTCCAAGCTTTGGAGGAATCCGGTAGAAGCTTTCCAGTCTTTGGAAACTGTCTGCCGCAAGGACGGGGGATTTCCGGGGCGAACGAGCGGAGACAGAGAGAATAAGACGGAACCTCGGGAATGAATAATCAATCAGTTCGGGCGTTGAGAATATTTGTCAGCTCGGTACAGAAGGAACTGGCTGAGGAACGGCGGGCCGTGAAGGAGTTTATTTTTCATGATCCGTTGCTCAGTCGCTTTGTCGCAGACGTTTTTCTGTTTGAAGACATTCCCGCTCAGGATCGCAGGCCGGATAATATCTATCTGTCCGAGGTCGGGCGGTGTGATGTCTTTCTTGTCATTCTGGGTGATCAATACGGCTGTAAAGACAGTGAGGGGAAAGCTCCGGTTGAGCTGGAATTCGATCAGGCGTCTTCTGCGGGGTGCGCCCGGCTGGTTTTTGTAAAAGGCGAGGACGATAAAAAACGCGATCCGGAAATGGCGGCGCTGGTGCGCAAGGCGGGCGGTCAGGTGACTCGCCGCCGGTTCACGGATATACCCGGATTGATCGGCGAGCTGTACGCCAGTCTGGTGGATTTGCTGGAACAAAACGGAGCCCTGCGAACCACACCGTTTGACGATACGGTATGCGCCGGTGTTTCGCTGGCGGATATTGACACTGAAAAGGTGGCGGCATTTGTTGCAACCGCTGAGGCCAAAGGACGGTTGCTGTTGAAAGGTTCCCGCGAGCCGAAGGCCGTATTGCAACATTTCAACCTTCTGAGGGATGGGCAGCCCGTCAACGCGGCCGTGCTTCTTTTCGGTGAAAAGCCGTCCCGTTTCTTCAATAACGCGCAGGTTCACTGCTTCCATTTTCACGGAACGGAAAAGCGCAAGCCGATTGCGTCCCAGCAACCTTATGAAGGCACGCTTTTTGAGGTGATTGATCAGTCCGTCGAATTCGTTTTGGCAAAAATTGACCGGCGGGTCGGAACCCGGGCTGCCGGAACACAGGTTCCGGTTGAGTTCGAGATTCCCCGTTCTGTCATTGCCGAGGCCGTGGTAAACGCCGTGGCGCATCGGGACTATCGCAGCACCGGTTTTGTTCAGGTGCTGGTTTTTGCCGACCGGATCGAAGTCTGGAACCCGGGCGAACTGCCGCCGGGGCTCACTCCGGAACTGCTCAGGGAGCCGCACGGCCCGATGCCCCGCAACCCGCTGATTGCCGAGCCGCTGTTCCGAGTTCAATATGTCGAAAAAGCCGGTACCGGCACGACCGACATGATTGCCGACTGTCTTGCGGCGGGACTGCCCGGACCCGGCTTCCGGCAGTGCGGTCCGCATTTTGTCACTACCCTTTGGCGCGATTGGCTGACCGATGAGGTGCTGGCGAATCTCGGACTGAATGACCGGCAGCTGAAGGCTGTAAAATACCTTAAGATTCACGGGAAAATATCGAATCCTGAATATCAGGTGGAAACGGGGGCAACAAAGAAAACGGCAACCCGTGATCTTTCAGACCTTAAGACCAAAAATATTGCGGAACAAATCGGGAGCCGCGGCCCCGGGGTACATTATGTGTTGCAAAGGAAAAGGGACATAATGGGGACAATAGAGACATCAGGCGGGTCGGGAGCAATGGGGACATAATGGGGACAGCGGGATCAGATTTGACGGAAGATAAACGGATCACATTTCTGGTAGGCCGTTGATATGACGATGCAGTCCCCCCAGTTGAATGACGAACCCGTTGCTGCCATCGACAACGCCGAACTGCTTGAAACGGCGCGGG
>JBAZTQ010000196.1:0-3753 GCA_041661845.1 Kiritimatiellales bacterium | reverse complement strand
AAACCGGTGCGGCGTATACATCGCAGACTGAATTCCGCCCAGCCGCTGCAAGGCAAATTTCCGCAGCGAACCGTTCACCGAGTCGCCGACCAGCAGCGAGCCGGTCAGCACCGCCGCCGCCAGCACGATTCCCAGCAGTACGCCGAGATGCGTCCTCCAGTAGAATCGCAAACTTTTTAGCAGCAGCTTGGTCATTTCAGTTTTCCGGTTTCGAGTACCAGCATCCGCTCCATCTTTTCCGCCAGCCGCATCGAATGCGTCACCATGATTAGCGTCAGATTTTCTTCGCGGTTGAGTTCCAGCAGCAGTTGCACCAGCTGATCGGCTCCGTCGCGGCTGAGCGACCCGGTCGGTTCGTCCGCCAGCAGCAGCTGCGGACGGTTCATCAGCGCCCGCACCACGGCCACGCGCTGACGCTCGCCGCCGGAGAGTTGTCCGGGCCGATGATTCAGTCGCTCGGACAAACCAACTCGATCCAGCAATTTCAGCGCGCGCGCCGGCGCATCTCCAGCCTCTTTATTGACCAGCGTCGGCACCAGCACATTTTCCAGAATCGAACATTGCGGAAGCAAGTGGTGCAGCTGAAAAACAAATCCGATGCGCCGGTTACGGAACTCCGCCGTTTCTTTTTCGTTCAGCGCCAGCAGGTTTTTTCCATGAAACTCCAGCGTGCCTGCGTCGGGCCGCTCGAGCGTGCCGATAATATTCAGCAGCGTGCTCTTGCCGCAGCCGGACGGCCCGGTGATCGCCACGCTTTCGCCCGCCGTGATCAGGAGGTCGACCCCGGAGAGCACCGGCGTTGTTTCATCATACCGTTTTGAAATGCCGTTCAGTTTCAGCAATGCACTCATAAACCTATTCCTTTGTTCCGAACGCCGTCACCGTTCCGTCATCCGCGCCGACTACCAGCAGTCCGCCGATCAGCGCAGGCGAACTGATGTCGTCGCTGACTTCCTGCGACCACAGCTTCCGCCCGTCTTCCAGATTCAGCAGATACAAAACTCCGTCCGACGAAACCGCGACCTTATCGTTCGCCACCACCGGCGAAGTCGGCAGTCCGCCTGCATTAAAGCTCCACAGCAGACGGCCCTCCGCGCGGGTCACCGCATAAACAAAACCGTTGTCGGAAGAATAGATCACTTTATCGGCTGTCACCGCCGGGGTGGAAAAACTTTGCTCCTTCGACTCGGCGCTGCTCCAGATAATGTCACCGGCCTCTGCATCGGCGCAAATCAGACTGCCAGAGCGCACGCCGGCGAAAACCAGATTACCGACGATGGCCGCGCCGCCGGCCACCTGCGCATCGCCGCCGATTTCAATGTCGCGCACATGAATTCCGTCCGCCGCCGAATAAATATGCAGCGCGGCCAGACAGCTACCGAAAACAATCCGTCCGCCGCCAACGCCCGGCGAACCGTCGCACCGTTCCACACCTTCGGTCTTCCACAGCAGCTTTCCACTGGCGAGATCCAGACCATGCAGCGCACCGGCGGACTGGTCGATGACCACGACCTGATTCGTATTGATCCGGTTCGGCGAACCGATAATCACGCCGCCGGTTTCGTAACGCCACTTCTCCGCGCCGGTTTTGGCATCGAGCGCATATAAAGTGCCGTGCGTTGTTCCGGCCAGTACCGCGCCGTCCGCACAGACCAGCGGCGCATCGAACTGAACCGGCATCTCCGTGCCGGCATCATTCGTCCGCGTAAAACTTTTCTTCCAGACTTCGGAGCCTTTTAAATCGACGGCGATTACCTGTCCCTTTTTCGCCGCAAAGAAAATCCGTTCGCCGTCCGACACCGGCGTGTTACAGATCGCGCCGCCCGCATTGTACCGCCACAGCCGTTGCGGCGTTTCCGGCAAAGCTGTTTCCGTGACGCCGCGCAAATCCGCGCCGCCGTGGTAGGTGTTCCACTCAGCCTGAACAGCTCCCGCCAAACACATCAGCACAACAACTGAAATAAATGACCGCAAAGACGCTAAGACGCTAAGATTTCTCCCCCTTTGCGCCTTTGCGTCTTTGCGGTCAGCCTCTGGATTTTTTTTGTTCGCGATCATCATTTTTTTCAGCTCCATCCTTATAAACAGCAGAGTTTTGAAGCAAAATAATTTGGGTCAGAATAATGGGAGGGAAAGAGTACGGCATGAATAGAAATTATTTTGTCCTTAATTATTTTGATCATATTCCCCTTTTGGCTGGGTCTTCGTGACAAAAACCCTTTCATAAACCGAAATCATCTTCTGCGCCATCGTCTCGACGCTGAAGTTTTTCATTACCGCCGCGCGGCCGGTTTGTCCAAGCCGCCGGAGTTCTGCGGGATTCGTCAGCAGCTTGCGCAGCGTTTGCACCAGATCGTGATAGATCACGCCGCCGCCGGTCGCTTCGATCAGCTCGGGAAACGCCCCGGCATCCGGCTGTACCACCGGTACGCCCGCCGCCAGCGCTTCGATAATAAAAGTGCCGAACGCTTCGCCTTGCTCCACCGGAACGCACAGCACCGACAGCGACTTCAGAAACGCCTGCCGGTGTTCCCGGCTGAAGTCCTCGACAAATTCGGCATCGTTTTCAACACCGGCTTGCGCCAGTTTTTTCCGCAGGCTGGAAACGAACGTCTGATCCGAGCCGACCATACCGCCCGTCGCGCGCAGTTTCAGGTTTTCCAATCCTTGGAACTTTTTCAATTCGATGAACGCATCGACCAGCCGGTCTAAACCCAGCGCCGGACTCAGGCGCGAAAGAAAACCCAGCACCGGCGGATTCAAATCAAGCGCCGCCGGTTCGTATCCATTTAGATCAATGCCGATATGCACCACGTCGATTTTGTCCCGCGCGATTTTGAGCCGTTCGCTCATCCGGTCCGCAAACCAGCGGCTCACGGAAACAAACCGGTCGACATCTTGGCAGCGCGCCGCGATGGCCTGCCAGCAGGCCTGCTTAAACGGCGGATTAATTTTGTCCAGCCAGTCGTCTTCGTCCTGCAAGGTGCAGACCACCGGCACATTCAAAACCGACTTGATTTCTGCCGCCAGCCCGATCAGCAGCGCATTGGAGATATGTACCACATCCGGATTTTCCTGCTCCGCCAGCCACTGCACCAGCCGCGCCACTTCCTTGCGCTGATTGCCATCCGATCCTTCCAGCATCGAAAGCGTCATCGCGCCGAGCCCCGCCGCTGAAGTCGTCCCTTCCATTTTCGCCGCGCGCCGCAGCATCCATTTGGAGTCGAACAGCCGATCGAACCAGCGCGGTGTTTTACGGAACAGGAGGAACTGCTGCTGAAGCCAGACATTGATGCCGCCGAAAAAGACCGGCGTGTGATTCTGAGCCGGATTGCCGTCGGTAAACATCGGCAGATACATCGGCACCATCACCACATCGACGCCCTGTCGCCGCAGCGCCTGCACCAGCGCCGCGTCGCGCATACAGTTCTGGCAGTAAAACGTACCGCCGGAACCGGGAACTATGTGTACGACTTTCATTTTTCAGTGGCGTGAAGGCCCACAGAATGACCCGTAACAGGGAATCCTGTCCAGATTGTTTTCCGGCACGCTGAAATCTCTGGTTTATAAATTTCAGAAAATAAAAGGGGACAACTCTGGATTCTGAGATTCATTGACAGCTTTTTTTGACTCGTTTTAGGATTTTTGCTCGACTGGTAAAAAATAAAAGTGCTGAGATTCGATAATTAGATGAAGCAAAATTGTGTGCTCAAGCTTTTGCACAGAAAGAAGAAGTTATGCACTATTAGATCG
>JBAZTQ010000195.1:0-3814 GCA_041661845.1 Kiritimatiellales bacterium | reverse complement strand
GATTACGATTTGATTGAGCCGGATATTGAACGGATCCGGCGGCATCCGGAGTGTCTGGTGAGCCTGAAAGAGGCGGCGCAGATCAGCGGCCGCAGCGCCTCCACGGTTTCGCGGCTGTTTAAAAAAATAACAGGGCAGAGCTTCAAGCAGTACCAGACCGGATTCCGTCTGCAACGGGCGGCGGAACTGCTGGAATCTATGCCAAACCGTCCGGTCGCGGAAATTGCGCAGGCCGTCGGATTTGAAGATCCGTTTTACTTTTCGCGGCAGTTTCATAAACATGCCGGAGCCTCGCCCAGTGAATACCGCAGCAGCAAAAAAGGAAAATAAGATGGCCGCAGATAAAAAAGCATTTGGAAAAAATCAGTTCGGTGAGGAAGTTGATTTGTTCACGCTGACCAACAGGAACGGGGTGAAAGTCCGCATCATGAACCACGGCGGAACGATTGTTTCGCTGGAGACGCCGGACAGAAACGGCCGTGCCGCCGACATTGTTCTCGGACACGACACGGCGGCGGAATATGTGCAGGCGTCGCCGTATTTCGGCTGCGCGGTCGGCCGCTTCGCCAACCGGATCAAGGGCGGAAGATTCACCGTCGACGGGAAAGAATACTCGTTGGCGGTGAACAACGGCCCGAACGCGCTGCACGGCGGACTGCGCGGATTCGACAAGGTGATCTGGGATGCGCAGTTGCTTCCGGCCGAAAATGCGGTGCGCATGACGTATGTCAGCGCCGACGGCGAGGAAGGCTTTCCCGGCGAAGTTAAAACGGTGATCACCTATACGCTGACGGAAGACAACGAACTCAAGATCGATTACGCGGCGGAAACGACCAAAGCGACGCCTTACAACATCACCAATCACTCCTACTTTAATTTGGCCGGACATGATGCCGGCTATGTCGGCAAACAAATCCTGACAATCAACGCAGACACCTTGCTGCCGACGGATGAAGCATCCATTCCGTACGGAGAGAAGATGGCTGTTGCCGGTACGCCGTTCGATTTCCGCACGCCGCACGCCATCGGCGAACGGATTGACGCCGATCATGAACAGATCCGGTTCGGAAGCGGCTACGATCACAACTTCTGCCTCAACAAAAAAACGGACGGCGGGCTGAGTCTGGCCGCCCGCGCCGAAGATCCGGTCGGCGGCCGCGTGCTGGAAGTTTATACCACGGAGCCGGGCGTTCAGTTTTATTCCGCCAACTGGCTGGACGGCGCGCCGCCCGGAAAGGGCGGATGTAAGTATGTCCGCCGCGGCGGCTTCTGCCTCGAAACACAGCACTATCCCGACTCGCCGAATCAGCCGCAGTTTCCAAGCTGCATTCTACGTCCGGGGAAGGCCTTCCGCTCGCAGACCGTCCATAAATTCATGTAGAGCAGAAGCCCGCTTACAGCCGGTCGAGATAATAACGGTCTTTGGTAACCGGCGGGAAATCGTCGGTGCGGAACGGCGAAGCGGGCAGACCTTTAGCGTTGAACAGCGTCGGCACAAACCACTTCTTCCAGCCGTAACGCACTTCCTGCGGACCCTTCACCGCTGCGGAGGAGACGATGATTTTTCCGTTAACCAGTTTCGCTTCGGCCGGAACGAACTTGCCGTCTTTGCCGCAGATTTCAAATGCGCTGACTGCCTCGGGTTTCAAAACCAGACCGGCACCGGAATCCTTAAAGGAAAGTTCGATCGCTTCGCCTTCGCGATCCATCTTATTCAGGCGCGGGCCCCGGCAGATCAGCTCTTTTTCGCCGTAAACCATATTGCGGGCCAGCAGCGAGAGGCGGTAGCCGACCTTGTCTTTCGAGTGCGGGTGAATATTTTTTTCATCGCCGCCGTCAGTCAGAACAATCATGCCGGTATTTTTGACATGCTCTTCGGTCCAGCTCTGTGATTCGCGCAGTTCCGCGTACGGCTCGTCGGCAACCACGCCGCCGTAAGTGGCCAGTTGAACGAAAAGAAACGGCATGTCGGGATTCTGAAATTCTTCACGCCACTCTTTAATGAGCGCCGGGAGAACCGAGCGGTAGTGGAATCCGGCCTGTTCGGCGGCATTGTTTTCGCCCTGGTACCAGATGGCGCCTTTTACGGTGTACGGAATAGCCTGCGTCAGCATGACCTCATGGAATCCGCAGGGCCGGTGCTCGTGCTGCGGTCCCATTTTTTCAACCGGGCGCGGACCGGGAGCCTGCTTGGCTCTTTGTTTGCGGCCCCGCTCTTTCATGGCCTGTTTGTATTCGTCCATGTACTTCAGATAGGCGGCGTCATCGGCGAAATTGGCTTTGTAATTTTTATCATACGCATCGATAACCCGTTTCAGGTCGGGAGTGCTTTCCAGCGTTTTGCGGCTCATCCACGCTTCGGCAGGCGTTCCGCCGACGGCACAGACAATGATTCCGACCGGCACCTTCAGCGTTTCGCGCAGATTTCTGGCGAAGTAATAAGCGCTGGCCGAAAAGTCGGCCGTGTTTTGCGGAGTGGTGATTTTCCATTCGGGCCGGTCTGAAGCTTCATTTTTAGGAATGGTTATCATTCGCAACAGCGAATCGTTGGCGTTGTCGATATCCGCCTGATCAGTTCTTAAGCCGCTCATTCTTCCGGCCATGTTGGACTGGCCGCCGGCCAGCCAGACTTCGCCGACAAGAACATCCTTCAGCTCAACCGGCACTGCGGTTTCCGAACCTTTGAAAACCAGCGAACGGCCTTGTGCGCAGACGGGCATTTTCGCAAGCGTCACCATCCAGTTGCCGCTCTTATCCGCAACAGTGTCTTTGGCCTGATCCGCAAACGTCACGGTTACTTTTTCGCCCGGAGCCGCTGTCCCCCAGATCCGGATCGGCTCGCCCTGCTGCAGAACGGTGCAGTCCGTGAAAATACCGGCCGGCTGGACAGCGGCGGAAACAGTGAGGGCATAGAATGAAACAAGGAATGCAACTATAAGACGGCGCATGGAAACCCCTTTCAGTTTTAATATTAACGGCGAAAATTCTACGCCGTATTTTGTTAAAAAGTCCAGACTCCTCCCGTTTAATATGCGGCGCGGCGGAGATCAGTGTTTCCGCGTGCAGAGAAAAAGGTTCCAATGTCCGGCGGAAACAGTTCTTATTACCCGATCCTTGGAAAATCATGAATGAAATAACGAATAGCGAAATGCGCGCCGGTGTAGTGGCGGTGGTCGGGCGGACAAATGTCGGCAAATCGACCCTGCTTAACGCGCTGCTCGGCGAAAAGGTGAGCATCGTCAGCGATACGGTGCAGACGACACGCAATATCATCCGCGCCATTCTGACGGAACCGCGCGGGCAGATTGTTTTTCTCGACACGCCCGGCGTACACAAGGCTCAGGGCGAGCTGGGCAAAAATCTCAACAAAATGGCCCGCTCGTCGGTGAACGGCGCGGACGCTGTACTGCTGGTGCTGGACGCCTCTTCCAAACCTTGGCAGGAAGACGACGGCTGGATGCGGCGGCTGGCCACTGAAGCGACACCTTGTCTGATTCTGCTGAATAAGACAGACCTTGGCACCTCGTTTGTTGAAACGTACAAAACGCTCTGGAAAGAGATCGCGGCGGAGAAAAATACGACGGTGAAGCCGGTCTGGATTGAAGGTTCGGCGCTGAAAGGCGGCGGACTGCCGGAGCTGATAGCGGCGCTGTTCACCATGGTTCCGGAAGGGCCGGCGCTTTTCCCCGAAGAGATGCTGACCGACTATCCGCGCAAGCTGAACATAGCCGACGTGATCCGCGAAAAACTTTTTGACCGGTTGCACGACGAACTGCCGCACTGCATCGCCGTCTGGGTTGAGACCATCACCGAA
>JBAZTQ010000194.1:0-3820 GCA_041661845.1 Kiritimatiellales bacterium | reverse complement strand
TCTTACCGAGGCCGCTCGGCAGGTGGCCGCCGCCAACGAAATCTTGGGCGGATTCGGCACCATTGAGGAAGCCGCCCGGCTGTTGGTGGCGGAACGCCAGCGCCAGCATATCCCGGCGAAGCCATTCGGTGAGGTCGTGAAGGAGTTTCTGGAGGAAGTGAAACCCCCTGCTCGGTCTTATCGACATTGGTCGGATTGTTCAGGACGGTTGAGTCTTGCCGCCGAAAAGTTTGCCACAGTGCCGATGATGGACATCCGGACCATTGATCTCGAAGAGCATCTGAACTGCCTCAAGCGTCGCGTTCGCACCAAGACCGGCATGAAGACGCTTCCTGGTCCCGGCAAAAAGGCCACTGGTCGCAACCGGAATAATTACCGTGGGGTTTTCTGCAATTTATTTTCCTTTGCCCAACGTTTGGGCTACCTCCCCCGCAGCGTCGAAACAGAGGCAGATCATCTCCGGGAGGCCCCGGACCGGGACGCCAATGTGGAAATTTATCAGCCTGAAGAGATGCAGCAGATTCTTGATGCGCTGCCGGATAAATGGATTCCATACGCTGCGATTGGTGCTTTTGCGGGCTGTCGGGGTGCGGAAATTCACCGTCTCGATTGGAAAGACATCGACCTGGAGGAGCGGCACATCACGGTTGAAAGCTCCAAATCCAAGACTGGAAAGCGCCGTGTCGTGCCAATCTCGAACAATCTCTACGCCTACCTTGCGCCTTTCTCGCAAAAAACCGGCTGGGTTTGTCCGCACTACAGTCACGATTCCACCTTGGCTCAAGAGTTCGGGCAGGCATGGGCGAAGGTCGGCATCAAGGTCAAGAAGGTCAACAATGGTTTCCGCCACAGCTACGCCAGCTATCGGATCGAAGACGTGAAATCTTTGCCCCAAGTTGCTTGGGAAATGAACACCTCCGAGCGGAAATTACGGGACAATTATCTGGAGCTTGTGAGCGCAAAAAAACTGGCGAAGTGGAAGGAGATTATGCCGAGCAGCGCCCTACCAAAGCAGCCGGAGAAATTGGCGAAAGGGGCATGAATTCCGGCACAATGTGAATCGCGCCTACGGCGGTAGGCGCGCTGCTTTTTTCGACGCTTTCAGGGTCAGAAAAGCGGTTGTAGTACCCTGAATGGAAAAAGGTTGGCGCAAAAACCTTAAAAAACACTCGACGTGATAGTCTAAAAACAATACAACCGAATAGTCGAATAACCGCGCGACGTGAAAACCTAAAACTATGGCAACCCCATCTGAGAAGTTGGCTCGTTCCCTCGAACTGTTAAACCGCCTCCAAAGCGAAGATGGTGCAGCCGCCATTCGCTCAAGCGATGTGCCGCGCGCTGACAGAGAGCGCCTGGTGGCAAGTGGCTTTCTGCAGGAGGTGATGAAGGGCTGGTATATTCCCGCCCGGCCTGATGAGGGCAGGGGAGAAAGCACCGCGTGGTATGCTTCCTTCTGGCGTTTTTGCGCGGCTTACCTCAATGAGCGCTTTGGCAAGCAATGGTGCCTTTCGCCGGAGCAGTCTCTATCCCTCCATGCAGGCAACTGGTCTGTTCCCAAGCAGCTACTGATCCGCTCGCCGAAAGCTGGTAACAAGGTTACGAATCTTCCGCACAACACGTCTTTGCTGGATGTGCGCGCGCACATGCCGCCATCCGGGGATATCGGTGAGGAGCAAAGCATGCGTATTTTCTCGCTGGAAGTGGCGCTCATCGCCTGTGCCCCAGGCTATTTTACGCAAAACCCTACGGATGTCCGTGCCGCCTTGTCTGTAATCAAGGATGCATCCAGCCTCCTTGCCCGGCTGCTGGAGGGAGGCCATAGCACCATTGCCGGCCGTCTGGCCGGAGCCTTCCGCAATATCGGGCGGGACCGGATTGCCGATGACATAGGGAAAACCATGTCGGCCGCAGGATACGTTATGAGGGAGAATGATCCGTTCGCGGACAGACCTCCTCTGGTTTTGGCCCACCGGGAAATATCCCCTTACGCGAACCGCATCCGCCTGCTTTGGCAAACAATGCGGCAGCCGGTCATAGAGCATTTTCCCGCAGCGCCTGGCCTCCCGCGCGATTT
This sequence comes from Kiritimatiellales bacterium, assembly GCA_041661845.1. Lineage (GTDB taxonomy): Bacteria > Verrucomicrobiota > Kiritimatiellia > Kiritimatiellales > Tichowtungiaceae > Tichowtungia. Next base: position 1,743 of record JBAZTQ010000194.1, on the reverse strand, counting down.
TCAAAAGTATATGCAGCAGGTGGATGAAGTGTATGTCACCGATGCCTACCACTCTCTGTCGATCGAAGGTTATCGCGTGACGCCGGAGTTGATCGATCGGGTGCGCAGTGGAAGATGGAACCCGGATTTGGATGACGAAGACAGAACCCAAAGAAACGCCTTGGCGGCACGAGGATATTGGGGGGCATTTCAGGCAGTTCGCGCCAGCGTGGAACAAGCTCTCAAAGGAAAAAATCCCGGGCTGATCGCCGATGAGGATCATGGTGAATGGTACCGACAGATGTTTTCCCCAGGTGTTACGGCAGGCTTGCTCCGGCCTGCCGATCTCGCCGGATACCGCAATAACCCAGTGTATATCCGGCGTTCCATGCATGTCCCGATGAACCATCTGGCCGTGCGCGATACCATGCCGGTCTTTTTCAACCTGCTGACTGAGGAGACGGATCCCGCTGTCCGGGTCGTGCTGGGACATTTTATTTTTGTGTATATCCATCCCTACATGGACGGAAACGGGCGAATCTCCCGCTTCCTTATGAATCTGATGCTGGCGGCGGGAGGATATCCGTGGACGGTTATCCCGTTGAAAAGCCGGAACGAATACATGGAAGCCCTCGAAGAAGCGAGCTTGAACGGAGACATTGTTCCTTTCTCGCGGTTCCTGGCGAAACTGGTCAGCAGCGGGTTGGCTGGGGAGGCCTTGCCGGAGATTCCCCGGTCCTGAGAGATAACGCGACATCAAGGGAAATTGTGGCGGCTCTGCTCTGCCAAACGCTTGTCAGTGATTGGAAGGCTTGCCGGCTCAACGAAAGATCGAATTGCGTGTTGGTATGCGATCCACCCCCAATGCCGTGAGCAATTGGGCTTTGCGGAAGAGTCGATGGCGGCCGAGCTTGTAGTGAGGAAGCAACCCTTGCTGGACGTATTGGTAGAGGGAGCGCAAAGGAATGCCAAGCCATGCCGCGGCCTCCTTTGCTCCGATGAAACTGTCGTCCTCAGGCATTGCTTTCCTACCGGCATCCTGAGTCGCGTCCTGAGTTTTACGTCTCGCGCTCAGAAAAGCGGTCGGTTCTTGGCTGAATCGCCATTTGTGGGATCTTTTCCGCATAGAAGAGGCTCTTCGGGAGAGAAGACGCGCCGGTCATGAACAGACCGGCGCGTCCTGTTGTCAGCCGAGTTTGATGCCGGTGTTGCGGATGAAGTTTTTTGCCTGGGTGACGATGACCTGATCCTGTTTTTCGGTGGTCATGTTCGGGCTGATGGTTGCTTTGATGCTCTTCACCAGGTCGGCCTGTTCCGGCCTTTCGAGCCAGGATTTGACCTTCGCGGTGTAGTTTTGTTTCTGCTCCTGGTCCTGCATTTTGCGCAGGAGGAACTTCCGCTCCAACTGCTCGCGGGGGAGTTCCTTGACGTATTCGACCAGGCCGGGTTCCGCCTTCATGAAGGCGTCCAACCGGGTGTTGACTTCGGGGTTGATTTTGAACTGTTGCGCCAGCTCTTCTTTCTTTTTTGGTGATGCGATTGCCATATTGACATGTTTGGTTGTGCCGGATGTTTCGACCTCGCGGCCCCGTAGCCCGGCGGTTGGACGGTTTCGGTTTTCGAAATTCAGGCTTTGGTGGCCCGGACCTGCGGAATGGTTTCTTCGTCTTCGTCGGCGAGAGCTCCGTTCTGCAATCCGCCGATCTGCTGGATGACGGATTTCAGGAAGCGCTGGGCGATTTTCCGGGCACTGAGACGCTGGAT
>JBAZTQ010000193.1:0-3854 GCA_041661845.1 Kiritimatiellales bacterium | reverse complement strand
ATTTGTGAAAATTCGTGTGATTCGTGGGCAATAAAAGCCGTAGAAATTTTTAGTGGGAGATAAAGATGGGTAAGCCGACAGGTTTTAAAGAATTCGAACGCAAGACACCGGCCGAGCGGCCGATTGTGGAACGCATCAAGGACTATAACGAAGTCTACCGTCCGTTTCCGGAAGACAAGCTCCGGGAGCAGGCCGCACGTTGCATGAACTGTGGCGTACCGTTCTGCCATATCGGCTGCCCTCTCGGAAATATCATTCCTGAATTCAACGATCTCACCTACAAAGGTCACTGGAAAAAAGCGTGGGAAATGCTCTCCGCCACCAACAACTTTCCGGAATTCACCGGCCGCCTCTGTCCCGCGCCGTGCGAAGAAGCCTGTGTGCTTGGCATCAACGAACCGCCGGTCACCATTGAGAATATTGAAAAGGAAATCATCGAACACGCCTTCCGCGAAGAGTGGGTTGTTCCTGTAGTTCCGGAAACGCGCACCGGTAAAACCGTCGCCGTCATCGGCTCCGGCCCGTCCGGACTGGCCGCCGCGCAGCAGCTCAACCGCGCCGGTCATAGCGTCACCGTATTTGAGCGCGCCGACCGCGTCGGCGGCTTGCTCCGCTACGGCATCCCCGATTTCAAACTCGAAAAGTCAGTCATTGACCGCCGCGTCGACGTGCTGAAAGCCGAAGGCATTATCTTCAAAACCAGCGCTGCCGTCGGTACCGACATTTCCGCCGACGAACTGAAAGCGTTCGACGCCGTCGTCCTCGCCATCGGCTCCACCATCGGCCGCGATATGCCGGTACTGGGCCGCGACCTCAAAGGCATTCATTTCGCAATGGATTTCCTGCCGTTGCAGAATAAAACCTGCGCCGGCGATTTCGCCGAGCCGCAGATTTCCGCCAAAGGCAAAAACGTTGTCGTCATCGGCGGCGGCGACACCGGCTCCGACTGCGTCGGCACCTCGATCCGTCACGGCGCGCGCAGTGTCGTCAACTTTGAACTTTTCCCGGAACCGCCGGGAGCCCGTCCGGCTCACCAGCCGTGGCCCTACTGGCCGATGAAGCTGCGTTCCAGCTCCTCGCACCGTGAAGCGGGCGAAGATCCCCGCCGCTACTGCATGCTCACCAAAGAATTCAACGGACACAACGGAAACGTCACCAGCGTGCGCACCGTCAATGTCGAATTCACCCGCGAGCGCCAGACCGGTAAATCCAACATGGAAGAAGTGCCCGGCTCGCAAAAAGACTGGCAGGCCGACCTCGTCCTGCTGGCGCTCGGTTTTACCGGCCCGGAACGCGACAACGCCGTCAAAGCACTCGGTGTCGAACTCGACAAAACGGGCAACATCAAAACCGCCAAGAACTATCAGACTTCCGTTCCGAACGTCTTCGCCGCAGGCGACTGCCGCCGCGGACAGTCGCTCATCGTCTGGGCGATTTCCGAAGGCCGCGAAACCGCGCGCTGTGTCGATGAGTTTCTGATGGGCGAAACCAGCCTGCCGACGCGCGGCCCGGCGGAACTCCCGCGCCGGTAAGAAGCACCTGGTAAATCCGCTTGCTAGCAAGCGGATCTACTGTTCAACCCGGAGTTTCCAATATTTGGAATTCCGGGTTTTCTTTTTCGAGTCGGAAAATGTGGAAGAGGCATCCTGCCTCTGGCTAGCGGCAAGATGCCGCTTCCACTATGAATGGCCCCGGAAGAACGACTCGCCGCCTGTAGCCGCATCCGCCGGGCGCGGTTATTCCGTCTGGGTACCGATTTAAAAACCACCAAACTCTTTGCCGTCAGCCCGCCAACCTGCTAAAAATGCCCCGACTTCGGAGCGTTATCTGATCAAGCTCGCCCTCCGAATTTCTGCTGAAACCACGATAAGGAAGGAGATGAAAATTGAGCCGAAGCAAACAACTCGCTTTCAATCAATACCGTTACCAAATTCTACCAACTACACAGGAAATTCAGCTCGATTTAGAGCAACAGATCCGTAGCGTTGAAGACCTTCGTGCAAAGAAAAATGAGTTTTTCAAACGCGCCCTTTCTGCGATTAATATTTTCACATATTCCCGCGGGCCGTTGGTGCATCGTAAATTATGGATGGACGACGATCTTATGATCATCCAGCTTGCTGTTGAGCGAGACCTCAAGCGCACTACAAAAGAGTTCGAGGAGGAGGTGGTTGAAAATTGGCCCGACATTCTTGTGGCGATGAATAATCGTCCCGACGTTCAAATGTGCCTTATTCAAGAGGGTGGCGGATTTCAGAAAACGGACACCGTTGCTAAACTCATTGAAGACAATATCAACACCCAGCTCCTCCATCACCAACTGTCTACGGCTTTCGAACCAATTTATGAGAAAAAAATATTTTGGGATCTTGTTCATCGATACGAAGGGAAGATCACCCAGATCGAATTTGAGTTAATCTCTCCAAACATGTCCAATATCTCTGGTGCGCTAACCATTGATCTTGGAGCCCTAAACCGAAAAACAAACACTCAGAGAACAAATATTAAGCTAAACAGCGATAAGAGCTCATGTTTAACCCCCACAGAGGATGACCTTCTTGTATCTGGATTGGTAGATTATGCTTCACAGGGAGGTGGCGACATCGCAGTACGAGCAAAGGGAGTCAGCAAAAAAATTCATACTGCTCGCGGAGTAAATGAGATACATATCGACGAGGTCAGCATTCAGGGAGCAAACCCCGAACAATTAAAGGATATCTTCAAGGAGCTTCTGAAATGATCTTTTTCATGACCGTTTGCACGCTACTTGTAATGGGGTTCGCCATAAATGGGCTTGCTAGTTTGATTGGCAGCAACTTCCTGTCTTTATTCTTAGATCAGAATCTCATCCTGCTTCTCGTCGCACTTTTTGCCATCAATACAACAACTGCGAGTGTCATCCTCACAAAAATGCGTGAAATTGCAGACAAACATCCCAACGTTGACTTCCAAACCACCCGAAAAGAGATGAAGACGTCATCTTTTGAGCAAGTGGCGTTGATTCTTTTGGCTGTTCTGATTGGGGTTCTGAAATCATCACCATGGATGGCGGATCACATTCCGCATCTCGAATTCATCCTTAACAGCGTACTGGTGGGCATCTTTTTTTACGCCGTTCATATTCTTTATGATACTGCAAAGGGCGTTTACGTGATTCTTGACCACGGTCATTAGCGAAGGAACCAGTCCCGTAATCTAGTAAATTTCCAATGCTTGGATTTTTTTGTGTTTTTCGTGGCGATTAATTCCCAATGTATGGAAAACTCCTCGGCCTGAAGTCACAGGTCTGATGCCTGCGGCCTAAAATGAAAAAGGAACCCCGATGAGCGAAATCCCCGCCTGCCCGAAGTGTAAATCTGAATATGCCTACGAAGACGGCGCGATGCTGGTCTGTCCCGACTGCGGTCATGAATGGACGCCCGGCGGCGGCGAAGAGGCTGAACAGCCCGCGACAGAAAAAGTCATCAAAGACGCGGTCGGAAATATTCTGCAGGACGGCGACACGGTTTCGGTGATCAAGGATCTTAAGATCAAAGGCTCCTCGCAGGTCGTCAAGGTCGGAACCAAAGTTAAAAACATCCGCCTCGTGGACGGCGATCACGACATCGACTGCAAAATCCCCGGCATCGGCGCGATGGGGTTGAAGTCCGAGTTCGTTAAGAAGGTTTAGGCCGCAGGCTTGAGACTTCAGACCAGAGAAATCGTTTGTCGAGCCCTCTTTCCTCCGCGCCTTGCGGCTCTGCGAGGAATAATACCAAAACCGCATGATATTCGGTTTATAAACAAGGCAACCGAGACGGTTGCGATACGTACCGCCGCCGTCCCGGCGGCCTTGACAACTACCGAACCTCTAT
>JBAZTQ010000192.1:0-3881 GCA_041661845.1 Kiritimatiellales bacterium | reverse complement strand
GTGGCGACTTCAAGGGTTTGCGCTAATGACTCGGCGCCTTTGTCGATCACCATATTCGGGCCTTTAAGATTGAAGTAATTGGCTACCCGACCGGCGACGACATTAGGCATACAGCCGGGCAAGGTGTAAGACCCGGACGGACGGTTGCGGGTCTGTATCGCGGTATCGAGCTGTTCCAGCAGGGCCGACCATTCGCTGTCGTTAACCGGGAAATCGTTGCGTCGATCGCGTAACTGGCGGAACAAACGGTCTTTGAAGATCATTTCGTTAGCGCTGATGCCGAGCGTTGTCTTGCCCTCAATTCCAACAACTACAGCGATGGATTCGGCGATGGACTGCCAATCCTTAAGGCCTTGCAACGCCTGCTCGACGGCGAGTAAAGCCAACAGTTGGGCGGTGTCCATTTGTTCGACCGCATCCGGCAGCAACGGCTTGCCGGTCGGCAAGCCCAATGCCGATTTGGCAAAACGATGCGGGACGCCGCCCGATGCCGGCTGTCCGGTAACACCGCCCAAGGCATTGGGGAACAGGCCGCTGACTCTGACGATAGCCAGCGTGGTTGTCGTTGGCGGGTTGACGGGAAGTACCGACAATCGATCATGGTAAGCGGGGAGGTACTGATCCACGATCAAATGGGCGTTGGTTCCGCCGAAGCCGAAGGCGTCAACCCCGGCGCGGCGCGGTTGACCGCCGGCGTTGGATGGCCACGGCTGTGTTCTGGCGCTTATGCTGAAAGGCGAGTTGGCCAGATCGATCTTGTCGCTAGTATGGGTCCAAAGATGCTGGGCCGGAATCAGGCTTTGCTCCATGGATTTGCACAGTTTGATAACCGATGCGGCACCGGCCAGCCAACCGGTATGGCCTACGGTTGCCTTAACGCTGCCGAGGATAATGGCGGGATGACGGTCGGTAAGGTGTCCGAACATTTGGCTCAATGCCTTGAATTCAGTGGCATCGCCGACTGGCGTGGCAGTGGCATGCGCTTCGACGATTTGCACGGTGGCGGGGTCAATGCCGCTATTTTCGTAAGCCCGATGCATTGCAAGACGTTGACCTTCAGCTTGGGGTACATTGACCGAGGGGCTTTTGCCGTCGCTGGAAAGGCCGATGGAGCGGATTACGCCCCATATTTTATCGCCTGCGGCAATAGCATCAGGTAAACGTTTGAGGACTAAAATAGCGGCTCCGCTTCCGAACACCACGCCGTCCGCACTGGCGTCCAAAGGCCGGCTACCGCTGGATGATAAACCTTTGAATTGTGAAAACAGGCAACTGTTTGCCATATTGGCTTCATAGACGCCGCCCGCCAAGGCCACATCGCATTCGCCGTCGCGCAAGGCATGAATTCCGAGCGCCGCCGTATAGAGCGACGAGGAGCAGGCCGTGTCCACGACGTAACCGAATACCCCTTGTCCCACCTGACGGTCGACTACCGCTTCATACATATCGGATTGGGCCAGTGAGCGGATTGTTTTGGCTGAAACGCCGAGGGCAGAGTCCAGCGCGCCGATGAATCGCTCTTCGGCCGAGGCCGCAGCCGGTTGCAACATGTCGGCAATACAGGCGGAAAATTGGGCCATATCATGGTCGATGGAACCATCGGCTGTAGCGCCGACCAGACATCGAATTCGTTCTGCGGCGATATTCGAGAGAGCCGCGCCTGACTCGCCAAGTGCTTCTGCCAAAGCAACGGCCAAGTATTGTTGGACTTTCGGCAGGGCAAGGAATTCGGCCCGGCTGTAGCGTAACCCCGGATGATCGGCGTGATCCAGCTCGGGAGCCAGTCCAATCAGTAGGGAATAGGCTTTGTCCGGGCGCACCCCCTCCGGGCTAAGAAAATCATGGCGCATGTCAGGATCAAGTTCGCCGAGATCGACGATGCCGCTCACACCTTCCAGAACATGATGCCAAAAGCCGGCGACGTCTTTAGCTCCTGGGAAGACCCCGCCCAGGCCGACGATGGCGATAGGCATTTCCGCCGCTGCCTGGTCGTACTGCGGGGCTTCTGGATTGACTGGCGTTATCGCTTCGTTCTTACGGTCCAACTGAGCGGCCATGAGCGTTGCAGGGACTGGGGAGCTGACCTGATCGGTTATTTTCAAACGGTCGATGCTGGCCGGTGCAGAGGTGTCTGCGACCAAGGCAGGCAATGCCCGTAAATCGGCCGGTTCGCCAAGAGCTTTGGCAATGATCGTGGCGATCGAGTTGCCCTGTCCGCAGTGAATGAATGTTCGGATGCCCTCGTCGTACAACTGGGTTAACGCAGTTTGGAAATCCAATGGGGTGATTAAGTGTGAGGGCAGTTGCTCTAAAATATCACGGCCATGACTATGCCACTGACCGTCCATCGGGGAAAAAAGGTCGATTGTAGTGGCCTGGGCAGTGATATGGCCTAGGCTGGCAGCAAAGGCTTCGACGGCCGGACTCAGCAAAGAGGAATGAAACGGATAATGGCTGCGCAATGGCGTAAAACCAATTCCCTGTGTTGCCAAATGTCGGCCAAAACGGTCAGCATCCGCCGCGTTTCCCGACACGACGGTTTGACGGGCATGGTTAACCACGGCGATTTCTAAACTGGAAGATCCCAGTTCGGCTAATGCCAAGCTCACCTCTTGGCGTGATTTGGGGATCGCAGCCATAATTCCACAACCCTTCAGGTCGCGAAGCGCGATGATCCGCCGGCAAATGATTTCCAGACCGGCGTCCATTGAAATCGCTCCGGAAACCGTCAAAGCGCCAATCTCACCAACGCTATGGCCTAGAACGCCGTCAACTTGGAGCCCGGAATTTAGCACCGCTTGAGCCGTTAAGACGCCGGAGAGGTAAATGCCGATCTGGTCGAGGTTCGGACACTGATTGAGCAGGTTGTCGTGCTCAGCATCGGTTTTTGCCATGACCAACGGCAGGAAGGCGTAGCCGAAATGTTTAAGGGCCAAACGGTCTGCGTCTGCAAAGGTCGCGTGAAATTCAGGGTAGGCCTCGTAAAGCGACCGTATAGTGTCGCGTTGATAGGAGCCTTGGCCGGGCAGCACTAATGCGGTACGAGGGCTCGACGTCTTCATAAGCGGTTTGGCGGTGGACTTCTCGGTTTGGATATTGCCGAAATCTAAGGCCGTCGTGGGTTGGACATTGTCAAAATCGAAGATCGTTTCGCCGGAGAGGTTGATAAATGCAGCTCCGTGATTTTTGCCTGCGGTCACCCGTTTTCCTAAAGCGCAGACCTCATCGGTGAACAGTTTTTTCAGAGCACTGCCGCCTTCCAGCGCTGCCGCTGCGAAACCGGCTCCAGTCAGCGGCTCGTCAATGATCCCGTAATACTGGGAGAGCGATTCGGGCACCACCAAAAACTCTTTGGTATCTTTCTCCACGCAGAGAATTCGCTGGAAGCCGACGGTGACCGGCGTCCCGTCTTCTTTCACAGCCCTGACGCACAGTTGCAAGGAGGAACGGGTGACTTCGCCATAGGTTAGCAGCAGGGCCAGCTTGTCGCCCAACCTGACTGGGGCAAGATTACGGCTGTAACCTTCGTAGGTCAGCATGACAAGATTCGCCAAGTCATCCCGCCAGCGGTTTTTGCCGTCCAACCCCGGCCCAAAGTAAAACGCTTCTCTAGCGGCGCATTGAAAACGAAAATTGGTCAGATAATGGTGCGATCCGTACGCCATTGTGTCTTCGAAATGGATTTGATATGGAATTGTGAAAAACGACATTGCAGTGTAACTCCTGGTTATATTAATGGTAAGTTTTGTTGATTCTTTCATTTGAGGCTTAGCCGGGTTTTGAACGGTTCGTTGAAAACTTCGGTTTTGGCTGTAGATTGCTCTTAGTCCAGACAATAAGCATTGAGCCTAAGGCGGCCTTTTTTACGCAGCGGAATGGCG
>JBAZTQ010000191.1:0-3914 GCA_041661845.1 Kiritimatiellales bacterium | reverse complement strand
CTGCCGTTCCGAAACCATCCGTCCAATGTCCCAATACAGCAGAACCAGTTCCCGGTTGACGGCCAACCCAGCGCGAATCCTAGCCGTCTGAACCCGGGTTTTAATTCCGTCCAGCATCTCGGCATAGGTATTTTTCGCTGTTTCACTCATCGGTTATCCTCAGCCTCCAAACACCGGAAATGCTATTACCTAATTTATTACCCAATTAAAATAATATTACCTAATTAACCCGCATCCATTTGGCACTTCGACCTTTACGGGTGCATTTGACTTCATTTTTATCCTGCATGACCTTCAAAGTACGCCGGATCAGGTCAACGCTAACCCCCGGACAGGCTCGCTGGATATCCGAAACTGAAAACGTTTCAAGCTGACGGATGGCGGTTTCGATTAATGAGGTTTTCTCGCCGCGAGGGGCTTCGATCTGTCCGACGCGTTCCTCAAATTCCTGATACGCCTGCTTAAGGATAAAAAGCAGGTAGCCGATGTATGGCCACGGATCGTGCTTTCCTTCGTGCCAGCCCTGCGAGCTGAGCCGGAGCGTTTCGTAGTAGCGTTCTTTGTTCTGTTCGATGATGCGTTCCAGACTGATGTAGCGCCCGACCTCTAGCCCAAGATGGTAGCAGGTTTGGAGAAGGAGCAGACGGGAAACCCTTCCGTTACCGTCGCGGAACGGGTGGATACAAAGAAAGTCGAGGTTGAGCGCTCCGAGAAGAATCAGCGGCTGAACCCGGCAGTCCTTCAGCAAAGCATCCATGATGTTCATGCTCTGCCGCATCATGGCAGGAGTTTCTTCCGGCGAAACCGATTTGAAACGAATACGCCGCTCGCCATTCGGCAGAATTTCCACAATATCAACCGGCTTGTCTTTGTATTTTCCCGCATCCCAGATACTGCCCCGGCTCATTTTGTGAAATCGCAGGATGGTTTCCTCGGAAAGCGGAAGTGCAGCGGCTTCGGAATGAATCCAGTTCAACGCCTCACGGTATCCGGCAACTTCTTCTTCATCCCGATCCTTATAAGCAGGCGCTCCGAACACCAGCGTCTTAATCCGCTTTTGATCAACTTCGACTCCTTCGATCCGGTTGGAGGAAACCGCGCTTTCAATCAGCGCGTGCTCGCGGAGAGCTTTCAGTTTCTGGGGAACCTGACGGGTAAACAGCGCCTGCTTCCCCCGGTATTCCATGAGGTCGCCAAGTTGCCAGTTGATCTGCATAGGAACAGATATTCCCGCGCTTTGAAGCTGTTGCAGAGTTTTCATCTTTTTCTGTTTATTCCCGACCGGTGCTTTCCAGAATCAGTGTAACGGGGCCGTGGTTGATGAGGCTGACTTCCATTTCGGTCTGAAAGACGCCGGTTTCGACGCGCGGGCCGAGTTCGCGGAGCTGTTTGACATATTCCTCATAGAGCTTCAAGCCTTTCTCCGGTACGGCGCAGAATTCGAACCGGCTCCGCCGGCTTGCTAGGAATCAATCTGCAGACTGAAGTTCATGGTTTTTTTGAGCGCCAGTATTCTTTCGCGGCCTATGGCTGTTTCCCGCAGGAAAACACTCTTGAGGCTCGGTAAGGTTTCAAGGGCTGTCAGGCTGTCGTTGGTCACGGCGGTACGCGACAAGTTGAGCTTCGACAGGTTCGGCAGTCCGGCAAGCGCATCCAGCACCCGAACCGATGTGCCGTAAAGAATCAGCGACTCCAGTCCCGGATGGCCGGCCAGCGGTGTAAGGTCTTCGACGCCGCTGCATGAGAGATCCAGAGTGTCTACCAGAGACAAGCTCTTCAACGCGCTGATATCCTGAACGGCGGTGCAGCTCAGGTTGAGGAACTTGAGTTTGCGGAGTCCGTTCAGTTCGCCGATATCCCGGACAGCGGTGTTGTAGAGATCAAGCCGTTCCAGATTTTCCAAACCCGCAATGACGGCCAGATCGCCGTCGGAGAGCTTCTGCCCGGCAAGGTCTAAGCTGGTTACCCGGCACAGGTCGGCGCCGGTCAATTCGTTTACCGATTTTTCCAGCGCGGCCGCAAGGGCGTTTTTGAGCACCCGGGACGCCTTACCGAGAACGCCTTCTTCCGCTTCGACCGGCTGTTCAACAACCGGCTCGACCGGTTGCGCGCAGTGAATCACCACGTTTTTTGAAAAGGGTATTTTCAGAAGATTCCACACCCATTCATGGATCATGCTGAAACTCAGTCCTTCAGGCGGAGGCAGCCGTCTTGGCTGCCAGCCTGTGCCGCGTGAAGAATACGCAGAGAATCCTTCACCTCCGCCGCCTTTATCCGCAGCAGAAACAACCATGCGTTTATAGTCCGATCCGGAAGCGCGGGCATCCTGAGAGAGCGCATCGAACCATTCAAGGACGTCGGGGCGGTAGAGTACCGGCGCTCCCTCTGAGAAGTATGAAAACCAGCGCTGGAGCAGGTATACCTGAATGCCCTGAGCGAACAGCAGGTGCGAAGCTGCATCCTGTCCGGCTGACATAGAATGGTGGCTGGCGCTGCATCCTTTCATCAAGGCGCTGTTCAGCAACAGTTTGATTTTCCGCGGATTGCCGCCTGCAAGGTGCAGCACCGCGGTATCGATACAGGATCTAAACTCAGCCGTTAAGTGCGTCTGGAATATCTGATCCGTCTTGTCATTCAGCAGTGCCACCTGCTCGTCATAGAAATTCCGCACCTGTTCGCTGCTCGGTTCTATATGGTATTCAACCTGAAAAATTCTGCTGAGAAACCGCCGGCTCTGAACTTCGCCGTATCCGTGCTCCTTGTAATGTCCGGCCACAAGAGTCATCGTCACCGCACAGGAAATTCCCGCAACGAAAATTATGCCTGGAAAGCTCAGGTGAAGACTGATCGCGTTGAATGCGGACATCACGACATCCCGCCGGCAGTGATCCAGATCATCAATAAACACGGCGATGCGGCTTTGCTCCCCGTTGTCCGGACCGGCAGACAGCCATTGCATAAGCAGATCGCAGCACATGCCGGCACCGCTTTCGGCATGAACCGGGTCGCTGTCGACCGATACCGTTGCCGACGGCAGTCCTGCCCGAACGTTCCAGTGCCGCGCTTTATTCTCCAGCCGGCGGATAAAACCCCGCCCGAGAACGGGCCCGCACGTCTCCATCGCATCCGAAAGCCGTTCCGATCGTTTCTGCGTATCCGCAGAGGGCAGCTGATCCAGGCACTGCAGAATTATTTCGGAAACCATCTCTCTGAGAATGCAGTCGGTCGAATCGTATTTTCGGGCTGAAAACCATACCGGCAGCACGCGCGGATGTCCGTCGCGATCCTGTGCCGGCATGCTGTTCCATAGAGTGGTCTGCTGCACCAGCCAGCTGAGTGCGGAAGTCTTCCCGGTTCCGGTATCACCATACAAGGCCATGGCCAAAGGCATGTCTGTATTCTTATGCCGCAAGATATCGAAAATCGGGGCCAGCCGGACATGAAATGCGAACGGATCCGTTCCGGCAATACTTTCCGGTACAGCCCGTCCGTCATAGTGATCCGACAAAACGGTGAATCTCGGTGTGGAAAGAGTCGACATCATCAGCCTCCTTTTATTCCTGTTCCGGCATAATCTCTCACTCAGAACGCTTTCCGCAAAGCCCCGTCCGGATCATCCTCTCCCCGTGCTGCCGAGAATCAAAGTGACCGGGCCGTCGTTGATAAGGCTGACCTGCATTTCCGCCTGAAAGGTGCCGGTTTCAACGCGCGGGCCGAATTCGCGGAGCTGTTTGACATATTCTTCGTAGAGCTTCAAGCCTTTCTCCGGCGGGGCGGCGGCGATGTAGCTAGTGTACTGTCATTAAAATGAGTTTACAAAACAGATGAGACCTGTCAGGCTCACGTTTATGAGCAGACCGATTATGCAAATCATGCTGACCAGCGAAGAGCGCAGCACCCTCACACAAAGAATC
>JBAZTQ010000190.1:0-3916 GCA_041661845.1 Kiritimatiellales bacterium | reverse complement strand
CTGTGGGCGATAAAGGCGGGAACGGGGGTCCCGGACCCAGCAAACAGGACGTCAGGAATGGGGGTGGTCATGAATGGAAGCAAGATAAGTCGGCTCTGGGATGATTTCTGGGTAGCACACGCGGCCCGCGTGTGGATTTCGGCGGCTCGCCGGAATCATTTGCCGCGTTCCCAGGAACCCATCCGGCGGGCCGCCGGCCGGGAACACGCGAGGCCGCGTGTGCTCCCCAAACCCTTTCGGAACGTCCTCGATGAAGGCCATTATCTTAGTGTCATTCGAAACTGGCAGTTTTGCCTTTTGATTGACTCGCAAAACCATCGTTCTCGCGGTTCGCATGGCAACTTGGGCGATCATCCTGATAAAGTATTCTTTGCTCCGGGATAAAGACGGCGGCAACGTCACTCTTTGCGGGCCCGTTTAAAAACGGCAATCGCCTCACCTGATCTCCCATTCTCCAGATTTGAGGTAAAAACAGAAACCAGCTCCCACCCATCGCTTCCCAGCTGATTCAGTACGGTGTCGAACATTGTCCAATCCAGAATGGGACTGCCCCAGCCTCCGGAAAACGGGACTTTGATGGTTTTGTATTCCCAGGTTTGCATAGATTTTGCTTTTCTTACTTGCGGCGTTTTCTTCGACGGCCAGCGCTCACAAAAACCGGAACGGAGTGCCCCGCGCGGTTCGCTGGCGCGCTCTGTTTAGACCGACGGGGGATTCTCATGCTTCTGTCCTTTCTCAACCAAATCGAAGGGCGTGATGTATGGGAAAATGGCGTAGCCCAACGCAAACACGCACAAAGTCAAAACCGCCGCGAGCAGCCAGGAAATAAAATGGAACAGGGCAAGCAACAAGACCGCTGCCCACAAAAGCCCAAACATGATATCCACTGTCCACTCCCAAAACGAGTTCACCCGGTATGTGCAACCGCACGCCCCGCAGCGCCGTCGCACGTGCGGCAGCCATTTCAAACAGAGAATGCGTGGAAATCTGACTCCGCATCCGGGGCAATTGGCTCGGTATTTCATGGTGTGGGAGGGTTAACGCTTACCGGGGAATAGACAGCTCAGCTCCACCATTTTGTTGATTATTTCCAGTAGGCCCTGTGGGGCGCGAGCAGTTCGTCTTCAAGTTCCGGAACGGGGCCCACTACCCTGATGGGCTTCTGCCCTGCCGTGAAGACTGTGCGACACGGCAGGTTCATCGTGGGGTTTCTCTTGTCGGCGCCGGTCAGTTCCTTCACTGTGATTTCCTCAACGCCATAGACCATGTTTCCGATGTTGGCCCAATAGATGTTTCCTGCGCACATGACGCATGGTTCGGCCGTCGTCACAAGGGTACATTTCCACAAGTAGTCGGGGTCGTACTTAACAAATGCCCGCCGTGCGATCACTGTTTCGGCATGGTCCATCAAACTCACATTTCCCTGTTTCATCAGCACCGTCTCGCCATCCGGTGCCACAAGCACTGCGCCAAAGGGCGGGTGGCCAGATTTCACCGCTTCCTTGGCGGCCTCATTGGCAGCCCTCAAATGTTTGAGGACCTGCTGATGATTGAGGGGAAACCCCTTGAGATCCGAAGAGGGTCTCCGGTCCGAGGATCCGTTCCCAACGCAGGCGCCCAAGGTCAAAAGCAGGCATGCGAGCGAAACTGCCATTGCGATATTCTTCATTTCTATTCTCTCCTCTCGGTTATTACTTCATGGGGGCACGGGGAAGGGGTGAGTCCGTACATACGTGCATCTGCACCCATGCACGGACTGGTACCTTTTCCCTTGGACCGAACGGCCAGCGATTAGCTGAACGACTCTCGTTAGCGTTTTGTTTTAATATATTCAATTACGGTTTGTAGCAGCACAAAATCCTTCTCAAATCGGTGCAGGTCACTCCATCCTGCAACTTGTTTCTCCACGATACGTTTGGAAGAGGGCCATCCATCGGATGGAATGTATTTATCTCCCTGTCGCCTCAAGAATACAAGATAATCCCCTGGACCTTGCTGGAACAAGCAATCGTCGAGGCCAGACATGTGGTGAATCAAAAACGGATCGGATATATTTCCTTTAGCCTAACTTCCCCAGCGAAAGGCCTGAAAGGCCGATAAACACAGGAGCGCCGGATTTTTTCGGGCTACACCTGTGCTTCGCCGGGGAAAGAGGCCCACTTGGGAGGGGCGGCGAAGAGGTGCAGGAGCTTGAGTTTGGCTAAAAGAGCGTTGAGGTGAGGGGGCACTTTGGTGAGGCGAGCAAGGAAGGAGCTGCCGGGCTTTCCGACCGATATCTGCCCGAGGCGGATGGTTTGCAGTTCCCGCAGGATGCGGGTGACTTCGCCGGTTTCTCCAGATGTGCGCCACTGGCGGGCGAGGCGGGCACTGATCCAATAGGACAAGAAGCAGATGCGCACGTGGTTGAGAACGCGCTCGGGCTTCCGGTGGAAGACGGGGCGCACTTTCAAATAGCTCTTGAGTTCGCAAAAGGCCTCTTCGACTTCGAGGAGGTTTTTGTAATGGCGTTGGACGCCGGAAGCGTCGGCTTGCGCGGGGGTGAGGCTGGTGTGGAGAAGATACCATCCGTCGTGGGCGCTCTCTGCGGCGATGGCCTCGGCCTTGCGCTCCCAGCGCAGGACGCCGGACTCATCAACGCGGTAGATGAAGTATTTATGGGCTTTGAGGCGCTGGAGGGTGCGTCCAACTTGGCTGGCGATTTTTTGCGCGTCGGGGTTGCGGCGTTTGGCTGCGGCGAGTTTGGCAAGTTCGGTCTCGGCTTTGGCGATGCGCACCTCGCGGCGCTCCCGGTCGCGCTCTTTGCGCCAGGGGCCTCCGGCAATGACGTGACGCTTGCCCTCGTGTTCGATCTCCACGAGCCGGTTGGAGTCGCTGAGTTCGAGTTGATGCTCATCGGGGAGTTCTTTGAGCAGGGCTTCGAGCGTGGCGTTGGAAAGCCGGGTGACGAAGTTGAGGCCGTCAGCTTCGATGACTTCGAGGTTGATCTTGCTGCTCATTCCTCCGTCGAAAACAAAGACGGCCTCGCGGATGCCGAAGCGACGTTGGAGGATTTTCAGGAAGCTTTGCAGTGTGGAGGTGTCGGCGCGGTTGCCTCGCAGGACCGAAAGGTGGAGGGGAGTTCCAGCGGTGTCGGTGGCCACGGCAAGGATGATCTGTGGTCGGTCGCTGCGGTGATCGCGGCTGTGGCCGTAGCGGGCGATGTGTTCGGGACCAGCCCCTTCGAAGTAAACGCTCGTGAGGTCATAGAGCACCAAACTCACGGGTTCCTTGAAAGCTCCGGCGGCAAGGCCTTTTTCCAAAGCACACCAGTGGCCGGTGATTGAGTCCATGGCCTCGTAGAGATCGTCCTCGTCAAAGCTCTCGTCAGGAGAAAGGCCGCAGGCCGAGGCTAGGAGCGTGCCTTTGGCCTGGTCCTTGAGGGCGAGCTTGGCGCAGGGAAAAAGCAGGCGGGAAAAAACCATCGCTTTGATGAGGGCGCGGTCACGAGCGGTGCCAATGCCTTCCAGGAGTTGGTCGAGGCCCATCGTGCGCCACGCATCCACGAGAACGGTCAAGCCGCCGCAATCCAGAGCGCGGTCAAGTTCGATGGCTTCGGCTTCAACGAAGGTGCGTCCAGAGAGGGACTCGGCAACGAGTTTTCGAACATCGTCAGGCAACTTGGAGATATTGCAGACGGTGCGGGAACGAGGTCCCTCCAGTGTGCGAAAGGACTCACGCACCAGATAGGTGACGTAGGTTTTTCCGTTGCGGCGGGATTTGGTGGCTTGGACGAACACTTGCTACCGTAGCTAATGACTTCATGTGCTCCTGTCAACATAAAATTATTATTATTTTATGTATTACTTGCTACATTTTCAGGAAGATTTGCTGATTTGCAATGACTTATAAAAAAATCAGGGGGAAGTTAGGTTAACTG
>JBAZTQ010000189.1:0-3935 GCA_041661845.1 Kiritimatiellales bacterium | reverse complement strand
CAACCTGATCGACTTTTTGATCCTTCGCGAAGAAAGCCGCTCGGTCAACGCCGACCGGCTGATCGCCCGCCGCCCGATATTTAAAACCCGCAAGGTCGATACGACGGTAACCATCGAAGACGGAAGCACCATCGCCATGGGAGGGCTGATCAAAGAACAGCTGGAAACCTTCAAAGACAGCGTTCCGATCCTTGGAAAAATCCCGCTGCTGGGCCGCCTCTTCCGCTCGGAAGGCGAACGCAGCGTGAAACGCAACCTGCTGATTTTCGTGACCGCCAATCAGGTGAACGCTTCCGGTTATAAGAAACCCGTCCTGTAGCTCGCGATTCATGAAACGCCTTCTGTCAGTTTGTGCGCTTTGGTGCGGCCTTGCCGCCGCCGATGCCGCAACCCTCTGGCAGGAGGATTTCAGCAGTTACACGAACGCCGGCATTACCGGGGCTGGACCGACCAATTATCCCGGCGGCGTGACTAACTGGAGCCTTGATGTCCGCGCCTGTGCCACACTGAATCCGGGCAGCGGCAGCACTGGAGATTGCTTTATGGCGACCGCTACCAGCGGAGGACGTTTTGAAGCAGTCAATGTAGACGGCGAAGCGGTGTGGTCATCCGCCATCATCAACATCAGCGGCTGCACCAATGTTTCGCTTTCTGCGGCCGCCGCCGAAACCGGTTCATCAACCAGCACCGGCAAGTATGTGAAACTTCTTTACCGACTGGACAGCGGCGCGGAAACGGCCTTTTCGGGTAATCCGACGAACATCGGTAACTGGGGCTCCGCAACGGCGGCGCAGAGCAATCTGTGCGGTTCAACTGTTCAGATCGTCGCGCGGATGAACAATCCGAACACCGGAGACAAAGCCATAATGGACAGCGTCACGGTTTCGGGCGACTGCGTCGCCGCCAATCTGCCGCCGGTGATGGACGCCATTGGCGACCGGACAATTTCCGAGCTGGAATTTCTTTCCTTCACGGTCACCGCCAGCGATCCGGCGAACAATGATCCTATTACGCTGACCGCGACCAATCTGCCGGACGGTGCCATTTTTACAAACGGCGTGTTCACCTGGGGCAGCTCCGCACCGGCCGGAGTTTATACCGTGACGTTTTATGCCACCGACAAAGACGGCACAGCCAGCGAAACCATCATCATCACCGTCACGACGGCGTCCGTCATCCATTCCCGCATCGCCGGAAAATTTTACGGCTGGAGCGGCTATACCATTTTCAAATTAGAAAACGGACAGTTCTGGCAGCAAAGCGCCGCCGGTTCAAAAACTGTTGCGGCGATGAGCCGTCCTTTCGTAACAATCACCAATGTTTCCGGCCAGCGTCGGATGGCTGTAACCAACGTTACCGGTTATGTTGTTGTCGTTCCGCTGACCGTCACCGCAAACGCTGTCGCCGGTACTTTCACCGGTCTGCACTATCAGAATATTTACCAGCTGGCCGACGGAACGGCGTGGAAACAGATTTCGTTTGAGAATATTCCCAGCGCGGCTTCGCCCGTCACCGTCTGGCGCTGGACAGAAAACAGTCAGCAGATACTGCGCTTTCTGGATCGCAACGACGTTGTCATTGGAACCTGCACGGCGGAAGCCTCCGCCCCGCCGGCTGCGCCGTCGCTTGTCAGCACAATCGCCGGATATTTTTACGGCTTCGGACATGGCAATCTTTTCCGCCTTGCCGACGGATCGTGGTGGAAACAGATCTCCTTCGAACAATCCGGCAGCACACGTCTGAATCCCGATGCACTGGTGTGGAGCGAAAACGGAACCGACTATCTTGAACTGCCCGGTGAAGGGCTGCGCGTCACCGCCGAAAAACTGAATATCCGGATAGAAAGCACCGTCACCAATACGTTTACCGGCCTGCACTACGGCAACGTGTACCGGCTCGCCGACGGCGGAAGCTGGATGCAACTCAGCTTTGAAAATATCCGCACCAATGTAACGGCACCGCAAGTCATGCTCTGGATTGGCGAAGGCAAAACAAATCTGTTGATACGCGACAGCCGCAACTTCAGCGTCGGAACTTGCACCGTCGTCGACCCAACGGTCGATGCCGACAATGACGGCGTCAGCAATCAGAGCGAAGTTCTGGCCGGTTCCGATCCGCTCGACGCGCAGTCCCGGTTCGAACTCCGCCAGACTGACCGCTATGTGCTGAGCTGGAACCCTATCGAGGGCCGCGTGTACACGGTTGAATGGACGCCGTCGCTGTCGGAAAATTTCCAAACTTTGGAAACCGGAATCGTCTGGCCGCAAAACAGCTGGACCGACACGGTTCACGCCGTTGAAGTTCGAGGCTACTACCGTATCACCGTCCGCTGTGCGGAATAAAATTCCCGCCACGCGGACGGCTGCACGGTTGACCCTCGGCTTCAAAACTGGTGAAGTCCGGCGAAAAGTTGCCAACCAAGGAGCGAAATGAAAAAACACTGGTGCGTTCTGTGTCTGATTTTTTGCCTGACCGGTCTGGCATTGGCCGGAAATATGACCGAGGCGGCAGGCCAGGTATTTATCAACTCAGCCGGCGAGAAAAAAGAGGCCGCGCTCTCCGGGAAAATTGTCGCCTTCTACTTTTCTTCACTTAAATTTCATGCCTTTACCCCCAGGCTGATTGAATTCTATTCCGGCTGCAAACAGACCGGTGCGGACTTTGAGGTCATTTTTGTCAGCAATGACGCGAGCGAGACGGAAATGATGCAGTGCATGAAGGATGCTGACATGCCGTGGCCGGCGGCTCCCTATGACTCTGCGGCGGCGAAGGCACTGAAGCAGATTAAGAAAAATGAGTTGAAAGTAAAAGGTCTTCCCGGTGCTCTGGTAATCGTAAGGGACGGACAGGTTCTCACCGAAACCGGCAAGCAGGACATACTGGACGCCGGTTCCGACGCCTATAAAAAATGGCAGGCTCTGGCGGCAAAAACAGCCGAAGAACCCGCCGTTGCAAAAAAAGAGAAAGGCTCCGGTGAACCGAAAAGTGCGGTGGCGGCAAAACTGCCGCCGCCGGAAAAGGAGTCCTGTCTCGCAGCGGAATTCGAAAGCAACCAAGCCGACCTGGCTGGTAAAATTGTAAAAATTAAGTTTAACCGGATATCCTATATACAAAAATTGAACAAGGGGCGGATGTACACCGGCAATCTGCGGGCGAGTGAAAAATCGGACGGGAATATCTATAGCAGCCACCCGGGGATTCAGGTGATATTCCCGCAAGTGGGGCTTGGCTGCTTCGCAAAATTCATCCCGAAATCCGGCACTGCGCAAGACGATGTTTCCATTTTGACTGCGCCGGATCTGGGCGAAATCTACGTCCGAATAGGCCTCAATGAGAAGGAACCTTCGATAGCGGTGGGTGACCGGTATGAAAAAGATAACGATGAAGGCCAATATAAGTGGTCTGCGGATACGGAAGTCCCGGACTTTCTCTCTAAGGATAAGGTAACCGCCAACGACGTGCTGCTCTTCCCTGATCAGCTGAGCGGGAAAACGGTCGTGGTGGAGTTTTATAATGTGATAAAAAGCAGAAACAAGCCGGCTGAGCAATCCCCCGTGTACATTTCCGGCGGATACGACCACGCCACCGTTCAGATTGCCTTTCCGCCGGAAGGCAAAGAGTTTTTCAAAGGCATAGCGGATCAGAAAAACTTCCCCAGAGCGAATACGGTGTATGCGGTCGTAAAGGTCTCCGGCACCGGAGTCATTACGCTTGAGGCAAAAGGGCGGCGTGTTTCGGAATCAGGCGGCGATTTAATATACAAATGGTAAGGCCGAACAGAGTTTCCAATAACTGGAAACTCTGCTCAGGCAATTACTGGATCATCTTTTTGGTGGCTTTAACCAGCGCCTTCCAAAGCTCTTCCTGTGTCTTGGCATTGAGCAGGGAGTCGCGCGCCGCTTTGGTCGCAAAGCTCTGCGTCAGACCGGAAAGCA
>JBAZTQ010000188.1:0-3983 GCA_041661845.1 Kiritimatiellales bacterium | reverse complement strand
AACCAGAATCCGGATGCGGTTTGCTCAAATGGCGTAAACTTGATCATTCAAGCGTATGTCGCGGGACTTGATCCGAATGATCCGGACAGCAAGTTTTCATTTTTAGTCGATCGGTCGACGCCATTTGGAAATGTGTTGCATTGGCAAAGCGTGATAGGGCGGGAATACTCGGTCTATTACTCAACCAACCTGTTGAGCGGATTTATTCCCTTGATAAATCACCTCGTTACTGGAAGCGGCACGTATATTGATGAGGTTTATGAATATAACGGATCCCGGTACTATAAAATCGACGTTCGGATCGACGACAATCCGGATGACAACGTGACCCCGCCCAACCCGCTTATATAGTCCGGGATATTTTTCCGCGCATCCGGAATATAGCTTTTCGCGATTAAGATGCCGGTACAGCCGGAACGCGTTTACGTCAGCCGCATCGACGCCGGTAAAAACGAAATCACCCTTTCACCGCGCGACGGCGCCATGCAGTCGGAATGTCTCGTACAGGACGCGCACTGGATTTCAGGCTCCTTCCCGGGTTCTTGTAGGACAGGCTTCCCCGGTAGTCCGGGGAGCCTGTGCTCTTGCGCCGACACACGCTCCCGGATACGGGAAGCCTGTCCTACAATTACAAGCGGGGGAATGTTTACCGTTCAACCGCGCTACGGCCATCGCGGCGCGGCGGCGACGCTGGAAAGAATCAGCGACACCGAATTTAAAGTTTGCTTTGCCGAACCGCAGTTCGCGCTCACTCCCGGCCAGACCGCCGTTATCTATGACGGCGACGAACTCCTCGGCGGCGGGTGGATTAAGTAATTATTTGGAGTGCGCTGGCTCGACAGCGCTTTCACTGTCCAGTTGCGGGGGAAAGCGGCATCAAGCTACCGCAGTCCATATCTTATTTTGCATCCACCGGAATCAGGATTTCGTTTCGCCGTAAAAACCACGGGACGAAAGGGGGATTGTAGCGGGCCCATACGGGATCGCCTGCAACCTTAAAGCCTCTTACGCGCATCCACGCCTCCAGCTCCGATTTGGATCGCAGGTAGCTTTTCTCGCTCCAGGAACCGGAGTAGCGCACGGCGGCGACTCGGCGGGCCGGAACCTGACGTAACGTGATCGCGGGGTTTTCGGGCTCCGGAAGTTTTTCCAGCGTGTACGCGGCGGGCATCATGAAGCTTACCGCCCACCGATCCTGCGCAGGCTGTTGTGCCACGGGCGCGGTCATAGCCACTTTGCCGTGCGTTTGGTTTTCGCCGGAGATATAGCGAAAGAGCGGACGGAACGCCTTGCTCCCGGCCTCTTCCAGCGTTCCCTCTACGAGAATTTCGGCGCGGATGCACGGCGCGTAATCGCGGAGTTCAAACGGATCTTCTTTTTCTACTACACGGTAGGCCGTTTCTTCGGTTGCCATGGCTTTTATCGTTCCAATTATCAGGACCGTGGTCGCCAGTATAATTCGAGTTGCACGTTTCATGATCACCGCTCCGGATTGTTTATATGCAGCTGTATCAAACCGCGACTTCGCGAAGAGTAACACCGCCGGGCGGAATAAACACAATCATCTTTTCTGCATTCCGTATTGCGCCAATTCTTAGTCAGGCGGCGGATAGACAGAAGAAAACGATACTATGAATGCGCATCGGCCTTAGCCCGAAGCTCAATCAACCGGCAAAGAACATCACTCGGGAAAGTGTTGGTAGAATTCTTTTTTGAGCGCGGCAACGTATACTTTCTCCATTTTTTGGCAGGCCTCAATGTGAAGACCGTTTGCCTTTGTAATATATTCGAAGGTAATTCTGCCGTCGTCGAATTCGATAAATTGGATTCCGATAATTACGCTATCGCCATCTATTTTTTTGCCCACGACCAATTTGCCTTGCGGGGCCATAGTTCCATCAGAAATTAACCCTTGTTGCGCCGCCAGCTGTTCGGCGATCAGATATAACTTAAAACTTGGAGTGCTTGATGGAAGTTTTGAAGGAATTGTAACGGTGGGAAGAGAGTAGCCCTTAAGTTCTGCGAAAAATGCAGTTTGTCGTTTCATAATTGCAGGGCTGGTTAAATTCTGCTGAACACATGAACACAAAGTTGTTATCAGCAAACCAGCAAGTATCATATTTTTCATATTTCATCCTCCGTCTTTCTGGATTGGATCTAAGACCCAGCGTTTATTGAACCAGAAGTATTGTTCGGGGCGGGCGTGGATTTCGGCATCGAAGATGGAAACGAGCTGCTGCATCATCCGCTGCCAGTCTTCTTTTTTGTCGGCGGACGGATCGGGGAAGATGGGATCGAACACTTTGTAGTCGTGGCGCGTCCAGCCGTTGCGGATGAGCGCGACGGGATAGATCGGGCAGTGCGCCATCTGCGCGAAGAGCGCCGCGCCGGCGCCGAGGTTGGCTTTGCCGCCGAGGAAATCAATCGCCAGCGCTTCGGTGCGCGAGCGGACGTCCGGCAGAATCGCCAGCACGCCGCCTTTTTTGAGCTGGCGCACGACGTTCTGTAAAATGCGCGAGTCGTTCAGTACGACTTCCATGCCGGTGGCGTTACGCATTTGGTTGAGCAGATCGTCGGTCAGCGGATTTTTCTGCCGCCGGGCGATGGAGAATACCGGAAGGCCCGCCAGTTTGCAGGCGACGCCGCCGAGATCCCAGTTGCCCATGTGCGCGGTGGCGAAAATGAACGCGCCGTTTTTCTGATGAATCTCCTGCATGGCGACGATGCCGGGATACAGCGCTGTTTTTTTCAGCTGCTCCATCGTCAGCTTTTTAAACCGCGCGGCTTCGACGGCGTTGAAACAGATGTTGCGGAACGAAAGCCATGCGATGCGCCGCCGCTCCTTTTTCGTGAAGCGGTCGCCGAAGACTTCCTGAAGCCGCCGCTGGGCTTCGACGGTGCGGAAGCGCAGCACATAAAAGAAAAACGCGCCGAGCAGCCAGCCGACGGCCAGTGCCGCGCGCAGCGGCAGAACGTTCACGAGGCCGAGCAGTCCGCGCAGCAGGATGTATTCGGCGATATGTTTCGGGCGGTATTTCATAAGAATTGGATTAATGGAATACCGGATTGTTGGATGGTTGGGGAGAAAAGAATTTCAGATGCCTGACACCTGTCCCCTGACTCCTGATTCCTTCTGGTCATCCTCGTTTTCCGTTGAATCTCCGCCGGGGCGGTTCGCGCAAGAACGGTTGTGAGCGCGCGCCGACATAAACGGCGTCTTCGCCCAGCAGGTGTTCGAGTTTCTGCACCAGTTCAGGCGAAACGGTCACCTGCGAAGAGCGGTCGGCCTTGATGAAAATCTTTTCGCCGGAATCGAGCAGGACGCAAAGGTTCAGCGGCGTCGGGCCGGGATACGCGGCGGCGATTTTTTTGACGGCCGCCAGCTTTTCCGGACTCAGCGCCGCCTCGGGCAGATGCAGGCTGAGCTTTTCGGCAAAGAGCAGCGGCGCTTCGGCCAGCGGGAAAAGTTCCGATACCTGGATTTCCAGCTCGTCGCGGAAGTCCTTGGTGATGCGGCCCGCCGCCATCAGCGGCGCGTTATCTTCGAGCAGTTTTTCAAACCTTGAAAAATCGTCGGGCCAGACGACGGCGTTGACGGCGGCTTCGAGTCCTTCGAGCCGGAATCGCGCATACGGTTTCGGATGGTCTTCCGGTTTTTTCGGTTTGGTGAAGACCTTCTTATATTTATCGACCAGTCCGCCGACGCGGATGTACGTTTTCTGCTCGTCACCTCCGGCAGCTTCGAGCACATCGCCCAGCTCGCCGATTTTCTGAAGCGCAAAGGTCTTCAGCGTCCATTCATGTTCGGCCAGCGGATGGCCGGAAATGTAAAAGCCGATCAGCTCTTTTTCCGCCGAAAGCATTTCGCTGTCGGGCCACGGCTCGACAACCGGCAGATCGTTATCGCTGTTCTGCGCCGGGCCGGTATCGAGCATGTCGAAGAGCGAGCTCTGTCCGCTCAGCTTGTCTTTCTGCGCGCTCTG
>JBAZTQ010000187.1:0-3992 GCA_041661845.1 Kiritimatiellales bacterium | reverse complement strand
AATGCTTTCGACGTCTTCACCGACATAACCGGCTTCGGTAACGGTGGTGGCGTCGGTGATGGCGTACGGCACATCAAGCATACGGGCGAGCGTTTTGGCCAGCAGGGTTTTGCCGCTGCCGGTCGGGCCGACCAGCAGGACGTTGCTCTTCTCAAGCTCGACGCCGTCTTCTTTGGACGAAGTATCGGTCATCCGCTTGTAGTGATTATGAACGGCGACGGAGAGTACCTTCTTGGCGTGTTCCTGTCCGATCACGTATTCGTCGAGCTGCTTTTTAATCTCATGCGGCTTGAGCACTTTGATGGCGCCGGGAGTTGCCGCATCTTTGCCGCGCAGTCCCTGCTGCTTCACCATGGCGTCGCACAATTCGACGCACTCGTCACAGATGCAAATGCCATCCGGCCCGGCGATCAGGCTGCGGGCGTCTTTTTCAGTTTTTCCGCAAAAGGAGCAGACGGGTTTACGGGGTTTTGTATTCATGAAACCTTCGGTTCAGTTATTTGTTATTGGTTATTTGATATTAGTTATTGGCTGTTGGCAGGAAGAGTCAGAATCAGCCCTCCCGCGAATAACAAACATCCAATATCAAATAACACTCGAAGCTATTGCTTCTTCGTGACCACTTCGTCGACAAGGCCGTAGGCGACGGCTTCCGCGGCGGACATGAAAAAGTCGCGGTCGGTATCCTTCTCAATCGTTTTGATCGGCTTGCCGGTGTGCTCAGAAAGAATTTCGTTGAGCCGCTTTTTCATGCGGAGAATTTCTTTGGTCTGGATTTCAATATCAGTCGCCTGACCCTGCGATCCGCCGAGCGGCTGGTGGATCATGATGCGGGCATTCGGCAGCGCGAAGCGTTTGCCTTTGGTGCCGGCAGCCAGCAGAACAGCGCCCATGCTGGCGGCCTGGCCGACGCAATAGGTGGTGATCGGACATTTCAGAAACTGCATCGTGTCATAGATCGCCATGCCGGCGGTAACAACACCGCCGGGCGAGTTGATGTAGATACTGATATCTTTCTCGGCATCTTCGCTCTGCAGAAACAGCAGCTGCGCGATGACGAGATTGCTCACGTCGTCGTTGATTTCGGTACCAAGAAAAATGATCCGCTCTTTCAGCAGACGCGAGTAAATGTCATACGCACGTTCACCGCGGCCGGTTTGTTCAACTACCATCGGAACAAGCATTTGTGCCCTTTCGTTCATAACGAGACTCCTGGAGCCTGGCGGCTCGGTTATTTGTTATTGGTTATTCGTTATCGGGGAGAACAAAACCTCGTCGTTTGAGTTTTTGATTCTCCCGCGAATAACAAATATCGAATATCCAATCTCTATTTAATTTTAGCTTTTTCGAGCAGCAACTCGATCGTTTTGGTGAAGCGGAGCTGGTCGGCGACGAGGCCGAGCTGGTCTTCCTTCTCCAGTTTTTTGCGATATTCAGTCGCATCCTGACGCTGCTGAACGGCCATGCGAACCACTTCGTCGGAAACTTCCTGATCTTCGACTTTGATCGCTTCCGCTTCGGCGACGGCCATGACGATGTAGCGCAGCTTGACCTGTTCTTCGGCCTTTTCCTGGGCTTCTTTGAACATGTCTTCGCTCTGCGCCTTGATCTGATCCTGGCTCATGCCGCGCATCATACGCTGGCGGGCCAGTTCATACGTCAGGTTGCGAGCCTGTTCCTTCACAGCACTTTCCGGCACGTCGAGTTTGGTCTTCTTGAGGAGGAATTCGCAAACCTCATCCTGCTGACGGCCTTTTTCCTTATTCACAGCCGCTTCTTCAAGGTGCTGGCGGATGTTCTTGCGCAGTTCCGCTTCGGATTCGATGTGAAGCTTTTTCAGAAACTCTTCATTGAGCTCCGGCAGCTTGGTTTCGCGCATACCGGTCACTTCGACTTTGAACTCAGCCTTCATGCCGGCGAGTTCTTTAACAATAAAGCCGTCCGGAAATTTAACGGTGACATCTTTCTTCGCGCCGATCTTCGAGCCGATCAGTGCCTTGCCCATGCCAGGCAGAAACGCTTCGTCGTCGCAGGTGATCCAGTAACCGGTACCGCGACCAAGGCCGCGCGCCTGCGGAACTTTTTCTTCCAGCGGCTGACCGCCGATGGTCGATTCGTAGGAAACCTGAACCATGTCTTTTTCTTTGGCGGCGCGGCCGGTGATGTCTTCGTAGGTCGCGTGCTGACGGAGAATGCTTTCGACGGTTTCGTCGACCTGTTTTTCGGAAACGTCGGTCTTTTCGGCCTTGATGGCGATGCCGTCATATTTCGGCAGCTTGAATTCCGGCACGACATCGACCGTCACTTCAAACTTAAGCGGTTTACCGTCGGCCAGTTCCGGCTCGCTGACGTCAACGACCGCGACCACTTTGACTTTTTCCTGCTCGATGGCTTCGTGATAGAACTTCGGCACGACGCGATCCTTCAGATCGGCGGCCATATCCTTGGCAAACTTCTTTTCTACCAGCGCTTTAGGAGCATGGCCCTTACGGAAACCCGGTACGCTGACGCCCTTGGCATAATAGTTGAGCAGTTCGGCGCGTTCGGCGGCGACCGTCTCGGCCGGCACTTCGATTTTCAGCGTCTGGCGGCACGCTCCGGTGCTCTTCATGGTAACTTTCATCAAAATTCTCCTGTTTTATTGGAAATATAAAAGCGGCACACAATACGGTACGCCTCCGGCGAGGTCAATTTCCAAACCGACGGATTCTAGTGTCCGATTTTTCCAGACATTGGAAAAGAGAGCGGCTAGTTTTCCAACCCTTGGAGGCACTATGAAATATCCCGCCATAAACCCGAAAACAGTATTGGTTACCGGTTGCTCATCCGGCATTGGATTGGCCGCCGCCCGGCTTCTGCGCGACCGCGGCTGGCAGGTCGCCCCGACCGCCCGCAAAACCGCCGACCTCGACATGCTCCGCGCCGAATGGTTCGATCCTGTCGCGCTCGATGTGACCGACAGCGCGTCGATTGCCGACGCGGCCAACGAAGTGCTCCGCCGTTTTAATGGACAGCTCGGTGCCGTCGTCAACAACGCTGGATTCGGGCTGACTTCAGCGATCGAAGACGCGCCGCGCGCCATGCTCCGCGATATTTTTGAAGTCAACGTCTTCGGCTTGCAGGAACTGACCAACCGCTTCATCCCGCTCTTCCGCAAGCAAGGTTACGGTCGCATCGTCAACGTCAGCTCCGTCGTCGGAGAACTGAGCCTGCCCTTCGCCGGAATCTATTCGGCGTCGAAGTTTGCGGTCGAAGCGCTTTCCGACGCCATGCGCCGCGAACTGTTCGACTCCGGCGTCGCCGTTTCGATTATCCAGCCGGGGCCGATTGAAACCAAGTTTTCCGAAAACCTGGCGCACTGCACCGAGCGCTACGGACTCAATCCCGATTCGCCGTTCACAGTGTTTTATAAGGAAGCAATTGAAACGCGCAAAACCGGCCGGGCCGCCCGTACGGCAGAAAAATTCATGAAACCGCCGGAAGCCGTCGCTGAGAAAATTTTCCAATGTTTGGAAAGTGCCCGCCCGCCGATCCGCGCCCGCGTCACCGCCGTCGCTTACTTCGGAGCCTTCGTCCGCCGCGCCCTGCCCGCCGCGCTGGTTGATACGGTCATGATCTCCAAGCTTCGGAAAAAAGTTCAGCAGGCGGCTGAGCTCAGATAAGGTCTGCCGCCCAGTCGCGAACAGAACAGGCGGTTTGTACGGCCAAACGGCGGTCGAAACTGACCGGCTCATCAAAGAAATCGTAACGGGCGGTTACGGCAAACGGCCCCAAGTCATCCAGCGCATCCCGGTTTTCAGGTTGCGGAAGCCCATTGTCTTCGAGAAGTTCCGTAAGTTCGACCAGATCGTGAGTTTTGCGGAAGACCACTCCGTTTTTCACCAGCACAGCCTTGAGAAATTTTTCGACTGCCTGCTGACAGTGAAACCCGACAATGTCATCTGAAATTTGCGGATTATCCGCAAGAGCCGAAGCGGCAGCCAAGTCCTGCT
>JBAZTQ010000186.1:0-4015 GCA_041661845.1 Kiritimatiellales bacterium | reverse complement strand
ATACATGACTGCATTTCGATCGAATCTTCATCCTGCATCCTTTCTGTTTAGCCGGCTCTCTTTAATCCATACCGGTGGCCGGTGAAGCGATTCTCTGCGGGTCAAGCCAGACAGGCAAGTGGACTGATGCGGCATTATGACTGACTTTTTGTGCGGTAGGCGCAGGGACAGACGCCGGTGCGCTGCTTAAAGAGACGGTAAAAACAAGAAGGATCATTCTCATAACCCGTTGCACAGGCTATTTCTTCAACACTTAAAGTCGTGCCCTGCAACAGTTCCTGGGCCTGTTTAATCCTCATGTTGCAAATGTATTCCCTGGGACTCGCCCCCATAATCTGTTTGAACATTTTCGAAAAATACGTCCGGGAATATCCCAGCCGGTGCGCCAGTTCTTCGACTGCAAGCTTATCCCCTAAATGATCAACCATATACCCGGCTATCTGCCGGATGTGTGTTTTCTGTTTCAGGCTGTCCAGGGATTCTGCATTCGATCCGGACTGCACCAGATACAGAATGGTCTCAACGCAATGAGCCGCCGCTTCCGGCTGCTTGTTATGAAAAAACCGCACGGCGGTTTCAGCCGTCTGCCGGATTAAAAACGCCTGCTCAGGATTACAACAAATAACCGGAAACGGCTGTTCGAATTGAAAGGTGATTTCTTCGCCGGACTGATCGTGCATTGAAAAACGCATGCCGATGAATTCCAGCGGCCCGTCCCCTCCGTTAGAACTGCACCTTCGATCCATGAGCCGATCCATAAAAAGCGAACCTGCGCGGATGTCATGAACGGTTCCGTCCGCGCTTTCCAGCCGGTAGCAGCCGCCGGTTATCACATTCAGTTCTATCCGGCAGCGCGCGCCGGGCGCGAAATCCTCCACCGGGCGTTTCCAGCCGACAGACAGGTTGATAAACGCCGCATAGCGGATTTCAAGCGTCGTATTTTTCAGCGTATATTTCATAATGACCGCCTATATTAATTGCACTGAATTCTTCCTGTTATTGGATCTGCCTCCAGACCCCTCCGCAAATTCAAGAACCGGACGATCCCCGGCAGGAGACGAAGGGGTGGTCACATCAAATTACCTGGAGCTAATCAATGTCACCGGCCCGATCAGCCCGGACTCCAGAAGAGGTTCTTTGCCGCCATAGAATTTCCAGAGCAGGAATGTCGTGCGGCCGACCGGGCTTATTCCGCCCGTTTTAACCCACTTCGGAATAGTTTTTATCGGCCCGCCAGCCGACCACGATGGACCGCCCTGCTTGCTGTAATCAAGCGACGGATCGGGATGCAGTTTTTCGTCGCCGATCAGCCGGTTCGGCCAAAGATTGGTCACTTTAATCTCCAGTTTGTTTTTTCCCGGCTTCAGCGCACTGCTCACGTCCACCTGATACGGCGGCTTCCAAAGCGTGCCGAGTGACCGGCCGTTCAGCGAGACCTCGGCAACATTCTTCACAGCTCCAAGGCTTAAGACCTTTTCACCGGCTTCAGGTTTCCAATCAAACTCCGTCCGATAAGTTGCCGTGCCGGAAAAATATTTCACGCCATCGTCGGAACAATCGGTCCACGAAACAAGTTTCGGTAGCGCGATACTGTCCGGAGCCTGCTTGCCGGGCGGAAAGGAAACCGTCCACGGCCCGGCGATTTCGATGCCGGAGGGAACGGTTTCGCCATTTGGCGAGGTTCGCTGCATAAGCGCGCGTACCGCCGCCACATCGAGGGTTTCCGATGTCTGGAAAAGTCCGGCGGTTTGACCGCTGAACGCCAGTTTGCCACGACGATGTTCGACGCCGATCGACGGATGCAGCGGACGTCCCGGTGACGGCGCAGTCTGTACTGCTTCGCCATTCACGTAGAGCGTGAGGGCGCCGTTTTTCGCTGCAACAGCGACATGCGTCCATTCGCTCAGACTCCCAGACCAGGTAAGCAACGGCATAAAATAGCGGGAGCCGTGGCCGAGCACCATCAGCCCGCCGGCTCCAGCTGAGATGCCTATTCCGGCATCTTTTTCCTGCCAGACTTCATGGCCGGGTGCGGGATAGACGGCATAGTTCTGTCCGGCAGGTTTAATGCCGCGCACCGTGTCGCGCGACAGTTCGAGCGGCGCATCGCTCTTCAGCCAAAGAGCCATGGTGAAATTGTCCGTGGCGTTGGTTTCAATCACCGGTTGTTCGGCTCCGCCCTGCGTGAACAATCCGGCATTTAATCCGGCGGGCGGCTGCGCCGTTTCGCGGAAGACCACAAACCACGATCCAGCCGGATCGAAATGAATCGGCAGTTCGGTAACGCCGTTCACGGTGCGCCAAACATTTACTTTTTTTATTTTGCCGGTAGAAGCATCCCACAGTTCCGGAGCTTTACCGGTTACACGGAAGCGAACCATCGCGTCGAGAGCACTTCCGCTATTGTCACTGGCAACAAAGTACAAATCGGCTTTATCGGTTTTGCGGTGGATATAGCGCAAGGTGGAATCTTTTTTGTCCGTTGAATAATCGAAATCCGGCGGAACGATTCCAGCCAAAACGGTTTCCAGCGAAGGGCCGTAAATCATAAGCCCTTTGCCGTAACGGTTTTCTGTCACGGTTTTACCGTCGATCTTCCCCCAGACCCGGCCGGTGATTTCGCGCAGGGCCGCATCGTTTTTCGCCGCATCCTTCAGACCCGGTGTGCGCAGCGGTTTCGGTCCGACCGCTGTCGCGCCGTCTTTGACCAGCACCTCAATTTTCTGAAGGGCCTCTAGCGTCATGTGGTCGCGGTTCGGAAGAAGCAGAACGCGGTAGCTCATGCCGTGCGGCAGAACAAGGTTGCCGTTTTTATCGACGGAAAGCTGTTTGAGGATTTCGAGGTTGCATCCGTCAAAGTCATAACCCGCCGGAATCGGATTCCAGGCGTCTTCGCGGTGACCAAGGGAATTCGGCGCGTCGTCGCCGATATAATGAATCACGTCGGCAACAAACTTGCCGGCCTGCAGGAGCGACTGACAGCGGGTGACGTACTCGACCCACGCTTTGCCGCCGTTCTCCCACCACGTCTGCGTGCGCTCAAAATTAATTCCGTACGGACCGAACGTCATGCCCGGCTCGACGTTGTTGAACGGCTGCATGCAGTAGCGGTGAATGATATAGCGGTTGATACCGGTGCAGAAAGCGCGGTCGCCCAGCACCTTCAGCGCAAATGGATCATCCTGAAACCCACCCTGCCCGGCCGTGAATGATTCTGCGGCGGCAATCGGACGGTCATAAATATGCGCGACCGACGCAGCAACTCTGCAATCGAAGCGGACTGCATTCGGCATCCAGAACTCGCCGACGGAAATGTCGGTCATCGAATTATAGTTGATCGGGTCGTACATGAACATCTGGCGGCCGGCGGCTTCGCTCTGGAACAACACACCGCTTTCATGGCATTTTTCGCGCATCGCGCCGTAAAAATTGTCGCGAATGAGATCGGCCACGGTGCGGCGCACATCCCAGAGAAACCGATCCGATTCCTCCGCACTGCCGATGACCAGCCCGGAAGTCAGCACGGGCAGCCACTTCGTCATGGAATAGCCGCGCCGCTTTTCGAATTCCTGCCGGAAGCTGGTGCTCCACGTGTGGATATTCGATTCCCAGCTGTCGGTATGAACCGAGTAAATCGGATTTCCTTTGGCGGCGTTATTGTCCGCAATCATTCCTTTGGCAAAGGAATCCCAGTGGAAGCGAATGGCTTCGCCGCTCATCTTGTCAGCTTCCAGTCCTTCTCCGGCATTCGTGCGCGGTGCCACATGTTTCGCAGTACTGGTCATTCCGGCACGCACAATCAGCCAGCGCCCGTCCGGCGGCACCCAGTCCAGCGTACCGTCCGCAGAAAGTTTTCCGCTCAGATCAATAATTTGGTTCGGGTCAATACCGGCGATATCCGGCGGTGTCGGCGCGTCATCCAGCCATTTGGTCTCGCCGCCGTGCTCCCTTTTACGGGCCCAGCCGGACTTCACTTCCCATAAATTGACACGCGGTTCAGCCAGCACTTCGATCT
>JBAZTQ010000185.1:0-4018 GCA_041661845.1 Kiritimatiellales bacterium | reverse complement strand
GAATCCGGTCGCTCCCGGCCTGAAACGGCAGTTCAAAGTACGGACAGACTTTTTCCGTCTCCGCCACGGCGCGGATCAGCTCTTCGTCAATGTACGACGGATGGCTGGTCAGAAACCGGACGCGCAGTATGCCGTCGACTTTAGCCACTTCCTTGAGAAGCCACGCCAGATTTTTTCCGTCGCCGAGATCAACGCCGTAACGGTCGACGATTTGCCCGAGCAGCGTCACCTCTTTGACGCCCTGCCCGGCCAGCGAACGCACCTCGGCGAGAATTTCGTCCGGCTTGCGGCTCCGGTCGGGGCCGCGGCGGTACGGAATGATGCAATAGGAACAGGCGTGCGAACAGCCCAGCGTGATCGGCACAAACGCGGTAATCGCCTTTTCGCGGTTGACGGCGGGCAGCCGGTAATCGGCCAGCTCGATCTGCGAGCGGTCGAGATGACTGTATTCATCGCGGCTCAAAACATAGTCAATCAGCGCGTCGGTCTGCGATGGCGCCATAAAAACATCCACGAACGGAAACCGGTTCGCCAGATCTTCCGCCTCGCGCTTGCCGACCATACAGCCCATCAGCGCAATAATCATCCGGCGCTTGTTTTTCTTGGTATCGCCGAGCGACAGCAGTTTGGAAACCGCTTTATCCTCCGGCTGCTGGCGCACCACGCAGGTATTGAGCACCGCAATATCAGCATGCTCCGCCCGCGGAGTTTCCGCAAAACCCAGCGCTTCGAGCTGCGAAGCGAGATACCGCGAATCGGCCTCGTTCATTTGGCAGCCGATCGTCCAGATGTGATAGGTTCCGGTCATAATAAAATTCCTACACCACGGTCATTTTTTTTGCCACACTCATAAAAAATTCCTTAGACCAGACAGCAACGGCATCGGGATTTTTCAGGAAAGGTTCCACGTCCGAAAGGGCGGCCTTTACATCCAGATTTTGAATGCTTTCACCGATCAAACGGCGGAATTCAGATTCCGGCAGAGAGCTTTCGGAATTCCAGTCTCCGGTTTGCCGCATACGCGCCGACAAATGTTTCAAATCAACCGGAACGCCTCTGCCCACATACCAGACCCAATCGTACCAGTCGCGCCCTTTGACCCGCCGTCCCCATTTCCGGAATAAAAGCGCATGCATTTTTCCCGCAAAAAGGGAGGGCAGCGTACAGGTTCGAACAGCGAAAGGAATCGGCTGCAAAAGAAAGGCCGACTCGGTGGAAAAATCCGGCGGCGGATTGGTATCCACCTCAATCTTGATGCGCAGCACCTGATTACAGTGCAGTCCTCCCAGCACCGCTTCAGGCGCTTCGATCAGAAGCATCTGCTTAACCGTGTCCGCTTTCAGAAAAGCGGACTCAATGGCGGAGTTTCCGGTTTTTTCTTTGACTTCAACCTTTACAGGAAAACCCCATGCTTCGAGTTCGCGTTCGATAAATGCACAATAGGATGACAGCTTGAACGTTTCATCGGGAACCAGCAGCGAAAAATCTATGTCTTCCGAAAACCGATCCAACCCGTGAAGAATCCGCAGCGCCGTACCGCCGTAAAAGGCGGCGTGCTCGAAAAACTTGCCGCGCCAAAGCCCCAGCAACGCCAGCTCCTGAAAAATTTCACGCAGCGCATTTTCATAGCTGCCCGCACTTCGACAGTCGTAGCGCTCCAGCATATCCCGTATGGCCTGATTCATCCCTTCCTCCTCAATGCCCGGATCAGTGCCGCGCAACTCCGGACCTTGCGCGAATGCAGCGCCTCGGCAAGTTCCTCCATTAAACCGGCATCCATGGCTCTTATATCGGCTTCTTCCATCCGTAGATTTTCAAAAAGGTACTGAGCCATTTCTTTCTGCGTTCTGCCCGTATCGCTCCGTTCGGCGCGTATCCGATCCGCCAGCGCACGTTCGGGCACGGCTATGAGAAACCGGCGGTCTTCCTGGCCGCCTCGCCCGACACCCGCCGAACAGCAAGGCGTCGGATGATAAATAAACAATCCCACCGGCGTTTCAAAACGCCGGGCGCGTCCCGAACAAACCGATGTGACCGCCTCAACCCGCTCAGGGATCAACCCGTAATATCCCAGCGCATAGTCCAGTGAGACAAAAGAAGGGCCGTAAATCAAATTCGCCAGCAGTTCCCGCGAAAAGGGTTCTCGGCGATATTCCGGCCCGAACACATAGAGTCCCTTCTTGACACGAATAATGGCTCCGGAACGCAGCAGTGCGGTAATCCGGTCGCGCGGAGAGGCATAGCCGGACAAGGCGGACAGCAGAGCCTGATAATCAAACTCCTCGCGCCCGATTTGATTTCTAAGCGACTCACTCATGCGCATTTTTAACCATAGTATGTCGATTAAAACAAGACATACTATGTCAAATTAAGCGCATTTTATCGCCGCACCCGCGAAGCGAGGTAGCGGGAATCGGCCTCGTTCATTTGGCAGCCGATCGTCCAGATGTGATACGTTCCGGTCATTCAAAATTCCTTTTGCAAGGCGACGCTTTTACCACAGGTGCGCCGCGCCTGTTGAATCAAAAGAAAAGCTTTTGATGTCCCCAAGGATATTCACCTTGACCGTCCGTCTTCTCCCGATAAAACTGCGGCCAGTCGGTTGAATTTGTGAAATTGCATAAACCGAATTTTTGTTCGTTCAATAGTGCCGTTGTGTCTGAGAGAATATGAATTTCCTAAGTCATTACTATCGCAGAGATAGGCCTCCATTCCAAAGTATGTCCTACTTGCCGGATGACGAGGCGGAGCGTGTCGGAATGGCATTGCTCGAAGAGAATCCAAAAGCCTTTCGTCGGTTCCGAAAGTTCCCCACGTATTGGCCTCGTCGCAAAAGAACGGAACAGTGGGTTCGTTCTGAGTTCGTAAAGAAGGGCGGAATGCCCATAGAGCCGTATCCCCAATGCATGGTTCTCGGAACATCCAGCTACATTTCCGCATTGGGAGATGACGGGGGCTACATTGAGCTTCGCATTCCCCTCTCAGATTTCGACCCCAAGGAAGTCAGTTTTACGTATTCCGATTGCATGGTCTCCTTGTGGCTGTTCGAGGAACAGCAGAACAAGGAGTATTTCAACCCACGGATTCACGGAAAGGTTTTCACCTTGCCGGAAATATTGGAGGTTGTGAAAACCCACGGCATCCCAAATGGCGAATGGGAGATGGATCCGAAGAAAGCTTTCGACTTTTTCGTGGAGGCCCAGGTATGGAGCTTCCGACCGCTGAAGAAATACATGGAGAAACACAACCAAGCGTCGGATGCTATCGGCGCGGAAGCCGCGCCTCAGCATCAACGCTGACGTTCTAGCCTACTCTCGCATTTCCTCTGCCGTGCTGATAGCGTCCTCAACGGAAACGCCGAGGATGCTTTGCATGTCGGTTTTGGAACAGGACGTGACGGTGGTGTTGCGCAGGACGCGGTGCTGCGGGCCGTAGGGGCCGACGCGCAGCGGATCGGTCGGGCCGAAGATGGCGAGGGTCGGCGTGCCGGTAGCGGCGGCCATGTGCATCGGGCCGGAATCGACGGTGATCACCAGCGCCATGGCCTGCAAGACGCCGCCGAGTTCCACCAGTGAAGTTTTGCCGCACAGATTATGCGCCGATCCGGGCGGAAGCAGTTCCATCAGTTTTTTACAAGTATCGGCATCTTCCGGCACGCCGGAGATATACAGCATCGCGCCGGTCTTCTCGTGCAGCACTTTCCCGACGGCGGCAAACCGCTCAACCGGCCAGTTCTTAGCCGCATGGCGGGAGCACGGAGAAAGGAGAATTTTCAAAGGCGAAGTCTGTCCGACGAATTCCGGCGGCGGAAATGCAACCGGAAATTGTACCGGTTCCGTAGGAAGTTCAAGGAAGCGGAGAACGTCGAGGTTTTCATCGACGGCGTGGCGCTCTTTATTGCGTTCGGCGGCGACGTGATCGTAGAACAGGTAGGCGAATTCGCGGTGAAACGACGGGCCGATCCGCTTGTGCGACCGTGCGGCACGGGCGATCAGCGCGCTTTTCAAAAGCCCCTGCA
>JBAZTQ010000184.1:0-4069 GCA_041661845.1 Kiritimatiellales bacterium | reverse complement strand
TTCGAGATGATCAAGCAGGCTTTTACCCGGAAAACTACCGGCAATACGCTGCTTCAGGTGCTGATTCCGGGACGCGGCAAAGGCATGCTGTTTGGCGGCTTGTCCGGCTTGCTGAAAACCGCAAACCGGGAGAATGCAAGATTTTTCGGGCAACTGATAGAACTGGACGCCGGTGAAACCGGGAACGGGCTGGCGGCAAAAATCATCGCCGACAGCCGGACGCCGGAGCAGGCCCAGATTCGCTACAACGGCGCCGCGCGTCAGGTGCTGCGCTGGCAGGAAGCGGATATTGCAGGATCCTCGGTCGTGCCGTGGAAAGATAACGGCGTTTACCTGATTACCGGCGGCAGCGGCGGGCTGGGGCTTTTGTTTGCAAACCAAATTGCCGAACATGGCAAAAACGCGACGGTGGTTTTGTGCGGGCGTTCGGGATTAAGCCCGCAAAAACAGGCGCAGTTGGATCAGCTGCGTTCATCCGGCCTTAACGCCGAATACCGGCAACTGGATGTCGGCAGAGGGCAGGACGTGGAAGATTTGGTCGCTAGGCTGCTCGATGCGCATGGCCGTATCGACGGCATTTTGCACTGCGCGGGCTTGCTTCGGGATAATTTTATCCAGAAAAAAACGGTCCAGGAATTTACTGAAGTCCTGGTTCCGAAAGTGGCCGGAACCCTGCATCTGGATAACGCCGCTAAAAATATCGACCTGGATTTCTTTGCCTTATTTTCATCGGCCGCCGGAGCCTGGGGCAGCGCCGGGCAGGCGGACTATGCGACTGCAAATGCGTTTATGGATGCCTTTGCCGAGCACCGCAACGCGCACGTCAGCGATGGGCAGCGCCGCGGCCATACCGTTTCAATCAATTGGCCGCTGTGGGCGGACGGCGGCATGCGCATGGAAGCGGCTGCCGAAGCCATGATGCGGCAAACCACGGGCATGGTGCCGCTGCCGGCTGATAACGGTATTGATGCATTCAACCGGATTATGGCGTCCGGCGTAGCGCGGATGATGGTCATGCAGGGTTCGCCGGCGCGCATCCGGCGGCTGCTTTCGACGCAGGAAAAAATGGCGAAAACGAGTGCGCCGAACAGGAATGATGACTCGGCGTCTGGGCCGCAAATCGATACCGGCGAACTCCAGGCCAAAATCCGGCAAATGCTGCTCCAGGCCGTAGCGAAACTGATGAAGTTCGAGTTGGACGATCTGGACGCGGATGCCGAGTTCAGCGATTACGGCTTTGACTCGATCACGCTGACCGATTTTTCCAATAAGCTGAACCAGCAATACCAGCTGGAACTGACGCCGACGATTTTCTTTGAATATCCGACCATCGCCGACTTTGCCGACTGGCTGGCTTCGGAATATCCATCAGTGTTTGCGGAGGCATTCGGTTTGCAGGCGAGACCGGCACAAAACAGGAAGGTCGCAGCTTATCAAACGCCGGATCGCGGCGAGTACGCTGAACAATCGGCTTCAACGCCGATACAGCCGCATGCGCGTTTTGCAAATACTGAAACGGTAGCCGAATCACAAAAAGACACCGACAAAGCTGTTGCGATCATCGGCATCAGCGGCCGCTTTCCGATGGCGAATGATCTCGACCAGTTCTGGAACAATCTGCTGAACGGCAAGGACTGCATCAGCGAGATTCCTGAAGACCGCTGGGACTGGCAGGCGTTATACGGAGACCCGACAACCGAGGCGAACAAAACCAATATCAAATGGGGCGGTTTTATCGATGGCGTCGGCAATTTCGATGCCCGGTTTTTCGGTATTTCGCCCAGGGAAGCCGAATTGATGGACCCGCAGCAGCGGCTGTTGATGCAGTATGTCTGGAAAGCGATAGAAGATGCGGGCTATTCGGCCGACAGTTTGTCGGGCAGCAATACCGCGATATTCATCGGCACGGCTTCCAGCGGCTATGGCGAACTGATGGCCAAAAGCGGTTCGGCCATCGAAAGCTACAGTTCGACCGGCGTGGTCGGTTCGGTAGGGCCGAACCGGATGAGTTACTTCCTGAATCTTCACGGCCCGAGCGAGCCGGTCGAGACCGCGTGTTCGAGTTCATTGGTTGCGATTCACCGCGCGCTTGCGGCCATCGCGAACGGCGATTGCGATCAGGCCATCGTCGGAGGCATTAACCTGATCATCAGCCCGGAAACGCAGATCAGTTTCAACAAGGCCGGTATGCTCTGCCAGGATGGACGCTGCAAGACTTTTTCCAGCCAGGCCAACGGTTATGTCCGCGGCGAAGGCGTCGGCATGCTGTTTTTGAAAAAACTGAAAGCGGCGGAGCAGGCGGGCGACCATATTTACGGGGTCATTCGCGGCAGCGCCGAGAACCACGGCGGCCGGGGCAATTCGCTGACCGCGCCGAACCCGAAAGCTCAGGCGGAACTGCTGAAGGCGGCTTACACCAGGGCGGGCATCGATCCGCGCACGGTCAGCTATATCGAGGCGCACGGCACCGGCACCGAGCTTGGCGATCCGATCGAAATCAACGGGCTGAAAACCGCATTCAAAGACTTGTACCAAGCTACCGGAACGCCTGAAATCACGGCCGCGCATTGCGGACTGGGATCGGTTAAGACCAATATCGGCCATCTGGAGCTCGCGGCCGGGGTTGCCGGGGTCATTAAGGTGCTGCTGCAACTTAAACACAAAACGCTGGTCAAGAGCCTGCATTGCGATGAAGTGAACCCCTACATTCAGTTGCAGGACAGCCCGTTTTACCTGGTTCGGGATAACCGGGACTGGACGCCGCTACGCGACCGGGAAGGGCGCGAACTGCCACGGCGGGCGGGTGTCAGCTCGTTCGGTTTTGGCGGCGTCAATGCGCATATCGTGATCGAGGAATATCTACAGGGCGCGGACGCGGCGGATACCGCAGAGCCGGAGCCGCCCAGTCTGGTGCTGCTGTCGGCGAAAAATCAGGATAGGCTGAAAGCTTACGCTGAAGAATTGCTGGGCTTTATAGAGGCAGGCACCGTAACGGACAGTCAACATGCGGCAGTCGATTCAGGCCATGCTCAGCAAGTTCTGTCGCACACCGTTCGCGCCCTGATTGCGGACATATTGCAGATAGACCCGAGCGAGATCGAACCGACGCAGGCGCTGGATGATTACGGCTTCGATCCGGTGTATAGAACGATGCTGCTGGCGAGGCTGCAACAGGCGTTCGAGCTTGAAATTGAGGCAAGGGCGGTTCTTGATAACCACTCCGTTGCTGCAATTGCCGCGGGTATTCTGGAAAAACATCCTGTGTTGCATGACCGGCTGAACCGGGAAGCGCCATTAGAGCCGGAACAAACGAGTGCGGAAGGCAACAAGCAGTATGATTTCAGGCTGACCGATCTTGCCTATACGCTACAGGTCGGCCGGGAGCCGATGGACGAGCGCCTTGCCTTTATCGCAGCTTCCATTGAAGAGCTTGAAGACAAACTGGGTGCTTTTGTCGAAGGGCGGACCGATGCGGTCAATGACCTGTATTTGGGACAGGTCAAACAGCACAAGCACATTTTGGCCGCCTTCGCGGCAGACGAGGAATTGCAGGAAGCGCTGGAAAAATGGATGCAACGCGGGAAATTCTCCAAATTGCTGGACATGTGGGTCAAAGGGCTGAACCTTGACTGGGAAAAACTATACGGCGAAGCGAAGCCTTATCGCAACAAGCCCCGCAGAATTTCCGCGCCGGGTTATCCTTTTGACGAACAACGGTACTGGATAGAAACACGGCCCGGAAGTGCGCCGAATCAGGTGGCCGGTGCCGCGCAGCTGCATCCTCTGGTGCATCAAAACGTATCGACGCTGCGGCAGGCCGGGTTTGCCACGACTTTGACCGGAAACGAGTTCTTTCTGGCGGACCACCGGGTGCAGGGGCAAAAAGTGCTGCCGGGCGTGGCCTATCTTGAGATGGCGAGCGCGGCGGTGATGATTGCGGCGGGGCGGGAGCGCAAGCCGCAAACGTCATTGCGGCTGCATGATGTGGTCTGGCTCAGGCCGGTGGTTGTCAATCAGCCCCAGAATATCGGTATCGAGCTGACGGCCGGTGCGGACGGCGCTATCGGCT
>JBAZTQ010000183.1:0-4209 GCA_041661845.1 Kiritimatiellales bacterium | reverse complement strand
GTTGACGGCAATGAGAACGTCGATTTCGCGCTGATCGAGATCGGCGGCACGGTCGGCGACATCGAGGGCCTGCCGTTCTTCGAGGCGATCCGCCAGCTCAAGAACGATCTGCCGCCGCATCACTGCATCTATATCCATTTGACGCTGCTGCCGTACATTCCGAGCGCCGGCGAGTTGAAGACCAAGCCGACGCAGCATTCGGTGAAGGAGCTGCGCTCGATCGGCATTCAGCCCGACATTCTGCTCTGCCGCACCGACCGCGAAATTCCGCGCGAGGAGCGCCGCAAGCTCGGACTCTTCTGCAACGTGCGCGAACAGGCGGTGATCGAGGCGCGCGACGCCGCCAACATCTATGACGTGCCGCGCGCCTATCACTCGGCGGGGCTCGACGCGCAGGTGCTCGCCGCCTTCGGCATCGAGCCGGCGCCAAAGCCCGACATGAGCCGCTGGAACGCGGTGACGCAGCGCATCAACAATCCCGAGGGCGAAGTCACCATCGCGGTGGTTGGCAAATACACCGAGATGAAGGACGCCTATAAGAGCCTCATCGAGGCGCTGGCGCATGGCGGGCTGGCGAACCGCGTCAAGGTCAATCTCGACTGGATCGAATCGGAAATTTTCGAGAGCGCCGATCCCGCCGCGCATCTTGAACATGTGCACGGCATTCTCGTGCCGGGGGGCTTTGGCCAGCGCGGCGCCGAGGGCAAGATTCTCGCGGCGCGTTTCGCGCGCGAGCGCGGCGTGCCCTATTTCGGCATCTGTTTCGGCATGCAGATGGCGGTGATTGAGGCCGCGCGTGCGCTTGCGGGAATCGACAAGGCGAATTCGACCGAGTTCGGCCCCTGCGCCGAGCCGGTCGTCGGCCTGATGACCGAATGGCTCAAGGGCAATGAGCTGGAGAAACGCGGCGTCGGCGAGGGGCTGGGCGGCACCATGCGTCTTGGCGCTTTTCCGGCGCTGTTGAAGCCGGATTCGCGCATCGCCGGCATTTACGGCGCGACGGAGATCTCCGAGCGCCACCGCCATCGCTATGAGGTGAACTTCGCCTATCGCGAGCGCTTAGAGGACTGCGGGCTTTTGTTCGCGGGCTCTTCGCCCGACGGCCTATTGCCGGAGACGGTCGAAATCCCCGGCCACCCCTGGTTCATCGGCGTGCAATATCACCCCGAATTGAAGTCGCGCCCCTTCGAGCCGCATCCGCTGTTCGCGAGCTTTATTGCCGCTGCAAAGGCGCAGAGCCGGTTGGTGTGACGAGGAAATAGAGCGCTACCCTCGCTTTTTTGCACTTTCCGCTGATTTGGGCCGGCTGGCCTTTTTGCCAGCAACTAGTTTCCCATTTCGTGGACTGATTGCCGTTTTGCGCTCATCGATATCTGCGACAGTTGTAAAGATGGCGTCCACAAGCCTCGTTGCGCTAGAGGTCGAGCGCGCAAGAGCTCGAATTTGCTCGGTGCAAGCCACACTATCGTTTTTGTGAGGATAGTTTATAGCGTGATCGACTTCGCCCCAAACTTCTTCCATAAGCGTTCGAACTTGAATCTCGCAGGTAATGAGGGTGCGAGAGTTTGAGGCCACAACGTAATGCACGCTAGTGTACATAGTCGGGCTTGGTTGAGTAGAAATTCCAATCTTGGAAAAAAAATTACGGTATTCGTCGTCCCACGTGCGAGCGAATGGACCTTCTGCTATCGTTATTTTCATCTCCTCAAGCATGCCACGTAGTTGCGTGTCTATTTCTTGAATTTGCTTGGTGTAGAGATGCAAGATGCGAATCCCGCCCAAATCACTTATCTTTTCAAATAGATTATCCTTATTAATGTCAAACTTTTTGCTTTCCATTTTACACTTTTCCAGTTTTCTGAAAAGCTTATCTCTTAGGTGTGCGGGATCTTTTGTTCTGTACTTTACAGAGTGGATAAGCCTCTGTAGCTCAGCAGAATCGCTTATCGCAATTAGGACCTGCTTTGTAAAACGAAGCACCAAGCTTGAGTTTTCAACATAATGTTCGACAAGCGCGTCGATGAGCTTGGCTTCCCTCTGTGTTGGAGCAATAGCCATCGACCTTATCCTACTTTGTCAACGTGATAATCTTTTCAGCAATGGATTTGAATGCCGAATGCGCTGCCGCCCGCTGCTGGGCATTCCCTGCGCTAACGAATGGCAAAGGAAGTCCCTCCAATTGAGAGGCAGTAACGAGTTGCCCGAAGTCTTTGACCTCCCCTAGTTTAGCGTTTCGCGACCCGGCAGCTCCTCCAAGTTTCTTCAAAACCAAAATGATATCGGATTGGATCCCCCTTTCGAGAGGTCCTGAATATTTTCGCTGATGGGACGCAATCCGCCCGCCGTAGATGCTGAATTGTTGTGGAAGATAACCGAGGAACTTAGGCTCACCCGGAAGCAAGTATGCGTCTTCAGGAGCCAGTTGCACAATCGTCTGCCAGTCCGTGATCCATGTGTATAGAGTTCGCCCGAGAGTCTTAAGCGCCCGGATAGAAAATAAATCATAGGCAGCAGGTACTATGAAAAAATCACAATCCAACAATATCGCTCGATTGAGCGGGCCGATATTCGGCCCAGTGTCATAAAAAACGAAATCTATTTTTTTCTGTTCACAAATATCATTTATAAGCATGCTGAGGGCAGTAGTTCCTGCTAGCCCCCTCCGTTTCCGCTGAAAACACTCTCGCCAGAGATCGTTGAGATCGCCTTCGAAGTCTGACAATCGAATGTCCCCTGGCAAGAGCCACAGATGTGGGCCAAGCTCGATCGGAGGGACGATCTTTACAGGCCCAGTTGCGTCAACGATCGGCTTTACCGCTGACCATACTGTAGCTCCGCTCGGTGAGTCGGAGTAATCGAGCAGATCATCAAGAACTTCGTTGTCAATGACATAAGCCGTTAAATTACACTGTGGATCGGAGTCAACGATGAGGACATTTTTTTTCATTTCTGCGAGGACAGACGAAATATTGTAGGTTAGCGTAGTTTTTCCGACTCCGCCTTTATGATTGAAAATAGAAATTCTTTTTGCTTTGGCCCTCTTGATAGGGCCAAATAAATCCCCCGAAGATCGCGACGATAACCGCATAACTATTTCTTTTTCCTGGCTGCGTTTCGCCGACGCGCCTTGGACATGGCCTCCTTCGCCGCCTCTCTATCCGGGAGAGCTTGGACGAACTGCTCCCCTGCTGCACTGATCTGTCGCTGACCGTTAGGAGCGGGTGCTAAATATCCGGCGTTTGTTGCATTGTTGGATGCGTACGCTGCATTTGAGAATTTTGGGTGCGCTGCCTCCGTATTCAATTTCGCTAGATCAAGATTCTTGAAGTACGGCATTTCGCGAAAATGAGTTAGATAGTACGCAAGGCAGGCAATCCTCTCCACGTCAGTCCTTGGTTGTTTTTGCGCAAGAAAATCTTTCGGCGAAAGCGTGATGCTGGAGGAGAAATTGGGTCGACCCTGCGCCTGTTGTCCTAATGTTCTTGCTTGATCAGCCGAATGCTTTTCATCACGATTCGCAGGGTCGCCGTTGGGCGAGTGGGCTTGGAAAAAGGTTTCAACGGCTTTGAGAACGCGGTGGCGCT
Source organism: Kiritimatiellales bacterium (assembly GCA_041661845.1). Lineage (GTDB taxonomy): Bacteria > Verrucomicrobiota > Kiritimatiellia > Kiritimatiellales > Tichowtungiaceae > Tichowtungia. Next base: position 625 of record JBAZTQ010000183.1, on the reverse strand, counting down.
CGCCCTCATCTAACTGATATAGAAGTCGAACAATGGTGTGCAGAGCGTCCGCGGCATTGTTTTCGTCGTCTGACATACTGCTTTGACCGTCCAATAGAATTCGATTCTAGCAACGTATCCTTCCAAGGCAAATCCGTCGAGCGTGAGAGTTAATTTCGTGCGAACACTGCACTAATTGCTTCCAATGGTTTGCATCATCATTGCCATCAGGGCTCTCACACCACCTCGTATTCCTCGTCGATCGGCACGCCGAGCGCGGTGACGAGACGGTTCGTCTCCGACGCCATGCCGACGATCGCCAGCAGCTCGCGATATTCCTCTTCGCTCATGCCCTTCGCGCGGGCGTTCGCCGTGTGCGAGTGGATGCAATAGGGGCAGGCGTGGGCGATGGAGACGGCGATGTAGATCATCTCCTTGACCTTCGGCTCCAACACGCCTGCACCCATCACCTGCTTCACGCTCTCCCAGGTGCGCTTCAGCGTCACGGGATCATGCGCCAGCGCGCGCCAGAAATTATTGACGAAGTCGCTTTTGCGCGTCGCGCGTATGTCGGCGAAGACGGCTTTCGCCTCCGCCGAGAGCTCTTCGTCGGTAAGCAGTCGAACCGTCGCCATGATCTCTCCCG
>JBAZTQ010000182.1:0-4236 GCA_041661845.1 Kiritimatiellales bacterium | reverse complement strand
CTTCATCGTGGTCAAAATCGGTTTTTCCCGGTTCATGAACTTCCGCGAAAAATATGTCGATCCGCTCGGTGCAGTAACCGACCGACGGATATATTGATGAAAGAAAACGGATTGAGTCGGGCTGATAGCCGGTTTCTTCTTTTAACTCGCGGACAGCGGCGGCCTCCGCCGCTTCGCCGGGGTCGACGTTGCCGGCCATCACTTCAAAACAGACGCGCTCCATCGCTTTGCGGAACTGGCGGATGAAAACAAACCGACCGTCGCGCCGCCGGGCGACCACCGCCACCGCCGCGCCGTGCCGGATAATTTCGCGGGTACTCTTTCGTCCGTCCGGCAGTTCCACATCCAGCACATCTACGCTAAGGATGCGTCCTTCAAAAACGGTTCTCGTTCCAATCGTCTTCTCATACATATTTTGTGTCTCCCCGGCGGCAGTGCCACCAGATGCAGAATAGACGAAAAAACCGTAGCGTGTCATTTGTCAAATCGTGCGGACGGGCTAGAATGCCGCCATGACACACGCCAGACAGGAATGGGAAAAACTCGAAGCGCGCGACCTGGCGCCGTACGCCGCGCACAGCGCCCGCAGTCTGGCGCGGCTTTATCCCGAGCAGGAGCATCCGGTTCGCCCCTGTTTCCAGCGCGACCGCGACCGCGTACTGCACAGCCGCTGTTTCCGCCGCCTCGAATACAAGACGCAGGTTTTCGTCAACGGCACGGCCGACCACTACCGCACGCGCCTGACCCATACGATCGAAATGGCCGCCGTTGGACGGACGCTGGCGCGGGCTTTTCGTGTTAATGAAGATCTCACCGAAACCATCTGCCTTGCGCACGACGTCGGCCACAGTCCCTTCGGCCACCGCGGCGAGTACGTTCTCGACGACCTGATGAAAGATCACGGCGGGTTCGATCATAATCTGCAAAGCCTGCGTGCGGTCGAAAAACTTGAATATCAGTATCCCGGCTTCTGCGGGCTGAACCTCACCTGGGAAGTGCGCGCCGGACTGCTCAAGCATCAGGCGGCAAAACCTGATGCGCAGCTCGACAGCTATCCGATCGGCCCGTTCCAATATCTGGAAGCGCAGATTGCCGACATCGCCGACGATATCACCTACCACGCGCACGATGTGGACGACGGCCTTGAAGCCGGACTCATCACGCTCGACCAGCTCGAAAAGCAGGCTTTCTGGAAACTGGCCGCCGCCCGCACCCGCGAACAGTATGCCGCGCTTGACGACGGGCATTTTCTGCGTATCACCATCCGCAACCTGCTCGATTTACAGGCGCAGGACATTTTGCGCGAAGGACATCTCCGCCTCGAAACGTACAACCCGCATACCATTGCCGACGTCATGAATGCGCCGGAGCGGCTCATCACGTTCGGCGGCGAAATGAGCGGACTGCTCCAGAATTTTTCCGGATTCATGTACCGGCAGCTCTACGAACATCCGGCGGTGTTGGATGCCAACCATGAAGCGGTCGCCCTGATGCGCGGACTTTTCCTGCACTACATCGAGCATCCTGAAACCATGGGAAAAAAGGCGCTGGCGCGCATGGCCGAAGAAGGACTTTGGCGAACCGTCTGCGACTACGTCGCCGGCTGCACCGACCGCTACGCCCTTGAAGAATGCCAGAAGTACGGCATCGGCGCGTAGTGATCATGAGTCAGGAGCCAGTAGCCGGAAATCAGATGTGATGAACGTCCGCCTTCACTTTCGGCGAGGAACGATCCGTAAAGTGCGAGGCATGGTCGGCCGTTTCATCTTATCCCTTCTGCGGCCTGTGTCAAAAACTCCCATGACAGAACCTCACCGTCTATCGGCGGAAGGTGCTGAGCGTGGCCATCAGGTGTCGTGACCCAGGGTGCAGGCGAGCCAGGTTTGTAGTGGACGAGAAGGACGGTGGAACCGTCCTGATACCGCACCTCTAGGGATGTGTCCATGGCGTAGAGATCATATTTCGACTTCACGCCTGTGGCGTCTGCAATGATTCGTTCTGCATCCAGTCGCGTCGTGCCGACAGCCAACTTGACGTGCCGGAGAGGCGAAGCCTTCCTGTTGTCCGGCATGACCGCACACCCGGTGAGGATTGTCAGAGCGCACGCTATGATCATTGCCTGTCTCATCTTATTTCCTCCCCGCCAACAGTATTATTAGCCGCACTTCAGTTTTTAGCGGGTTAAATTAATACCACCGCGAATGTAGCGCGGCGGCTTAAGGACGGCAAATGGGAAATGGGTTGTTAATTTCTCGCCCGGCGGGGTCTCCGGGCCTACAGTTCGCGAACTCTAATGAACGATCTGGTCAGACAACTCGGAGCGCGGCTGACGGCGGCGGGCAGCGGAAACGCGAAGCGCGCCGTCGAAGAACTTGCCGCGCATGTACTCGGTTGCAAGCCGCTCGAAATCTATTTCAAAACCATTACGCCGGAGCAAAGAGCGGAACTCGAAAAACTGATTGTCCGCGCGGAGCAGGGCGAGCCGATCCAGTACATTATCGGCCATGTCGATTTCCGGGGTTTGGAAATCAGCTGCGACCGGCGCGCGCTGATTCCCAGGCCGGAAACCGAACTGCTGGTTCAGGCTGTTTTAGATACGGTGGAAGCGGCATCCTGCCGCTGGGCTCAGCGGCAGGATGCCGCTTCCACATTAAAGATCGTAGATGTCGGAACCGGAACCGGTTGCATTGCGTTGGCTTTGCTGGCTGAGCTGCCGAACGCTGAAGTTGTCGCGGTCGATATTTCACCGGATGCGCTGGCGCTGGCGAATGAAAATGCGGAGCGGCTGGGATTGGCTGGCCGGTTTACTGCTGTACAGGGGAATCTTCTCAACGTAGACGCGGTGTCCTCACCGCGTTTCCCCTGTTTTAAACGCGGTGAGGACACCGCGTCTACGTTTTTTGCGGAGGCTTCGCTGGACATCGTGGTTTCGAATCCGCCGTATATTTTTTCCGAGGTTTGGGAAACTCTCGATCCAGCGGTGCGCGACTTTGAGCCGAAGCTGGCGCTCGACGGCGGAGCAGACGGTCTCGATCTGGTTCGCCCGCTGGTTGAGCAGGCGGTACGGGTTCTGAAACCCGGCGGCGGCCTCTTTCTTGAGATCGGCTACGACCAAGGTCAGGCAGTTGCACGGATATTGAAAGATGCTGGTTTCCAACAGGTTGAGATCAAAAAAGACCTTGCCGGACTCGACCGCATTGTCCTCGGCTTCCGCGCTTGATCTCTGCTTGGCGTCTTGGCGGTTCCGCCTACCCAGTAAATAAAAACCAAATAAATATTGAATAGAAGCGTCTTGGACTGGTAAAAGAAAGCAATTGGATAGCAAAAAGAAAGGCGAGTGACTTTGACTTCAGCTTTTTCAGACCGCAAGAAAGCCATTCTCGACATGCTTGCCGAGGATAGCAGCGTGAGCGTTTCGACGCTCGCGCAGGTGCTTGGCGTCAGCGTGGTCACGATCCGCACCGATCTTGGCGCGCTGGAGGAAGAAGGATTTATTGTTCGCACCCACGGCGGCGCGATGCCGGCTTTTCATCCGCACATTCTGGACCGGATGCGTCAGGGCAAAGACCGTAAGGCGGCGATCGCCAAGGCTGCGGCGGAAAAAATTCAGGACGGCGACACCGTCATTATTTCTGCGGGAACGACCACGGCGCTGATTGCCAAATATCTGCTGGGCCGCCGCAACGTACACATTGTCACCAACAACACGCTGCTGCTGACCTACGCCCGGACCAATCCGCAACTGCGCGTCACACTGGTTGGCGGCGAATTCCGTCCGTCGGAAGAAGGTCTGGTCGGTCCGCTGGCGATCCAGTCGCTGGATCAGGTTTTTGTTTCAAAAGCATTCATCGGCGTGGACGGAATTTCCGTCAAGCACGGGTTTACGGCGCATCTGGTGGAAAGTGCGGATCTGGTGCGCAAGATGGCGCAGCAGGCGCAGCAGGTATATGCCATTTGCGATTCCAGCAAGTTCGGCAATCCGGGCTTTGCGCGGATTCTGCCGTTTGACGGCGTGGACGGACTGATCACGGATGCCGGGCTGAGCACTGAATTTGAAAAGGATCTGCGCGAAGCAGGTGTGAGTATTTACAAAGCGGAACTATAAGGAGCGTATTTTATGGCAACAGAAATTTTGATGCCCCGGCAGGGTCAATCCGTTGAGTCCTGCATCATTACCGGCTGGAAAGTGAAAGAAGGCGACACGGTGGCCGAAGGTCAGGCGCTGTGCGAAGTCGA
>JBAZTQ010000181.1:0-4248 GCA_041661845.1 Kiritimatiellales bacterium | reverse complement strand
TAATCGACAGTTGTCGAGAAGTTATACTGAATTGCAACGAATACCACTATCAACTGCTAAATCTACTCGGCGAGCGTTATATTCGCTTATATGCTAATTCTGGGTAACAGGGGTGCGGAATGTCGGCAATAAAGCACCGCCAGGCTTCTACTTTAACTACAATCTCACCGGTACCCGATCTGGCGACAGCAGCCTCAGCTATGGCGCCTTTCTGGAAGGCGTCGCCTTCAATGGCTGGGGCTCACTGGTGGCCAACGGCGTGATGCGCGGCGACGATAACCAGCGCCAATTGATCCGCACCGACACCTATTGGCAGAAGGACCTGCCCGGCCCAATGGAAACCCTGGTGCTGGGCGATACCGTCGGCACCGGCGGCGCCTGGAGCCGCCCTGCGCGCTTCGGCGGCATCCGCTGGGCGCGGAATTTTTCGTTGCGGCCCGGCTATTTCACCTTTCCGATGCCGTCGCTTTCCGGTTCTGCAGCATTGCCTTCCACCATCGATGTGCTGGTCAACAACCAGCGCCAGCAAAGCCAAACGGTCGACCCCGGCCCGTTCGCGATCACCAACGTGCCGGTGGTGACCGGCGCCGGTGAAGTCAATCTGGTGGTGCGCGACATGCTCGGCGTCGAAACACTGGTGACCCAGAGCTACTACACGTCGCCGACCCTGCTCGCGGAGGGGCTGTCGGATTTTTCATTCGAGGTAGGGATGCTGCGCGAAAATTACGGCAACCGGAGCAACGACTACAGCTCGGTTTTTGCCGCCGGCACCTGGCGCCAGGGTTTCAACAATGCCCTGACCGGCGAGGCGCGACTGGAACTGCAACAGCACCGTCAGGCGGCCGGCATCGAAATAGCCGGCCTGCTCGGCCATTTTGCCGTGGCGCGCGCGGCGGCAGCCTACGCCAGGGCCGGCGGCGAGCAGGGCGGCCATTATGTACTGGGACTGGAGCGCCGCTCTCTTGGCGTCTCCGGCTCGCTGCAGGCAGAGCACTTCGACCGCGGCTACGTCCAGTTTGGTGCGCTGCCCAATGAAACCCGCCCGCGCGATCGCTTTACCGCCGGCTTTGGCATGCCGCTGTTCCCGGGGGCCTCGGCCGGCGTCAGCTACATCAGCCAGACCAGTTGGGACGGCGACCAGTTTCAGCTGGCAAGCGCCAACCTTGGGTTTTCGCTGCCCTGGAACATGTACCTCAACGCTTACGCCAGCAAGCAGCTGGATGAAGATAAAGGCTGGAGCGGCGGCCTAAACCTGATCCTGCCGCTGGGCTCGCAGCGTACCGTCTCGGCCAGCAGCAACCTCGATACTGACGGCCGCCTCACCAACGCGTTGCAAGCCAGTCAGTCGGTGTCTCAGGGCCCCGGACTGGGCTGGCGCCTGCGCACCAGCGACGACTCCAGCCAGCTATTGCAGGCGGGAGGTACGCTCAACACCAACTACGGGCAGTTGGACGCCGACGCCAATCTGGGTAAAGACGGCACCGCGCTGCGCTTGGGCGCCAACGGCTCGATCGGCTGGTTGCAGGGCCTGCCTTTCGCCACCCGCAGCATTGGCCTTGGCAGCTTTGCTGTCGTCAAGGTAGGCGACCTAAAAGACGTGCCGGTGTACCGCAGCAACCAGATCGCCGCCACGACCAACAGCAGCGGCCTGGCGCTGATGCCCAACCTGTTGCCGTACCAGAACAACCAGATCACCATCGAACCCGGCGAACTGCCTTTCGATGTCGAAATCAAGGGTGTCAAGGAAATGGCGCTGCCTTATGCGCGCAGCGGCATGCTCGTGGAATTCCCGGTGCGGCGCTCGCGCAACGCACTGGTAGTGCTGCACCAACCCAATGGCAAGCCCGTTCCGGGCGGCGCGCGCGTCACAGTCAGCCCCAGTGGCCAGAAGTTTATCGTGGCCAAGCGCGGCCAGGTGTATCTGACGGACCTTACAACCGACAACCGCATTGCCGTACAATGGCGGGACGGCCATTGCGATCTGGCTATCCCGCTGCCCGCCAACGGTCAAGCCGAGCCGCGCATCGGCCCCCTTACCTGTGGAGAACCACGATGAATAAATTACTATTGTTGGCAACCCTGTTGCTGTTTAATATGCTATGGGCGTCAAAAGCGTTTGCCGTCTGCTCCGTTAACTCTACAAGTCTGGTCTTCGGCAGTTTCAACACGCTGACCGGTAGCACCGTCGACAGCACAGGCACCATTACCGTTAACTGCCTCTTGCAACTGTCGGCTTACACCATTGCACTCTCGTACGGCGGCAGCGGAACCTACGGCCCGCGCCGCATGGCCAGTGGCGGCAACACTCTGGATTACAACCTCTACACCGGTGCCGGCTACAGCCAGATCTGGGGCGACGGCACCGGCGGCAGTTCCACGGTAGCCGGCTCGGTTCTCCTCGGCTCCAGAAACCATACGGTCTATGGCCGCATTCCGCTCTCGACTCAGCGGGGCGCCATGGTGGGCAGCTACAGCGACAGCGCCATCGTGACAATAACTTATGGGCTTTTGTGACTTATTTGTAATAATGCAGCTTAATTTACTTTAACTTTATGGGTCTGGGCTATGATTACACTTAAAGACACAAATAAAGCCTACCTGACGCCCAATGAGGTAGCGGAGTTATTGATGGTGGCTCCGGTGACGGTCAGAACGTGGGCGCAGAAAGGCTTGCTGGTTGCGAAGGTTACGCCTGGCGGTCACCGGCGTTTTTTGAAAAGCGAGGTAGAGCGTTTTGTGCGCGAAAGTGCCGCAACTCATGCCAATGTCAAGTCATGCGCTTCCAGAGTGCTCATTGTTGATGACGATCCGCTGATGCCCGCCTATATACACGACATCCTTGAAGACCCGGAGTTAGGCTTCGTGACCGGAATAGCTAAAAACAGTTTCGAAGCAGGCGTCAAAATCCATACCTTTGCTCCGGATGTGGTATTGCTCAACTTCATGAGGCCGGATATAGACGCCTTTCAAATATGCTCGCTCATCAAGAGCGATGCCGCTATGAGGCATATCCGCGTGATTGCCATTGCCGTAGACGTGAGCGCCGAGAATGTAAGCCGTATACTTGAAGCCGGCGCCGAAACCTTTCTTGCAAAACCGTTCAACCCGCAAGATCTTCTGGGAATTTTAAGTCACACTGCGGGTGAAAAAAAAATCTTGCCCGGCGAGGAGTCCGGCACAGCAAGTGAACCAAAGCCTGTCGTCGATGAACCAGACATCTCGGAAACGCTGCTATTTTCCCTGAAGCGCGTCGTTGAAACCAGGAATCGTTATATAGGTCACCATGACGCCACCCGGCTTGCCAACATGGCGGATATTTTCGGCCGCTCGCTTGGCCGTCTCGGTCCGGAAGAGTTGCTGGCACTACACAATGCCTGTGTGCTGCACGACATCGGCAACCTGGGTATTCCCGATAAAATTTTGCTGAAACCCGCCCCGCTGACCGAGGAAGAATGGATGCTAGTGCGCAGCCATACCTTGATCGGCGCACAACTGTGTAGTGTTATGAAGGACATGACACTCACCGTGCCCATTATTCGTTCCCACCACGAACGCTGGGATGGCAGCGGCTATCCGGATGGACTGAAAGGAGAAGCAATCCCGTTTTTAGCCAGGGTGTTTCAATTTGTCGACATATTCGACGCACTGATCTCCCCGCGCCCTTATAAACCGGCGTTATCTTTTGAAGAAGTCATCAGCATCCTTCGTAAGGAAATCGATGACGGTGGGCTCGATCCCAATCTGGGTGCGGTTTTTCTGGAATTGCTGAATACCAGGCCGCAAGACTTCAATGAAATCCGGACGGCCAGAGACGACAGCGAGCTTTAAGCCTATAGGACTAGCGGGACATTTGCACAGAAACTTACGGTTTCTGTGCAAAACCTGTTGTACGTTATCGTAACCTCGTACTCTGCTCAACTAATGCGCATCAAGCTCCACAGAAATTATCTATCTTTTTTCACATAAGCTTAAAGAAGTCACAGAAAAACAGACCAACCAGTTTGAAAGCCTTAATCATCGGTTGCGAGGACAGATTTGGCGGATGGCCAATCGCGCGGGAGTTTCTAAAGTTGGACTCAACCGGGTTCAATGGGTCGATATAGATTCCACCGTTGATTCGGTGTGCGGCACCCAAGAGGGTGCCGCCAAAGGCTATAACCCCAAGAAAAAAGGCGCACTCTCCTACCATCCTCAATTGGCTTTTCTAGTGGGGAGCAAAGAAATCCTGCAAGCCTGGTTTAGAACCGG
>JBAZTQ010000180.1:0-4281 GCA_041661845.1 Kiritimatiellales bacterium | reverse complement strand
CTGCTCTTCGGTGTGACGCTTCTTCATTCCTGAGTCCTCCTTCTATGGTTTTACCATGGAGAACTCTCATTCCAAACCGTCCAGTTTCATGGGCTCAGGTCAGGATCAGCCCGCTTAATTCGTAGTTTCCAACCGTTGGAAGTCCATTTAAATCCGCAATCTGCGGTTTGTTTCCTATTTTATCTGACAGCGATCATGTGAAACGTCTCTTCATCTCGTGTTCATTCGTGTGATTCGTGGGCCTACTTCTCTCTCTCAATATCAGCGCCGAGGGCGCGGAGGCGTTCGTCGATGGCTTCGTAGCCGCGGTCAATGACCTGCGCGTTGTCGATGACGCTGCGGCCTTCGGCGCAGCAGGCGGCGATCAGCATGGCCATACCGGCGCGGATATCCGGGCTGCTCAGCCGCGCTCCGTGCAGTTTTGAAGCGCCGCTGGCGACGACGCGGTGCGGATCGCATTGGATGATGTTCGCGCCCATGGCCATCAGGTTGTCCACGAAGTACATGCGGCTTTCGAACAGTTTTTCGAAAAAGAGCATTTGTCCCTGCGTCTGCGTCGCCAGCACGATCATGACGCTCATCAGGTCGGACGGAAACGCCGGCCAGATGCCGTCTTCGATTTTCGGCGTGAAGTTTCCGAGGTCGGGAACAATCTGACGGTCTTTTTGTGCGGCCTGAGAAAGCGCGCCGTTTTTGAGCGTCCAGTTGACGCCGAGCTTTGAAAACCCTTTTTCGAGTACGCTAATGGTGACAGCGTCGCCCGGCGCGTCGATTTCGAGCGCACCGCCGGTGACGGCGGCGGCGGTGAGGAAGCTGCCGGTTTCAATGTAGTCGGGCTGAATCGTATGTTCGGCACCGGCGAGCAGTTTGGCGCCGCGCACATGCAGCCGGTTGGTGCCGATGCCGGCGATATCCGCGCCCATTTTGACGAGCAGGTGCGCCAGATCCTGTACATGCGGTTCGCAGGCGGCGTTGAAAATGGAGGTTTCACCTTCGGCGAGCACGGCGGCCATCAGAATATTTTCGGTGGCGGTGACGCTGGCTTCGTCCAAAATCAGATCAGCGCCGACGAGCGCTTTGCGCTTAAAGTGGTACGGCGCGGTGTCGTTGACTTCGATGCCGAGGGCGCGCAGTCCGTAAAAGTGTGTATCAAGACGTCGGCGGCCGATGACGTCACCGCCGGGCGAGTGAATCAGCGCCGAGCCGTGCCGCGCGGTTAGCGGTCCGGCCAGCAGAATGGAGGTGCGCACTTTCCGGCAGTATTCCTCATCGAGCTCGGTGGCTTTCAGTCCTTTGGCGCAAAGTGTTACGCATCCGCCCGATTTTTCAACCGATACGCCGAGCGACATCAACAGTTCGAGCATGACGCGGACGTCGGCGATATCCGGAACGTTGCAGAGCCGGACCGGCTGATCGGTCAGGGTGCAGGCCGCCAGCATGGGCAGAACCGCGTTTTTGTTGCCGCGCGGAGAGAATTTTCCGCCAATGATATTACCGCCGTTGATGATGAATTTTGCCATGGCGCCGACAATAGTCATTTTTCCAATATATGGAAAATTTTTCGGCGGATTTTTCCAAAGTTTGGAACTGGCGGCGGCTCCGGCGCTTCGGGTAGACTCCGCCGCATGAAACGCCACATTCTTTTAAGTCTGCTTTTCGCCGCCACACTGCACGCCGCAGAACTCCCGCCAGCCCAGCAGATCCTCGCTTTCGCCCGCGCCCAGCTGCCAAAACAGTCGATCCGTATGAACGGCTCGCTGAAAGAGCGCGCCGAAAACGGCTTCGTCAAAAAAGAGCTGACGGTTGAAATGGATTTGAACTGGGGCGCTGATCCGGCGAACGCAACCTACCGCATCCGCGACGAAAAGACCGGCCTTTTCCAGACTCTGGAAATCCAGTGGCTCGCCGCCGGGCCGGACTTCCAATATTCGGAAAACAACCAGGATGTTCCGGATTTCAACCCGAACACGGAAATCGAAGGTCTCGGCGTGACGTGGGCCGACCTGAGCTTTTCATTTCTCTGGAGCCGCGACGCCGAAACGGTGAAGACCGATAAAAAAATGGGCAAGGACTGTTATGTGATCGCTGTTCCGCGCGGCAACAACCGGTTATCGCTGTGGATCGAGCAGGAAACCGGACGGCTGTTCGGCGCGAAAGAAGAAAATACCGCCGGGAATCTGGTCAAAGAGATCAAAGTGGTCAGCGTCAAAGAATTCGACAAGCTCTGGATGGTGAAAGACCTCGATATTATCCGGCCCTCGGAAAACGGGCGAACCAGCCTGCGTGTCGAAACGGTGGAACAGCTTGCGCCGTAAGAGGAAGTGGCGAGTTAAAAATGGCGTTTTTGAAATGTCCGACCAGAACCCGTCTTCAGATAGAATTCAAACTGCCGCGCTCTGGATTCATCATCAAAGGCTGTCGCGGTTCTTATCTTCCAGGGGCGTCGCGAATGGGTTGATGACACGGAGCCTTCATTATGCTGGCGCAAACGGGAAGAAAGATCGGTGGTGATCCCGACGTAGAAATGACCTTGCGGATTCTCAAGGATGTAAACGTACCACATAACCGGCCTGCCTAGCCGAAGCTCTATACAGAATGAGAGTCCGCCTTCGCCAAAGACTTCGGCGGGACAGCCTTCGTTTTTCGCTTCACTCAAAAGCGAAGGCTGGAGCGGGTGAACGGATTCGAACCGTCGACAATCACGTTGGCAACGTGATGCTCTACCAACTGAGCTACACCCGCGTTTGAAAGGGTGGCTAGTATGCGAATAAGAAAATCCTTTGCAAGCCGGAATTTAAAAAATTGCCGCGCTTTCCATTGCACACGCCGGCCTGTCCGTGATTTCCTTGGCGCATGATTACGCAGGAGAAATGGGAAAAGCTGTATGAGCGGATGACCGCCCTGCATATCCGCGAGGAAGATCTGACGGAAAACTTCATTCGCGGCTCCGGCTCCGGCGGGCAGAAGATCAATAAAACATCATCCTGTGTTCAGCTTCGCCATGCGCCCTCCGGCATCGAAATCAAATGCCAGTCTTCACGCCTGCAGGGAACCAACCGGTTTTTCGCCCGGCGCGACCTGTGCGATAAGCTGGAAGAGCGGAAACTTGGCGCACAAAGCAAACGGCAGCAGGAACAGGAAAAAATCCGCCGCCAGAAACGCCGCCGCTCGCGCCGCGCCCAGAACAAAATGCTCGAAGGTAAGCATAAACAGTCTGATAAAAAGGCGTTGCGCCGTTCGGTGAAAGAAGAATGAAAGTAGGATAGGCTTCCAGCCTGTCTACCCATGCACCGCAGACAGGCTGGAAGCCTGTCCTACATTAGAAAATGAAAACAGAAGACAAACTTTCTAAAATGGAAGAAATTTTCCAAACATTGGGGAAAGTGGTCGTCGCTTTTTCCGGCGGCGTGGACAGTACCTTTCTGACCGCCGCCGCCAAACGCGCGCTGGGCGACAACGTGCTGGCCGTCACCGCCATTTCTGCCACGCTCACCGATGATGAAAAAGCCGAGGCGGTAAAGCTGGCGGAAAAAATCGGCGTAAAACACGTCCTGATCGAAACCGACGAGTTCAACGACGTGCTTTTCACCGCCAATTCCGCCGAACGGTGTTACTTCTGTAAAAAAATCCGGTTTCAGGCGCTCGTCGGCTGGGCCGCCGCGCGCGGATATCCGTGGGTTGTCGAAGGCACCAACATGGACGACAAAAACGATTATCGCCCTGGCAGCCGCGCGGTCGCCGAGCTGCCGTCCGTGCGCAGCCCGCTCAAAGAAGCCGGGCTGACCAAGGCGGAGATCCGCGAAGTGTCCAAACAGTGGAATCTGCCGACGTGGGAAAAGCCGAGCGCCGCCTGCCTCGCTTCGCGTATCGAATACGGACTGCCGCTGACGCCAGAACGGCTCAAACAGGTCGAAGAAGCCGAAAAAATTATCCGCCCGTTTTGCAAAGGGCAGCTCCGCGTACGGCACCACGGCTCGCTGGCGCGCATCGAAGTCGAACCGGAATGGATTCCGAAACTGGCGGAGCCGGAAACCGTGCGGTTAATCGCCGGGAAGCTGAAATCGCTTGGCTTTCATCATGTGGCGCTGGACTTATCCGGCTACAAAATGGGCAGCCTGAATCAGGATTTAGGAAAACAATGACCCCCCCCAAAAATCTGTTTGAAGAAATGGGCTTCGCAAAGATCGACCATCACCGCACGGAACGCTGTGGTTCGCCCGAGGCGATTTTCTGCGAAGGCAAAACGGCTGCGCAGGTGGCGCAGATTGTCGAGCGGATGAA
>JBAZTQ010000179.1:0-4285 GCA_041661845.1 Kiritimatiellales bacterium | reverse complement strand
ATTCGTGTCGATTCGTGTTATTTGTGGGCTTCAATTTTAAACGGAGATATTTATGGGTCAAACATGGTTTAAGCTTCAAAACGGCAGTGATGTGCGCGGCGTTGCGCTTGAGGGTGTGCTCGGCGAGCCGGTTACGTTGACACCCGAAATCGTTCGTCCGATCGGCTACGCGTTCGCGCAATGGCTGGCGGAAAAGAAAGGCGTTCCGGCCGATCAGCTTAAAGTGGCCGTCGGTCACGATTCGCGGCTTTCGGCGGAAAAAATCAAGATAGCGGTTTTCCAAGGTTTGGGAAAAGCAGGCTGCGCAATGGCGGACAGCGGACTTTCTTCGACACCGGCGATGTTTATGGCGACGGTTTTTGAAAACCACGCCTATGACGGTTCAATCATGCTGACGGCCAGTCACCTGCCGTTTAACCGCAACGGTCTGAAGTTTTTCACCCGCGACGGCGGACTCGAAAAGGCCGACATCAAAAAAATTCTGACCATCGCGACCGAAACCGGTCTGTTCGATGCCAAGGGCGGAAAGGCCGCCAAGATCAACCTGATGGACGACTATGCCGCATCGCTGGTTGCGACGATCCGTAAGGGTGCCGGTCTGGGCGATAAGCCGCTGGCCGGATTAAAGATTGTGGTCGATGCCGGTAACGGTGCGGGCGGATTCTTTGTCGATAAGGTGCTCAAACCGCTGGGCGCGAATACCAAGGGCAGTCAGTTCCTTGATCCGGACGGCAATTTTCCGAACCATATTCCGAATCCGGAAGAAAAAGAGGCTATGGATGCCATTATCAGCGCGGTGGAAAAAAACGGCGCTGACCTCGGCATTATTTTCGACACCGACGTGGATCGTGCTGGCGCGGTGGACAAGAACGGCAAGCCGATCAACCGGAACCGTTTTATTGCGCTGATGGCCTCGATCGTGCTCGAAGAACATCCCGGCACCGTGATTGTCACCGACTCGGTTACTTCCACCGGCTTGAAATACTGGATCGAAGAAAAACTCGGCGGCGTTCACCACCGTTTCAAACGCGGCTACAAGAACGTGATCAATGAGTCGATCCGGCTTAACGGCGAAGGCAGGGAATCCTGGCTGGCGATGGAAACCTCCGGCCACGGCGCGCTGAAAGAAAACTATTTCCTCGACGACGGCGCGTACCAGATTGCCAAGGTGCTGATCAAAGTCGCGCAGCTTCATGCCGCCGGTAAAGGTTCGGTGGACGAACTGCTGGCCGGCGTGCCGGAGCCGGCGGAAGCCCGGGAATTCCGCGCGAAGATCAAGGCGGAAGATTTCGGCGCGTACGGCGGGCAGGTGCTTGATGCCTTCACAAAGTTTGTTGAACAGGAACCGGGCTGGTCGCTTACGCCGAATAATTTTGAAGGCGTTCACGCCACCTGTGACGCGGCGCACGGCAACGGCTGGGCGCTGCTGCGCAAGTCGCTGCACGATCCGGTGCTGCCGCTGAACATCGAAAGCGAAGAAGACGGCGGCGTCGCGAAAATCGCCGCGCGCATGAAGGCCTTCCTGTCGCAGTTCGATCAGCTCGACTTGCCGAAGATGTAAGAGCGGCAGATTCAGTAAAACTTTGTTGAAAATAGACTTTCGCTGCCGGGCTGAAAATTCGTAATAATCGGCCCGTATTCGGAGGAAATTAAGTATGAATAAAGCGATCCTTTGCAGTTTTTCAGTTCTGATTGCCGGCATATGCCGTGCCGAGACTATCAGCCTGAACTTCACCGGTCGTTCCGACGCATTTACACTCGGCACCGCCGATCTGGCCGGGCTGACCGGCAGTGAAGCCGGAAACAGTTTGGGAAGCACAATGGCCGGCAACTGGAACAACCTGAACGGTAATACCGGTTCCGATGTCGGGAACCTGACCGGTTCGGGCGGAGCGGTGATCAGTGGCGCAACCGTTTCCTGGAGCGCGGACAACGTCTGGGATGTGCCGAGCACAACCGGCGGGACAAACACGTCGGCCAATACGACAATGATGCGGGGCTATCTGGACAACAATGCCGAACATGCGACAACCGTTACGGTTTCCGGTCTGGAAGCGCTGAACGGCACCTATTCGGTCGTGGTGTTCATTGACGGGGCTAACGGATCGGCCTGGACCCGCGGTCTTTATACCATCGGCGGAACAACCGTTCTTAATGAAGACAGCGAAGGCGTGGATTTCAACAGCGGCAGCGGCAACAATGCCAACGGCGTATTCCAGATTCCGGTCGAGGGAGCCTCCGGCAACCTCAACTGGCCGTTTTCTCCGAACAACAGCGAAGGCAACATGATCATCTTCACCGGTCTGACCGGAGCAAGCTTTACGCTGACGGCAACGCCGTCGGTTGCATCGGATATGGGTAATCAGCGCGCGCCGATCAACGGCATTCAGATTGTCGGAGTAATTCCGGAACCGGCCAGTGCGCTGCTGATGAGTACGGTAACGGCGGCTGCCTTTTTTATCCGCCGGCGGTTCACAGTTTAAGCAAAGGAACAAATTCACAGTTCAACCAAAGGGAAAAATGAAGAAAATTATTGTTTTTACAGCGGCCGGTTTAGTGGCGGCGGGGGTCTGGGCGGGAAGTTATTCCCAGAATTTTAATTCCGCTTCCGGCGGAACCACCAATCTCGGGGATGGAACAACGATCTCTGATACCGGAACCGGTCACGCTCAGGTTTGGGATAACGGCGGCAGCTGGAAGGCTCTTCGACTGACGCAGGACTCTAATCCGGCAGTGGGCGGTGCCAGCACTTTCGCGCTGTACGATCTTGATGCCGGGAATGCAGTGCAGGGGTTCACAGCCACGTTTGATGTACTCATCAAAAATGACATGGGTATTCCTGCGGACGGCTTTTCCTTCAATTTCGGGACGCTCGGCACTTTGCCGTACGGCGGCGAAGAAGGAATGTATGCCGGTACCGGTTCCATGCTTTCCATCGGCTGGGACACGTATGACAACGGCGGCGGAGATCCGCAGTCGATTGAGGTTTATGTCAACGGGGTCAGTGTCGGCAACAGTACCGTCAAACCGCCGGTGATTTCTTCATTCCTGAGCGATCCGTTTCAGACGGTTTCCATCGCATGGAACTCCGGCGGTCTGGATGTGACCTATGACGGTACAGCGATTTTTACCGATCTGAATGTGTCCGGCTTCACCCCGCTTTTCGGCGCACAGTTTGCCTTTGCCGCCCGGACCGGCGGAGAGGATGAGGATGTGTTTATTGATAGCGTCAGTGTAAACACCATTCCGGAACCGGTCGGTATTTCGCTGGTCGCAACGGTTGCGAGTATGGCCTGGTTTATCCGCCGCCGGTTTATTGATTAAAATTCTCCGGCTGCCTGTAAACGCCCCGGCATGTCCGGGGCGTTTTTGTTTTCCAAATATCGGGGAAAATGGTTCCAATGTCCGGGAAACGGAGAACGTGAATATGGGACGGAAAGTTTTAGTGACGGGAGCGACGCGCGGAATCGGGCGCGAGGTGACAAAGCAACTCTGCGCGCAGGGCTTTATTGTTTTTGCCACAGGCCGCGATCAGCAGTTGCTGGATGTTTTAAAAAAAGAAACCGACTGCTTCGGCGCGGTTTGCGATCTGTCCGATTCTGACGCCGTGGTTGCGTTGTACGCGACGGCGCAGAAGGCGCTCGGATCGATTGATGTGCTGATCAACAATGCGGGCTTCAACCCCGGCAAAGAACCGGTCACCGCCGTGGACGTTGCGCGGCTTGACGACTCATACGCCGTCAATTTTCGCGCACCGTATCTGCTCTGCCGTGAGGCGCTCAAAGAGATGAGCGCGAGAAAGAGCGGCCATATTCTCAATGTCGTCAGCACGGTTGCCCGCACCAGTCTGGAAAACTATTCAACCTACAGTGCAATGAAATATGCTTTGCATGGCTTCACGCTTTGCCTGATTAAAGAGGCACGGCATTTCGGCGTTAAAGTCACCGGCGTTTATCCCGGCGGTGTTGACTCGGATTTCCGCGACATCGACCGTCCCGATTATATGCGGCCCGAATCCGCCGCGCAGATGATCATCCACTGCCTTAACGCGCCGGACGACGTGGTGGTGCATGAGCTGGTTTACCGTCCGATGATTGAATCTAATTTTTGAGGTTGATATGAAAACACGAGTTCTACTGAGTTTAAGTTGTATGCTTTTGCTTGCGGGCTGTACGGCGATTGACGCCGTGACCGGGCAGAAAACAGCCAATCTTTATTCCCTGAAAGACGATGTCGATATTGGATCGCAGGTCTATAGCGGGACGATTGAAGAGATGCGCGCCCG
>JBAZTQ010000178.1:0-4294 GCA_041661845.1 Kiritimatiellales bacterium | reverse complement strand
GTTTCAGCATAAATATTGTTTTTTTATCCAAAAAGCAAGGTGCGAGTCGGTTCATCCGAGACATCAACGGCTGCGTACCGTTATCTAATGGCCGGAAATATACCGGAGGGGTCGAAAAACAAAAAACACAACCGTGGTTGCAGTTTTTGTATCCATTTCCGGCAGGCATCGGACAAGTTACGGCGAGGTTATACTGATCAGCCGGAAGACCTTAGCACCTACCGTAAGACTGCCGTTGCCGCTATATGTGCCGCTCGGGTTAAGGCTGGCAAGCTGTGCTGAGGTATAGGCGCCATTCGAAAGCCAGGTGGCTCCGCCGTCCAGAGAAAGGCCGCCGATAGTATTCGTGCCGTTAAAGTTAAGATTCAGCGTAGACGTGTTATTCAGAATCAGCTGGGCATGCTTGCCGATATAGTTATTCAAAACACCGTTTTGCAGCGTCAGCGTCGCCAGGCCAGCCACCGTAATATTGGTTGTTCCACTGAATACATAATCCGCATTCGCAATCAACGCACCCGCTGAAACCGTTGTTGCGCCGCTATAGGTGTTCGCGCCGGAGAGGGTCAGGATTTTCGTGCCGGCCTTGGTAAATGCACCGCTGGAAATCACGCCGGAAATGGCCGAATCCGCGTTCACTGTAAGGGTGCGTGTTCCGCCGTTGAGATCCCATCCCCCGCTCCAGGTCGTATTGGAGTTGCCGGCCAGCGTAAAGTCGGCATTGACATTCATCTGATTGGCAAGCTCCATCACGGTGCTGTTGGCGTGTCGGAACTCGACCCCGTTGCTGGCTATATTGATTACGCCAGCGCCGAACATGGTTGACAGGCCGCTGCTGTTGTAGCGGAGCGTACCCGCATTGAAGGTCAGCCCGCCCGCAAAGGTGTTTTTGCCGGTCAGCGACCATGAACCCGTGCCGTTTTTAACCACGGCGACATGGCTGGCAGCCTGACCGCCGTCATTGATAACGCCGGAAATTCCGTTGGCCGGTCCGCCGATCGAGGATGCCGTACTCGTCCCGTCCAGATTGATCGTGAAGGTATGCGCGTCGGCAGGGGTTGAGGCACTGATGGCACCGCTGATCTTCAAGCCCGCATCTGTGGAATTATTGCGGATGGTGACGGTGGTGTCGCCCGTGCCCCGGAGCTGGATGGCTGAGTCAACGGTGTCGTTGTGGGCGCCCGCGCCGGCGACCGTTTCAATCACTCCGCCGTTATTGATGCGGAATGTCGAACCGCTGATCGTATAGCCGTTCGTGGAAGTGTTGCCGAACTGAATGGTACCGATGGCATAGGTGCCGGGCAGAGTAACCGTGCGTCCCGCCGTGAGCGCGGCGGAAAACGCCGCCGTATCCGCACTGGCGGTACCGTCACTGATGCCGGGGACATTCCCGCCGAGCCAGTTGGCCGTATTTGTATAGCTGCCGTCCGCATCCAGTTTCCAGCTGTCACTGGCCGCCTGCGCCATAAAACAAAAACCTGCGCCCAGCACCATGCTCACAATTATCTTCTTCATTGCCTATCTCCTGCTTCCGTTGTTACACACGTCGAATCAGAATACACAAAGCATCGTGATAGATATTGGTTTTTTATCCAAAAAGCAAGGTACGAATCCGGATAGACGGAGGTGATCATCCGTCTATCCGGCGTAAAATACGCTTACAGACCGGTACGCACAATCGCGCGCCATTTGGCCAGACCGGACTGCCATTCTTCCGTATCCTGCGGATGATAGGTCTTGGCTTCCTGCGCAAAAGAGCTGCGGATGATTTCCCGGCCTTCGGATAACGTTGCAATGTCGCCCATGGCCAGCATCTGCATGACAAGATTTCCAATAGCCGTGGCTTCAATCGGGCCGGTAACAACCGTTCGTCCGGTGGCGCTGGCGGCAAACTGGTTGAGCGCCCGGTTCTGGCATCCGCCGCCGACGATGCGCAGCACATCCATCTTCTTTCCGCTGAGCTTTTCGAGCGTTCCGTAGGTGTCGGCATAGAGCAGCGCCAGCCCTTCGTAGGCCGCGCGCAGAATCTGTCCGTGCTCCTGCGGACGTTTCTGTCCGGTGCGTTCGCAATAATCCTGAATGCGGGCGGGCATGTCGCCGGGTGCCAGAAAAAGGTCGTCGCCGGGATTGATGAAGAACTGGAACGGTTCGGAAAGCAGCGCCATTTCAGCCATTTGGATATAGTCGTATTCGGTGCCTTGTTCCGCCCAGACGCGGCGCAGCTCCTGCAAAATCCAAAGTCCGGAAAGGTTTTTCAGGAAACGGATGGTGTCGCAGACGCCGACTTCGTTGGTGAAGTTGGCCGCCAGAACATCCTTGTTGATGACCGGTGCCGGCAGCTCGGTGCCGAGCAGCGACCAGGTTCCGGAGCTGAGGAAGGCGCATTGTTCGCCTTCGACCACCGGCACAGCGGCAAAAGCGCTGGCGGTATCGTGACTTCCGGTGCAGACCACCGGCAAACCTTGATAGTCGCCGAGCACCGTGCCGGGATCGGCAAACGGAGCGAAAAGGTCGGTACGGATATTCAGTTTTTTGAGCAGATCAAACGCCCAGTCTTTGGCGACCGGATTGTAAAACTGGGACGTGCTGGCAAAAGTGCGCTCCGTCGCCATCTTGCCGGTCAGCCAGTAGTTAAGCAGATCGGGAACGAACAGCATCTTGTCCGCCTGCAGATACTGGGTGTTCTTTGACTGCGCCAGCGAATAAAGCTGATACAGCGTGTTCAGCTGCATGAACTGGATGCCGGTCTGTGCGAAAACAGTTTCTTTGCCGACAGCGGCAAACACTTTTTCGGTCATTCCGTTGGTGCGCGCATCGCGGTAGTTGACCGGATTGCCGAGCAGTTTTCCCTGAGAATCGATCAGACCGAAGTCCACGCCCCAGGTATCAATACCTATGGAAACCAGTCCGTCGCCGAACTCTTTTTTCGCCAGCGTGACACCTTCCTGAATGCAGCGGAACAAATGGACGAAATCCCAGTAGAGTGTGCCATTGATTTCCGTCGGGCCGTTCCAGAAACGGTTCATCTCTTTGAGCGTGAGCGTGCCGTTTTCCAGCGTTCCGACAATCGTGCGGCCGCTGGAGGCCCCGAGATCAACTGCTATGTAATGTCTGGCCATATTCTGCATCCTGTTTTCCGGGTTAAACCTGTTTCTGCCGGTAAGACTCAACTTCCCAGTTTTCGATAAATTCGCGGGCGGCATCGCTCATGTATTCGATTCCGCCAAACGCTTCAGCCAGCTGAATGACGAGCGCACCGTCCTGCGCCAGTTCAAGTGCAAGGTCCGCGTTCTTCTGCGACGTGCCGATGCCGTAGATGCGGCGTCCGGCGACCACGACTTTCGGCATATAGCCGCGCGAGACTTTGTACTTTGCGACAGCCTCAGCGGTCAGCGCGCCGGCAAACGGAAAAGCTTTGGCGTAGACCAGATGATCCGGCGTGATCGGACCCGGCGCAACAGGGAAAATTCCGGAGGAAGCGACAAACGCGGCATCCGCACCGAAAACCTGTTTGATTTTTGTTTCGGCCTCAGCGTCTTCCCGCACAACAGCGATTTCCAATGTTTGGGAAATTCCGGCCTTTCTGTACGCCGCGTTCAGGGCATCCATCACACGGGCATAAAGCGCACGGATTTCGGACGGCGTATCGGCGGCAATAAAGATGCCGTGATTTTTCAGCACCAGCAGCCGGGGTTCTTTACCGTGCTTCGCCTTGTACGCCTCGATGCGCTCGCGGACTTCCATGCAAAGTGTGTAGCCGGGATCAATGTATTCAACCCACAGCGCATCGGGAAACATCGCCTTGCAGGCCGCTTCGCCGCCCTTGGCACAGGTCAGCCCGTTGACCGCACACGGATGCGTATGCACCACAAATTTCGCTTCGAACACATTATGCAGCGGCGCTTCGACCGACGGGCGTCCGGCGTCATTTTCCACGGCGGCGGCCATCAGATTTTTAACCAGCTCTTCGCGGGCCGCGGCAACCTTGGGCGTTTCAACGGTATAAAGTTCGTTGATCTTCGCGCGGTTCATCGCCACAAAAGTTTTTTCGGTCAGTCCGGCGAGCGTGGTGCCGGACGGTTTCACCCACAGCGTGGTGTCGTTTTTGACGGAGGTGTTACCGCCGCCGCCTTTGACGTAATCAACCGTTCCGAATTCATGCGACAGCTCAACAATCGTTTTCAAATCCTGCATTTTTCAATTCCTTTGGCTCTATAAATCAATCCATGTGAAAAACTTCAGTCAGCGGCTTAAACACCGGCATGTTGTTCGGGTGAACCTCCATAAGATCCGCCAT
>JBAZTQ010000177.1:0-4304 GCA_041661845.1 Kiritimatiellales bacterium | reverse complement strand
CGCCGCTGAAGCACAGAAATTCATACCCGCCAAAGTGGAATTGAAAACCCTGCGACATACCGTCGAAAGCACCGGCGAAGTGCGGCCGAAAAACCGTCTGGAGGTCAAATCGCCGATCTCCGGCCGCATTGAAACGCTGCTGGTGGACGAAGGGAACAAGGTTACAAAAGGTCAGGTTGTCGCCTGGATCAGCTCCACCGAACGCGCCACCCTGCTCGATACGGCCCGCGCCAAAGGCGAAGCCGAAGTGAAATACTGGGAAGAAATTTATAAAGCCGCCCCGCTGGTCGCGCCGCTTAGCGGTACTGTTATCGTCCGGTCCCTGGAACCCGGGCAGACCATTACCTCCAGCAGTGCGGTCATTGTGATCGCCGACCGGCTGATCGTCGTCGGGCAGGTTGATGAGACCGACATCGGCGCGCTCTTTGCCGGGCAGCGGGTAAATGTACAGCTCGACGCCTACCCGGAATCCGCCTTCGAAGGCACCGTCGAAAGCATCGCTTACGACTCCAAAATGGTCAGCAACGTGACGATGTACGAAATCGATGTGACGGCAGAGAATCTGCCGGAATTCGCCCGCAGCGGCATGACAGCTACCCTGACTTTCCTGGTGGAAGAACATGCCGACGTTCCGGCCGTTCCGACCGCCGCGCTCGAATACCGCAAAGGCAAAGCCTTCGTGCGCCTGCCCGCCAAAGAGGGTAAAGAACCGGAAGCCCGTCCGGTCAAAACCGGTCTCAGCGAAAACTCCTTCACCGAAATCACGGCAGGCCTCGAAGCCGGCGAAGAAATTCTGATTCCTCAGGTCACCCGTAAAAAAGAAACATCCGCCAAAAACCCGTTTGCAATGGCCCCGGCCAGCACGCGCAGCGGCGGTTCACGTTCAGGGAGCGGCTCCGGCCGGGGCGGGGCACGATAATTCTTATGCTCCGCCTAAGTAACATCTGCAAAAGCTATCAAATGGGCGAGTACACCGTACACGCTCTGCGCAACGTTTCGCTCACAATCGATGACGGCGAATTTATCGCCATCATCGGCACGTCCGGTTCGGGAAAATCCACGCTGATGCACACCATCGGCCTGCTCGACCGGCCCGACAGCGGAACGTACGAAATCGATGATAAAAACATCACCGGTCTGTCGGACACACAAACCGCCCGGCTGCGCAACCGCACCATCGGCTTCATTTTTCAGCAGTTCAATCTGCTCCAGCGCGCGTCGGCGCTTGAAAACGTCAACCTGCCGCTGCTTTATTCAGGGAACACCTCGGCCGGTCATCGCGGCCTCAAGATGCTTGAACGCGTCGGCCTCGGCGACCGGACGCACCACCGGCCCAATGAACTTTCCGGCGGCCAGCAGCAGCGCGTGGCCATCGCCCGCGCCCTCGTCAACAACCCCTCGATCATTCTCGCCGACGAACCGACCGGAAACCTGGACTCTAAAAGCGCTAAAGACATCATGTCGCTCTTCCGCGCGCTGCACCGGCAGGGGCTCACCGTGGTGCTCGTCACGCACGATATTGAGGTGGCGGAACACGCCGACCGCATCATCACCATCCGCGACGGCGAGATTCAGGAAGACCGGCGCAACGCAACACCGACCGTTCACGACGATGCGAAAGAGGAAGTGCTGGAGCTGCTGCGCGAAACATCCAAAAAACGGAGCTGGCTGGCCGTTTTTCACGAAGGTACGGCACTCACCCGCCAGAGCCTGAGCGCGCTCTGGAACAACAAGGCCCGCACGTTCCTGTCCGCGCTCGGCATCCTGATCGGCGTCGCCGCCGTCATCGCGATGGTCTCGCTCGCCCTCGGCGCCAAAGCCTCGGTGAAAGAACAGCTTTCGCGGCTCGGCTCCAATCTGCTGAGCATCCGGGCCGCTTCGCGCAGCAGTCAGGGCGTACAGCTGCAGGCCGGAGAAGTCTCTCGCATGGTGCTCGAAGATGCCGCCGCGGTCGCACAGGCCCCGTCGGTCAAACGCGCCGCCTCCAGCATCCGCGGCGGCGTACAGCTTCAGTACGGCTCCAAGAACTGGGCCACGTCGGCCTCCGGCGTCTCGCCGGATTACGCCCCGATGCGCGCCGAAGTTCCAATGCTTGGTCGCTATATCACCGACGAAGACGTCCTGCGCCGCGCACAGATTGCCGTGATCGGCATGACGCCACTCCGCTCGCTGTTCGGAGAAAATGAAAATCCCATCGGCAAAACGATCCGCATCAACCGGAGATCCTACGAAGTTGTCGGCGTACTTCCCGAGCGGGGTGCCAGCGCCTTCGGCGATCAGGACGATGCGATCAGAATCCCGATCACGACCGCCATGTACCGCCTTTTCGGCAAACGCTACTTGGATGGAATCGATGCGGAAATCGATAAAGTGGAAAACATTCCACAGGCACAGGATGATTTACAGACCCTGATGGCCAAGCGACATAACCGTAATCCGGCGGAAAATCCGTTCGAAATCCGCAATATGGCCGAAATTCAGGAGGCACTCAGCTCCACCACCAAAATCATGTCTATCCTGCTCGCAGCCATCGCCGGCATCTCGCTGATCGTCGGCGGCATCGGCATCATGAACATCATGCTGGTCTCCGTCACCGAACGCACCCGCGAGATCGGCCTGCGCAAAGCCATCGGCGCGCGGCGGCAGGATATTATGGCGCAGTTCCTGATCGAAGCGCTGGCCATCAGTCTGCTGGGCGGACTTTCAGGACTGGGACTGGGTATCGGCCTGAGCCTTGCCATGGCGCAAGGAGCGGGCTGGCCGACGCAAATCAGCAGTCTGTCGTTGGTCGTCGCCTTCGGTTTTTCGGTCTTCATCGGCATCTTCTTCGGCCTATGGCCCGCCATGAAAGCCTCCAAACTCAACCCGATCGAAGCGTTGCGCTACGAATAGTCTCTTCTATTCGTTCAAAATACCGTTTCTATTTCCGCGCCGGAGTATTTTTAAATCGCTTGTGTCCGTCGCGCAACCTCCCTGCGGGAAGGTCGCCCTACAAGCGTGTTTGTAGGCCAAGGTTGCCATTTCCTTCGGTCATTGCTTTCGTTACGAAAGCCTCGCTTCGCGTCTTCGGTATTCCGAAGAGCTTGGTAGTGGTTGCGATTTAAGTCGAAACGCTCTGGCGGCTGAGATGCCTCTGCGCCGGATTGGGCGGAGGGCGCGGTTCCACCCGCGCCGCCTTTCATACCGGACGGCGTGGAAGCCGTCCCTCCATTACGGCATCTCAATCGAAATGGCTCTAAAGGCTCCAAGCTTAAAGGTCATACCAAAACCGCATGATATTCGGTTTATAAACAAGGCAACCGCCCGGGCTATAACGCCCGCGAAGGGTTGCGATACGTACCGCCGCCGTCCCGGCGGCCTTGACATAAATACCGAACCTCATACGCACTTGGTATCCTATCCCGCTCTTCCACGGTTTGGAAAAAATCCCCGCTGCACTTCCGGACTCTGGATTTTCCTGTTTCATCTCCCGACCGGCGACGATCAACCGTCAAGTCCAAATACTAAAATAATAGGACTGACACCTTTCCTGTTGTGCCCGTGGTAAAAGGTGTCAGTCCTATTATTTTGGTATTTCTTTCAGTTCGCACAGCCTCCGCATCCGACCTGCCGATATCTTTATCACAAGTCTCTGGCGACTGTCTGTCTGTTTTCCGGCTATATAAACGACAGAGCGGTTTCCAAAGGCAAAGCTTGGCACTGTTTTCAAACGCGCAGATGCTGTTACGCGGCTTGACTGCCGGAGCTTCTCATAGATAATGCCACGGTTGTTTCCGGAGCGTTTTATATGATCAAGGTTTCCAATCTGACTAAACAGTTTTCGGGCCATACGGCGGTGGACGATGTTTCGTTCGAAGTCGGCCGCGGCGAAATTGTCGGCTTTCTCGGCCCGAACGGTGCCGGAAAAACCACGACGATGCGAATGCTGACCGGATTTCTGCATCCGACACGCGGCGCGGTGGAAATTGCCGGCTGCGATGTGTTCGAAGATCCGATTGAGGCGCGCCGCCACATCGGCTATATGCCGGAAAGCTGCCCGCTCTACACCGAAATGCGGGTGGACGAATATTTGAAGTTCCGGGCTCAAATCAAGGGCGTGACGCGCAAAACGATCCGCTCGCGGCGCGACATCGTGAAAGAGCAGTGCGGCCTCACCGAGGTCGGCCGCCGGATTATCGCGAAAAGGTGTCAGTCCTATTATTTTAGTATTTTGCTTGAGCGGGTTTGCTGGAGTGTTGTAGAAGTTGCGCATGGGAAGGTCTCCGAGAATTGAATACGCCGGTGCGGTCTATCATGTGATGTGC
>JBAZTQ010000176.1:0-4420 GCA_041661845.1 Kiritimatiellales bacterium | reverse complement strand
TCATGCGTGACTTCGATGAATTTTTTCGTCGTTTCGGGGCGCAACATGTCCACATAGGCAAAGCCGCCGAACCAAGAGCCGGACGTGGGAAGTGCCCGCTCAAAAACATATCGTTCGCCCTCCCCTTCCGCGCAGGCATAAAGCGGGCCGTCAGGAATTGATCGGACATCCGGCGTCGGCTCGTCGGCTCCCAGTTTTCGCATCGCCACCCCCGTCGCCACGGTGTGGGGAAGCTGCGCCGGAACATGGCCGCCCGCAAAGCCGCTCGGAAAGGTGTTCTCATCGTAAATCTGAAGCTTCATCCCGAGCTTCTCCGCCTCCTCCAGCGCGGCAGCCCAGCATTCCCACCAGTCCGCCCCGAGATATTCACTGACAAGGCCGGGGCGTGGATGGACAAACGCGCCGCCCAAGCCGCAGCCGTGAAGCTCGCGCAACTGCTCGCGCACCCGATGCGGCGTCAATTCATCATTCCACACCCACAGCGGCGCGGGACGATAGTCGGCGGGAGGATTGGCAAAATCTTTTCTTGCAGAGGAATCGTCAATGCCCTGCTGGTTGTCTCGTTTCATAAGTTTTTTCGGCCTTTTATTCATGATGTAATGTTTTGATTGTTGGTTGCTTCCACTCAACAAACACGTTGAAATCCGATGCCCAGCAGCCGTGACAGTTTTTCCAGTTTGTCGGCGATGTGGCCAATCCCGATGGCGCAGTGGTGCGCCGGGCCGCCTTTGGACCAGTCGTTCATGAAGTTTTTTGCTCCGATGCTGAATCTGTAGCGGCTGTTGGTGTTGCCGATCTGTAAAACCGGCCCGGGAACCGACTCGCCCTCGGCCGTCTGTAGGGAAACTGTCCCGTCGTGCCGCTGGACAACCGACAGCAGGGTGACCGGCCCGTGTTTGACGGTCATTTGAATGGAGAGGCCCCGGCCCGGCTTGCCGTGATAAACCGGCAGCGGCACAAGGCCGACGGCCCCTTCGGCGATCGCAACATGTGCCGGGCCGTCGTGTCCCAGATAGACCACATCATCCACAAAATCGGAGAGGTAAAACTCGGAGAAAGATCCGCCGGCCCCGAACAGGTCCATGATTTTCATGGCCTGCACGTTTTTGACTTCGCATTCGCCCGCCACCGGGACATGCCGTCCGGTCAGCAGGGTGTTGCCTGCTATGACGGAGGTGACGATGTTTTCGTATTCGCCGGTTCCCTCGTAATAATAGGCCATGGAGCCGAGGTTGTGTTTGGCAACCAGCCGATCAAGCGCCACCGACGTTTTCGCGGCCCGTTCGATTTCCGCAGGTTCGCATTCGGCGGACACATCGAATTTTTCGTTGAATTCGGCAATTTGGGCCGCGGTTTCCGCGGCGGTGACCGTGCCGCGCAGTTCATGCAGTTCGCACATTTCCAGCAGTTGGAAATGGTTGCCGAAAACGGCGGACTGCTGCGTAAGATCACTGTAAACATCCAGCATGCCGCAGTAGTAATGGCCGAGCACGCCAACGCGGTTCCGGCGCATTCCGTCCGCGACTTTCGCCGCATCCGCCCAGTCCTGAATCTCTTTCCATGCGGCTTCCTCCTGCAAATAGCCGGTCACCAAGTGATAGTCGATGCCCGCGCGGTTGAAGACGCAGGCCAGTTCCGGAACTGAACAGGACTGGCAATGTTCCAGCCAAACGCCGGTCATTTTCCCGCGATCGCCCAGCGCGTTGAATTTTCCATAATCAAGCTGCGCCACCGGCTGGAGATTGAGCATCACCACCGGCACCTTGGCCTTCTGCACCACCGGCAGCACGGTGGAGGAGAGCGCATAGGTGGAAATGAACAGGAAAATGATTCCCACATCTTCCCGTTTGAACAACGCCGCCGCTTCAGCGGCTTTTTCCACGCTATCCACCATGCCCGCATCAATCACCCCGACATCCATCGCGGCAATCCGGTCTCGAATCTGCGTATGAAAGCCAGTCAAATGATCCAGCAGTCCGTCAAACTGCGCCCAGTACGTATCCAGTCCGATCGAGAAAAATCCGGTTTTCATTCCGTTTTATCCTCTTCCTTTACTGTCGTCATATCCTCTACGACTCGTGACTGAACGCGTCCGGCAGGTATCTATTCTTTTGCCTGGCTAAAAAAAACTGTGGGTGAAATTGGGTTCGGGTAACTTTCCAAGAGCGTGATAAAGAGCAACTTCGCGAGCATTTTCAGTGCGGAAGCCATAGCTGCGTTTCAGCGTCAGTTTCACCTTGGCGTTGAGACCCTCGACAACACCGCTGGAATACTGTTTGGCGGCCTCGAAATAATTGAGCAGCAAGGATCGGTGGGACTGGAGAGTCCGGGCAACTTTTTTGAGCGGACCGAGGCGGGAGCGAGCGACCTTCTTGCACCAGGCGTCGAGGAATTTTCCGGCCCAAGTCGGCGAGCAGTAAGTCCAGAAGTGGCGGAAGGCTTCCACGAGCAAAAAGGCGCGAAGGGTGCGCAAAGCGGAGCCCTCAATCTCGCGCATGCGACGGCGCTGAGTCTTGGTCCAGTTGGATCTTCTTTTCAAAAAAGCCCATCGCATCTTTTTGAGCAAGGGTTCCAAGCCGGCTTCAACACGCGCACGGGTTTCCTCGCGCCGGATTTCATCGACGGCGTCATTGAGTTTTTTAACGATATGGAAGGGGTCGAGGATTTGCAGGGCGTGGGGCAGGTGGGCGGCTGCCGCCTTGAGGTAGGGTTTCCACATATCCGAGCAGATGAAGCGGATGCCCGAACAGAACTCCGTTCCGAAAACCTCGAAGAAGAGATGGAAGGTCTCCTCGGTGCGGTCCCGACCGATCCACAGGAGGCGCTTGCAGTGTCCGTCAATCTGGTAGACCAGCGTCCAGAACTTGTCCTTCTTGCCGACATGGATCTCATCGACGCCAAGGGCTACGACGCCGGAGAGGTCTCGGTTTTCGATGCCGTATTCGACAATCCACTTCACCGCACCATAAACATCGGCCCAGCCGACGCGGAAGGATCTGGCAACCTCCGCCCAGGAAAGCAATCGAGCCCATTGGGCGAGGAAGAGTCGGAACACATCGCAGATCTGATACTTGCCGGTGGCCCAAGGCAGCCGCTCGATGGTTGGCCCGCACTTGCGGCAGTCGATGCGCCGGGGAGCATAGACCAGAAAGACGAGCAGTCCCCAGAAGGGGATGAAGTCCCATTGGCGTTCGGGTTGACGGTCATATCCCGGCCCCTTCTTTCCGCAATCCGAACAAATCCCGCGACAGCCTTGGCGCTCGGCAACTTTCACCCTCACGGCTTTCGGAATGACCGGATCCCAATCCACCGCCTGATAGACAAAGCCCTTGATCGGGTGAACCTCTCTGAGTATGGTTTTCAGCGTTATGTGACACATAACAGGCTGGTTTACAGGAGCCCTTTCGGGCTCCGCCAGCCTCTCTTTTTTTCACGCTTGCCGCAAGGCAAGCCATCCCCAAGTTCCCCCCGAACGCCTGCCGCGGCGAGCGGTGCGGGGTTTGGGGGTGCACAACCCCCATCAAACCGGTTCGTTTTTACCCACAGATTTCTTTATCGAGCCCTTTTTTGGATACGCGTTCACTATTCTTTGTGGTTTTATCGCGATCATAAAGATACATTAGGCGAACAGACCGATGCACTTAACTCCCATGCCTTCGGCACTTTTGGCACGTCGCCTGCGGAGCAGGCTTTGGTGCCAAAAGCGAGTGGGAGCAAGTGATCGGGGACGTTAGATAAAAATATATGCGCTACTTCATTTTAACTCTGCTTTTCAGTATACGTGCGGTTAGTGCGATTGAACCAATATTTGCAAATGTGGGTTCAGAGCTCCTCGTGACAGTTCACTTTAACGCTGACTCATGTTTTACTTCTTCACGATATTTGTTTGAAATGTCGAAGGACAAAGATGCCCTTGATGTTGCGGTCTACAAAGGGCATTATACTGAGCAGCATAGCGAATTATATACCAAACTTGCCACCATTCAGCTTACAGATAAGCAGATTAAGGGGCTTGATAAACTATTAAAGCGCTATAGAGAGCTCCCGCCGTGCGATTCAACTAGCACGAACACGATAAAGATTGAATGGAATCGTCCGTTTATGTCTGGAGGGAAGAGAATCGGAGTTTCTACTCCACTAGTGGAGACAATATATGTTGATCAACTTACAGAAGAAGAGAAAAAGGATTTCTTTACATTTTCTGATGTTGCGAAGGTTGCTGAAACCCAAAAGAAAAAATAATATCTAACGAGCCGATGGACCGAATCACCATGCCTTCGGCACTTTTGTCACGCCTCCTGCTGATTCCGCTTCGCGGGCAGGAGTCATGCCAAAAGCAAGTGGTGATCCGTCATCGCGGACGTTCGCAGAAGAATAATTTCCACCACCACCACACCACCTATGAAAACAGCCTGGCTAA
>JBAZTQ010000175.1:0-4463 GCA_041661845.1 Kiritimatiellales bacterium | reverse complement strand
CCGAACGGCAAGGCAAGCATCGAGATCATCCCGATGATCGCGATAGTCGTCGTCACCGGCATCTTGAACATGATCCCGCTCATATCCTCGATATCGCGGCTGCCGATCGTCTGTTCGATCGTACCGACGCAAAGGAAGAGCAAGGCTTTGGAGATCGCGTGGTAGCACAGGATCATGATCGCGGCGGCAAAAGCCAGCGGCGTATTGATCCCGGCGCAGGCGACGATCAAGCCGAGGTTGGCGATCGTCGAATAGGCCAAAACTTTTTTTCCGTTGCTCTGGCCGATCGCCAAAGCGGAGGCCCCCATAAAGGTCAGCGCGCCGATGATCGCGATAATGTTCGCCAGCGGCGTGCCGATCATCGCCGGCGCGATCCTCAATATAATGTACGAACCGGCCTTGACCATGGTGCTGGAATGAAGCAGGGCGGAGACCGGGGTCGGCGCGACCATCGCTCCCAACAGCCAGCTTTGGAAGGGCATTTGGGCCGATTTGGTAAAGGAAGCCAGGCAGATCAGGGCCAGCGGAATAAGCAGTCCTCCGCTCATGACCCCGGTGAGACTTGCTCCCCCACCCTGGGATAAAGCAATGACCGGGACCAGGGCCAGGGCAGTCCCGCCGAAAATATTGATGTTGATCGCCCGGGTCGCGCTCTGCTTGGCTTCTTCAGTCCCGTCGGTGCCGATCAGCATGAAAGAGCAAAGAGTGGTCGCTTCCCAGAAGATCGCCAGCCAGCGAAAATCATTGGCCAGGACCAGGCCGTTCATAAAACCAAGAAAGGCAACCAGGAAAAAGAAGAACTGCCCGAGCGGCGCCGCCGTTTTCGGGGCGTGCTCCACGTGTTTAGCCATGTAACCGATCGCGTAGATCAGGATCAGCGAACCGATGACCGAAATGATCAGGACTAGAATGATCGATAACGGATCGATCACAAAGGTCGCGGCCTGCTCTTCGCCATGGCGGGGGTAGAACTTTTCAACTAGAGCCAAGACCAATTGAACCCCGGCCAGGGAAGCGACCAGCCAGTTCCGCCGATTTATCCCTATATATATGAAAAGGGAGATTAAAGCGAGTTCAACCAGGAAAGCCGGCCAGGCAAAAGAAGCCGGTAAGAAGAAATTGAACGAACCCTGGAAAGGGAGGAGTAAGCCGAAAACAGCGGTCACCGCCGCCGCGACCGCAACCAAAATGTTGCGCAGCATCCCTTTGGTAAAATAGGCGGCCAGACCAAAAGCGATCGGGCCAAGAATGAGGAACGATAAAATGAGCCCTTGCACTAAAGATTACCTTTCTTGTTAAATTACGCCTGCCTAATTATTGGGCAACCATGACAACGCAAGCACACAAGGGGCAATTGTAAGCCCAAGACGGCCAATTGTCAACGCCGGAAAGGCTGCCTTGTGTTTTGTTCCCTAATTTGTTAAAATAAATTGGTTTTTCTTGGGGCTTAATTTTAAATTTCGAAAGGAGAAAGAAAATGTCTGAATCTAATGTTGTCCTTCCGGCCCTGCGAATGGTTGAAATGAATCTGCTCTGGTTCGTCTTCGGTTCCGCTATCGTCGCGATTTTGTACGGTATCTATCTCGCCTGGAAGGTGCTCGACGCGCCGGCCGGTTCCAAAGAAATGGTTGAGGTCGCCAAAGCGATCCAGGACGGCTCCAGCGCCTATCTTTCACGCCAATTCAAGGTCATGGGGATTTTTATCGCCCTGATCAGTATCGCCCTCTTCTTCATCTATCTGCCGGTTTACTCCGGTAATGTGACCCTCCCGCTGGGGATCGCGATCGCCTTCTTGCTTGGCTCGATCGCCTCTGCCGGCGCCGGCTATGTCGGCATGAGCCTCGCTGTTCGGGCTAACGTCCGCGTCGCCAACGCCGCGCTGACCAGCTTTAAAAAAGCGCTGGAAGTCGCCTTCCAGGCCGGGACGGTTTCCGGCATGTTCACCGTCGGCTTCGGCCTCCTCGGCGCGACGGCAATTTTCTTGATCTTCCGCGAGAACGCGATGAAAGTTCTCGTCGGTTTCGGGTTCGGCGGCTGTTTGGTCGCCCTATTCATGAGAATTGGCGGCGGCATCTACACCAAAGCGGCTGACGTCGGCGCCGACCTCGTCGGTAAAGTCGAACAGAACATTCCGGAAGACGACGCCCGCAACGCGGCGGTCATCGCCGATAACGTCGGCGACAACGTCGGCGACTGCGCCGGTATGGCGGCGGACGTGTTCGAAAGCTATGAAGTCACCCTCGTCGCGGCGATCATCCTTGGCGCCGCCACTCTGGCCGACAAGCAATTCCAGCTTTACTACGGCGCCGCAGCCTCTTTGATGGCCCTCAAGCTGATCGTTTATCCGCTCCTCGTCCGCGCGATCGGGGTTTTCGCCTCGATCCTCGGGACCTGGGCGGTCCGCGGTGAAGACACAGAAGAGATCGGCGATCCGATGAAACCGATCAATTTCGGCTTCTATGTCGCGGCGATCTCTTCGATCGTCGGCTTTGTGACCGTCAATTACTTCTATCTGAAAGATCCTAATACCGGCAACCCCGACTGGCGCTTCTCTCTAGCTACGCTGGTCGGTATCATCCTGGCGATCACGATCGAAGCGATGACCAACTACTTCACGCACACCGAACACCGGCCGGTCAAAGAGACCGCGCATTCGGCCAAGACCGGTTCCGCGACCACGATCCTGACCGGTTTCGGTCTCGGGCTTGAATCATCCTTCTGGGCGATCATCGCCATCGCCGCCACGATCTTCGCCTCCATGGCGATCTTCGGCGGCAACATCGCGCTGTCGGCTTACGGCGTCGCGCTGGCCGGCCTGGGCCTTTTGACCACTACCGGCTTCATCCTGGCAATGGACACCTACGGACCGATCGCCGATAACGCCAACGGTATTTTCGAAATGTCCGGCACCTACCGCGGACAGGGAAGCCGGGCCGAAAAGATCGTTTCCAAGCTCGATGCGGTCGGCAACACGACCAAAGCGCTGACCAAAGGTTTTGCCATCGCGACCGCGGTTATCGCCGCGATTGCCCTTTTCCGCTCCTTTGTGGAAGAAGGCGGACTGATCGCGACCGGCATTCAGATCAACTCCCCCGATGTTTTCATCGGCCTTCTGATCGGCGGTTCGATCCCGGTCCTCTTCTCTTCGTTCCTGATCAGAGCGGTCAGTAAAGCGGCGATCACCGTCGTGGAAGAAGTTCGCCGGCAATTCCGCGAGATCCCCGGTATCATGCAGAGAAAGAACAAACCGGAATACGATAAATGCGTTGACATCGTCACCATCGCCGCCCAGAGAGAACTGATCGGCCCGGCGATCCTGGCGGTCGTCTCCCCGATCATCGTCGCCTTTGCTTTCGGCACCGCGGCTTTGGGGGGCTTCCTGGTCGGAGCGATCCTGGTCGGCCAGATCATGGCCGTCCTACTTTCTAACTCCGGCGCGATCTGGGACAATGCTAAAAAAGTGATCGAAATGGGCTTGCATGGCGGCAAAGGAAGCGAAGCTCACAAAGCCTCGGTAATCGGCGACACCGTCGGCGATCCGTTCAAAGATACCGCCGGTCCGGCGCTCAATCCGCTGATCAAGGTCATGAACCTGGTCGCGATCCTGATCCTGCCACTGACCGTGCAGAACCTGGGCTTCGAGATCAAGACCATAATTGTAACTGTCGGCTTATTGCTGATCCTGTTCGCGATGTGGATGAACAAAAGCGGCAGTACGTTCAAAGAAGAATAATCCTGGGCCCAATTAAAAGGTTATTAGGGGCGCGGGAGTAGCTCAGTTGGTAGAGCGCCACCCTTCCAAGGTGGATGTCGCGAGTTCGAATCTCGTCTCCCGCTAACCTTGGGGGCCCGTAGCTCAGTTGGATAGAGCAACGGATTTCTAATCCGTAGGTCGGAGGTTCGATCCCTCTCGGGCCCGTTTCCTTTTTCTGCCGAGGTGGTGGAACTGGCAGACACGCTAGATTTAGGTTCTAGTGGGGTAACTCCCGTGCAGGTTCAACTCCTGTCCTCGGCATATCAGTCGATGTTTTTTAGGCGCCATTAGCTCAATTGGCAGAGCAGCTGACTCTTAATCAGTTGGTTGAAGGTTCAAGTCCTTCATGGCGCATTTTTCTCTCCTCTGCCTATGCCTTTGCCTCTTGCCTACAGCCTTCGCCTTTAGCTTTTGGGAGTAGAAAAGGCTATCAGGCTTGAAGGCTTATCCCCCCCTATCATCTCAGCAGCTTCAGATATCCAGCAGCGGCAGCGGCGTTTTATTGAGTACTCACAAGATACAAAGAGATCAAAAAACTTAGGGCTGTCAGGATGAATAAAGCCAGCATTCCGTATTGAATAACCGGATTTAGCGAGCCCTGCGGATATATTATTTGAAATATGCAGCGAGTCAGCCATAAGATGCTGGTGGCGGAAAGCATAACAATTATTGAGAAACGATTGGCCTGATTGCCATTGATAAAGATTAT
>JBAZTQ010000174.1:0-4551 GCA_041661845.1 Kiritimatiellales bacterium | reverse complement strand
GAATTGACGTAATCCCGTATCCACCACACGCCGCCGCCGGTCACGCTGCCGTCCGCTTCCACCTGCCCGTCGTCGCGCTCGATCTCTTGCTTGTGCGCTTCGTCGCGCCCGTCCAGGCCGGCAATCACGTATTCAATCCGGTAGCGCAGCACATCGTCAATGTCATCTGGGCGTGTTTCGATGGTGACAAGCGCGGGGTCAATCGCCACGAGGCGCGGGTAAACTACGCCGTTGTAAACCTTGCCGTCTGGCACAATCTTGGCGTAGCACGTGCCTTGCTCACCGCCCAGGATGGCAACCTTTTGGAGCCAGATTTCCTTGTTATTCGCCGCCCATACCGCTTCGATGTACTCGCTCTCTGGCGTGTCACCTTCGCCGGGTAGGTCAAACTCCACGCCTTTGCCGAATAGCATCGTGACCGACCTATCCACCACGAGGCCGGTAAAGTTCAGCACCACATTATCGTCGTGCTGGTTGGCGCGCACGCGTAGCTGCCGCCGCTGATTGCCCTGGCGATAGTTACGGTATCGCTCGGCCTCGGTCAAGCGTTCCAGCATTACCGAACCGAATAGCGGCTCGAAGAACCAATTACGAATTTTCTCTAAGATAGTTGCCATGTTTTACCTCTAATTACC
Source organism: Kiritimatiellales bacterium (assembly GCA_041661845.1). Lineage (GTDB taxonomy): Bacteria > Verrucomicrobiota > Kiritimatiellia > Kiritimatiellales > Tichowtungiaceae > Tichowtungia. The sequence goes on along the minus strand of JBAZTQ010000174.1, from coordinate 3,916 downwards.
ACCCCGCGAATGGATCAGTGACGATTTGTACGCCCTTGCCGATTGCATCCCACGCGATTGCCAAACTCATCACGCAGTCATCGTGCATCCCCTCTGGCGCGCTGTACGCAAACGAGCCGGACGGGTTGCGCTTGCTCTCAAATGACAATAACTCCCCGATCAAAACGGGGTCGTTGATAATGGCTATCTCCCCATGCTCAAACGCCGATTGTAAGTTCTGGATAATCGTCTGCTTCGTGGCGCTGGTCGTGGTGAACGGGATAACGGGTACGCCCTTCGCTCGAATAGCGTCAATCACGGGCTGCCCGATACTGTTACTCTCCACTTTCATCGCGTCCAGCTTCCAGCGCTTGTGCAATGCGGCGAGGCGATCCACCAGCACGTTGTAATCGACGCGATTGAAACGATCCATGTAAACCATGTGCTTGCTCTCGGTGTCAATCACGCTAACCACCGTGTAATCTATCGAGGCGGCCACGTCCACGCCGGCGATGTACTGCCGGCCTGCTACGGGTCCCGCCATGGGGCTGAGGCTGGCGGCTTCCTGAACACGGCGAAAGACGCTGCCCTGGTCGTCGATAAACTCGGCTAATACTTCCTGTCTGAAAATAATCTCTGGCATGGTCAAGCGCATTGCTTCAATTTCGGACGGTGGAATATACGGGTTAGAGGCCGTCGGGAATTGCCATGATTTCCACTCGTGATTATTCGGGTTTTGCCCTAACTGGTACATTTGCCAGAAGCCGTTTAGTCCTTTAGGTGTGCTTTTGATAAACGCATCACCCTTGAAGTCAATCAGCATTGGACGAATGACGGCGTTCCAGATATCCATGAGGCCGGGTATCATTGCCGCTTCGTCAATAATCACCCGCTTATACTTTCTGCCTCTGGCAGTATCAGCCGCATCCATTGACCACATTTCCAGTACGCCGCCTGTTACTAATTCGAGCCTGTGTTCCTGTTCGTTTTTCGTCTTACGGACTGGCGCAAATACGTCAATAAACTGCCGCCATGTTTCAGACAGCATTTTGTAAGTCGGGAAGAAACACCCTACCGGATAACCTTCTAGCAGCACGGATGCCGCCTCGTTGATGTCCAGCGTAGTTTTACCGAAACGCCGCCCGCATACCTGAACATTGAAACGCTTGCACTCGTCAAGCATCCGCTGTTGGGCTTCATGCGGCCTCGGTAGGGTAAGGGTTACTGTTTGCATATTCGACTACGATCTTTACCATGCCCTCAAGATTTATTCCGGCGGTATCCTTGTACTTGCCAGCCACCCGCAGAACCTTATCAATCGCGGCTTGTGCGTCGTACAACTCAATCTCGATTTCGTGTACTTCCCGATCTTCGTCCGATTCCTTCTTGGCGATAAAGGTGGTAGTCTTTTGCTTGATCTTCTTGATAACGCGGGTATTCTTGCGGTTGCCGTTTTCGTCCAGCAGTTCGAGGTTGAACCCGGCTCGGGATACGTCCATAAACTCGCCAATATCGCCCCTGGCGTGGTCTGCAAGTAACGCTAACGCCTCGTCGGTGGTCATGTGGATTTCTGCAAGGCGCGCCTGGATTTCTTCCGAAATGTCAGGTTTTGTAAGGTTTTCGGCCCCGATTGCCCTGGCCGTTTTCTCCGAATACCCAGCGCGCAAAGCTGCCTCAGTTGCATTCCATGTCCTGAGGTATTCTTCAACAAACACGCGCTGCTTATTCGTTAGCGCCATCACTCAATCCTTGCGTCCTTTCCGCTGTTCTCGCCTGACTTGTCGCTTCGCATATCGTCGCCGTCTCCAAATCTCAGCCGTCTTTTCGTGCAGCCGTCGCCACGTCCACAGCACCGGGGCATCGGCGCGGAGCTGGTCACGGGTCATGCTAACTCCACCTGCGCCGCGGGCGCTATCGTCTCCACGCCAATACAGGGCGCGGGTCGCTGATAGGTCACGAGGGGGAGGTGGATGAGGGTCATGCAGTTTCGATGTATCCACAATCTGGCGCTGCGCCCAGATAGCCATCTGTCACGCCCGCAATCACCACGCCCGCGTCAATGGCGGGGGAGAGTGCCTGCAACGTGAAGTCACCATTGGCAGCGTCAGTAAATAGCGCATCGCCTGATGGGTCCGGACTGCTGTGCGCGTCAAACCCAGCCAGGAGCCAGTTGGCGTATGTGACGGTAGAGCCGCCATTTTGCCAGCGCGCATTACCGGCATACGACTTGAAGAAATACCAGTTATAGTCAAAGGTTACATTCGTGGTGCTGCTTGCCGCTGTTCCCACCATCTGACCGCTGTTGGTATTCATGTAAAATATGTTATTTCGCACCGTGACGGTATCAACCCTCGCCCCGCCCATGATATACAGCGGCCATAGTGCCGTTGCTGGGGACAGGTAGATTGTGTTGTTGTAAATAGTGATCCGCTTACATTCCAATATGCGGTTCTGCTGTGTTGTTCCAGATGTCACGCAGCGGCGGATTGCGCAATCGTCAGCCTGGAAATAAAACCCGTAGGTAAGATTGTCTGCCATCGTGCTGTTTTTAAGCGTCACGCCCTGCGGGTAGTATGCTGATGCAACGGATTTGAATACCCGGATACCTGAGTCGTTGCGATCCAGAGTGCAGTTGTCAATTATGATAACTGGCGCGGCGCTTGCTCCCTGCGACAAAACCTGTACGCCATTCCCGGTATTGTCGTGCAAGTCAGAATTGCGAACTGTTACATTTGTCGGGATCGGGGTGGGTGTATCGTGATTGTGGATAGTGATACCGGCGCTCTCTGCTCCATAGCACTCCACGTCGTCAATCAGGAAGGTAGAACCGCCGTCTGCAAGTTCGATATTTGTGACCATCGTTCCGGCCACTCTCCTGACTGGATCGTGATATGTTCCGCCGCGAATTAGGACGTTTTGATTATTGGTGATAAAAATAAGGTTGTCATTCCCTGCGCCTTGCATGTTGCAGTCAATAACATTTACACCGTTACAAGTGATGAACTGGGCGCAAGCATCATACCCATTTCGCAGGTCAAGATTTTGTAAGGTGATTCCAGATTTCTCTTGCCCCAGGATGCAATCAGATACACCGTTTCCGTCTATGATTGGCAGCGCCCCTGCGCCGTAATCGGCATAAGTCACGCCGGATGCCCCGACAAGCCGCCCGCCTGCTAACAGCGTCCATGTTTCAGCGCGCTTGAATAGGACGCGATCCTTTGGATTAAGCGTAGCGGCGTTGACCTTGGTGATAGTCTGCCACGCAGTTGCCGCCGTCAATCCGTCAGCATTGTCATCCCCGGCGGTAGCATCCACATAGAAACTCTGTCCCCCATTATTCATCAGCATCATCATTCTTGCCAAATTAAGTCCGCGTCGTCTCATTACATGCTCCTATCCCACATTCCCATATCCACATCGTCCGCCACAATGCGGGCGCTGTACCACTTCTCGCCCATGTCGCCATCGTGCAGCATCAGCACAGCTACGGCGGCGGGTAGCGCCATCACGTTTACCCCGCCGTCAAAGTCCGTCCGCACCAGTAGCACCTCGTCGCGTTCGTCCATAGTTAGTTATGCCCCGGCCCCACCGCGTGTTGCATCCCGCGCCTAGTCGCCATGACTGGCGCACCCTCCGGGGTTATCACTCACCACGTCTTGACACAATCCTGGTCGCGCAGGTACAGGTCCTCGTCGTTCCTGCCTTCCCGATCCAGCAGCAGGTAGTAGTACCCGCCGCCGTCTGCGCGCACCTTGTCGGGCGATACATGGAGCAAGGTGTTTTCGACAAACTGCACCCGCTCACTCACGGGAGAGCTGTCGCTCGGATAAATCTGCATGATCGGCAGGCCGTTGGCGTTCCTGCTTTTTGCGAAACGTGCGTTGGCTTTCGGCACGGTCACGCGTACCCAATAGCTTGCCGCGGGCGGTGGTACTAC
>JBAZTQ010000173.1:0-4586 GCA_041661845.1 Kiritimatiellales bacterium | reverse complement strand
CTTTATGAACGCGGTAGTAGATATTGGCGCTATGCTAAAGCTGCCCGATACCGCAACCCGCCAGGAATGGACCGAGGCCAGCATTGTCAATAACAAGATGTATGACGATATGGAGAAGCAGTACGGAGCGCAGGGCATGGCGTTGTACGACAAGTGGATGTCGTTGGGCGAGGATTTAGACGCCAAGCGCGAGCTGCAAGAAGCCAACCCTGTGCTTGATGAGATATTCGACTTCAAGGATGGGCAGGTATTATCTAATCCCCTCCTGCGCCAATACTATGCCAGCATCGAAGCGGTGGAACGCTATCACAAGGGGTATATGTCCTCCCTTCTGGAACAGCAGTTCGGTGCGGATATTTACGATATTCAGGATGGGTACTACGACCAGCTCACACCGAAAGAACAGAAGGCATACAAGAAACAGTATCCGCAACTGGTGAAGTTTTGGGAAGCTAAGGCAGAATACGAGAAAACGGTGGCGGAACTGATTGCCACAACGGGTAAGGCGTTGAAAGAAGGCTTGCCTGCCATAACCCGCACGGATGAGACGAACAGCCTGGGGCAGGAAAAGATCATGGACGAACTGAACCAGCCCCGCGTTCCGGAATACTACCAGTACAGCTATTCGGATTGGATGCAGAACTTCCAACCCGAGATGCAGCGGCTTATCGAGGACTATATCTACGGCGGTAAGGACTTGCCCAATGTCGCCAGCAAACAACTGGAATACTTTGCCAATGGCATAGATGAGGACCCGGAGATTATTCTGGAACTGATCCAGCAATCCACAAGATAGGTATTGCATTTTAGAACGTCTATGCTATAATGTGTATGATTGTATATCGCCATTCGGTAAACCGGGGCGGGTCATTGGACCCGCTCCTTTTATTTTAACAACTTTAGGAGAATACAGATGAGCGAACAGTATGGACAGCAGCCCCCTGCTGGAGCAGACGGTAGCCAATCGCCTGCTTCACCAGTACAAGGCCAGCCAAGTTCCCCTGCTAGTGAGCCAACGCTTGCAGATGTTTTGAAAAGTGTGTCTGATCTAACGTCACAAGTGAGAGCCTTACAGGGGAATAAGGATAAGGGGATCGCTAACGTGGCGAAACGATTAAACAGCTTCGAGGAACGTCTGGCTGCGTTCAACGAACTCAAAGCTGAGGGACATTCTGAGAAGGCGGCATTGCGGCTTATGCGACTAGATAGCCTTCTCGAAGAACCCGGCGGCGAGGTTGAACCGGCTGCGGCTGTTGCAAAGGGCGGCAACCTGAGCAATATCCCCAGCGTGGACACAGACGCGCTTCTGATAGCGGCTGGCATCCAGCCTAACGATCCCGATGTAACCCGCCTCTACCGCGAGGGTAAAACCAGTGTAGTAGATGTGGCGCAGTTTATCGTGGAACGAAAGGCGCGTGCCACCCAACAGCCCAACCCGGCTCAGGTTATGCCTGGGACTGGTGGGCAATCTCTACCCACTCAACCCGAGTTGGCAGAGATCACAACCGAACTGACGCGCCTGATGTTGAACCCAACCGCGAACGCGGCGCAGATACGAAAGTTATCGGAGCAGCAAAAGGCGCTTCTACCTAAGTAAACTAGAGGTGCAACTATGTCTATTCAGACTCCTTCCAACCTCAGTAATTCCGTACGCACTCAGTACATTGCTAACTACATTGACGGTGCTTATGGTATGAGGGTGTACGACCAGTTGGCCGTACCTTTTCCTGGGATTTCGGCGGCAGAAGTTATGAAAGGATCGAGCGTAAGCTATCCGTTCCTTTCGGGTATGACTCCCAGTACTGAAACGATCCCGCAAGATCACGATGTTACCCCGCAAATCCTGCGGGATGCGGTAGGGACCTTTACGCCAACTTCGCGCTGGGGTGCTTTGCAGTGGCACGAAGCGACTGATATGCAGGTCTATACCGATTACGGGCAGAAACGTTTCAAGAAACTCGGTGAGAACCAGATGGAATCTATCGAGTTGCTTGCGTTGAGTGCCGTGGCTGGTGGTTCGTGGTACGAACGCTATACCGCCCGCGCATCCCTGGATGCGGGTACTGCTGCCCACCGCGCTTCGGATAGCATCTTTCGCAAGATGCAAGGCATGATGCTGACCATGAAAGTTCCCGGCTTTATTAACTCGGCTGGTGAAGCGAACACCTGGGGGGCAATCATGCACCCGTTCCCGTTCCATGATATTTGCGAAAGCGGCAACGTGGACGCAATCGGTCTGTACCAGGACGCGGGTATCCACCTGAACTTTGAAGCCGCCAAGATTGGTCCGTTTCGCCTTGTTGTAACCCCTTACGCAAAGGTGTTTGGTGGAGCTGGGTTGGACAACGGTACTGCCGTCGCTACAACCCTGGCTTCTGCTGCAAGCGCGTTAGGTACAACCATCGTAACCGCGGCTGATGTTGCGGCAAATGCGGCCGCTGGTATGTTCTGGACCATCGGCACCGAGGAAACCAGCACAACTGTGTACCCGACTAACGAGCGGGTGAAGGTTGTAAGCGCGGTTTCGACAACCATCACCGTCATCGGTGAAGGCGAGAACGGCGGCTTGCGCTTCGATCACGCGGCTGGCGAAGCTGTGCGCAATGCGGATAGTGTTTATACCATCGTATTCGGCGGGCCTGGATCGCTTGTAAAAGCATTTGACCCGGCGATTGGCGAGTACGGCGAGGTGGTTGGCCCCAAGAAATTCGGTATGCTCGACCAGTTTGCAAGCATCGGCTGGAAGTATTACGGCGGATATGGTCGGATAACCGAGAACCGCATTGTTCGCGGCGAATTTTCGACCTCTTACGAGGCATAGGAGGATACCATGCCTTACGCATCTACTGACCAAGCCAACGGGATGCCCTTTGGCCCAAGCGGTCTTGTTCCCGGCCTCAACGCCGCGGGGCAGATCGAAAGCATTGCCGCGACTTTCAATGTTGTGGCTAAGACCTCCGCTTATACCGTCAAAACAACGGAAAGCGGCACCATCTTTACCACGCAGGGCGCTACCGCCGCGGTGACTTTCACCCTTCCGGCGACTGCTAACTGCGCGGGCTGCCTCTGGATTTTCTACAACTGCGAAGATGTGAACATGACTGTTACGGCTGGAACCGTTGACACCATGACTGCAATCAACGATGTAGCTGCTGACAGCGTGGCGTTCAGTACGTCCTCGCTGAAAATCGGTGGCGGCATGATTGTGTTCGGTGACGGAACCAGCGTTCACGCCATGATCCTGCCTGGGCAGGCCATCCAGACCGTTACTGTTGCGACCAATTAGCGGTGGAGATAGGGGCGGCGTCCTCCTCCTCCTCGCCGCCCCTATCGAACATCTATGCGTGCATACGTTATAGGGAATGGGCCATCGCTGGCTTACACAAATCTTGACCTCCTTGCGGGGAAACCCTCGTTTGCTTGTAATGGGATAGAGAATATCTACAAGCAAACGATATGGAGGCCGACACATTACGTTCGCGCTGAGGCGATGGCCCTACTGAACGATAACGGGTACTGGCATAAAAGCGTAAAGACGCACCTGGATTTAGGGATACCCTGCCACATGAGCGGGTATTACAAAGAGTTCGCCAGTGGGTACAGCAATTACCACGAGATCAAGCACTGCTGGCATCACACGCTGAATTACGACAGCCCGACTGCGCCGGACGAATGGCACATGCCAATGCTCTGCCAGTTCGGGGGCAGCTTGATTGTGGCAATGCAGATTGCCCTGAACATGGGGTACGACGAACTTGTGCTGGTTGGGTGCGACCTGAATTATCAGGACAACAAACCCAGCCATTTTTTTAAGGGGTACGAGCATGGGACCGAACAACCGGCGCGGTATGCCAATCTCAATAACCTGTGGGGGCATATATGTGGAATCAACTACTACGCCCGCCGGGGATTACCGTTCAACGTCACTAACGCCACTATCGGCGGCGACCTGCACGTTTACCCACGCGCTAGACTTGAGGATATGGTATGAGACGAGCATGGATTGTAGGGAACGGCCCAAGCCTGAACGAAACCCCGCTTGACCTGCTGCGCGGTGAGATCAGCTTTGGGATGAATGGGATATGGATGCTTTACAAGAGGTTGCGCTGGCGACCTACCCATTACTACATGGTGGATTTCAATACCGCCGTGTCTCGGGATGTATGGGAGAAGGCTATCAGAATCCACCAGGATATGGGTATCCCAATGTGGCTGTCCGAAATCTATCGAGATGGCTTTCCGGAAGGACACCCCAACCACAAGGACTTACCCGAAGGTGTGGGCGACTTACCTAATGTGACCTGGGTGAAACCCTGCAAACACCAACCCTACCACGGGGGAAACGCTAAAGGCGCTCAGGCATGGCATCTTCCAGAAATTTGCACGGGCTATAACCATATCTCCGGCATGATGCAAGTGGCGGTGAATGAAGGTTTTGGGCCGCTGTACCTTCTCGGGTGCGACCTGGACTATAAGGCAGACCACCGATTGAACCACTTTGACCCGGAGTACAACAATACGGATACCCGCGACATTGCTGAACAGCTCCAAACAGATGCGGAGTGGGCGCATAAAATCTCTCACGC
>JBAZTQ010000172.1:0-4600 GCA_041661845.1 Kiritimatiellales bacterium | reverse complement strand
ATTTTCGCCGGAAAAAAGGCTTCTGTTCGGGGCCGATTTTTGAAATTCTCTCAGCTCCGCACGGCAAACAGCGGAAACCGGATTTGCAGGAACCCCTTTTTTACGGAAAACCGGCAGGAAAGCGGCAAAAGCAATAAACCGGCAATGAGAGTTTTCACGGAATTTAAATAGAAACGCACAATCCTCAGGAGAAAGAAGCAGGTATGAGTAAGAAAATGGTTACCATTGACGGAAATACCGCGGCAGCGCATGTAGCGTATGCCTTCAGCGAAATCGCGGCGATTTATCCAATCACCCCCTCGTCCAACATGGGCGAATACGCGGACATCTGGGCTTCCCAGGGTCGCAAAAATATCTTCGGCTCCGTGGTGAGCGTGACGGAAATGCAATCCGAAGCCGGTGCCGCCGGTGCCGTGCACGGTGCGCTGAGCTCCGGTTCGCTGACAACGACCTTCACCGCATCACAGGGTCTCCTGCTGATGATTCCTAATATGTATAAGATCGCGGGCGAAATGCTGCCGGCGGTTTTCCACGTTTCGGCCCGCTCGCTGGCCGCGCAGTCGCTCTCGATTTTCGGTGACCACTCCGACGTGATGAGCGTCCGCAACACCGGCTGGGCGATGCTCGCCGCCAACGGCATTCAGGAAACGATGGATCTCGCCATCGTCAGCCACCTCTCGACGCTGAAAGGCCAGGTTCCGTTTGTAAACTTCTTCGACGGTTTCCGCACCTCGCACGAAGTGCAGAAGGTTGAAGAAATTTCCTACGACGAAATCAAGAGCCTGCTGGAACCGGAATTTGTCGAACGCTTCCGCAAACGCGGTCTGCGTCCCGAAGCGCCGGTGCTGAAAGTTGCCGCGCAGAATCCGGACGTCTATTTCCAGGGCCGCGAAACCTCCAACAAATATTATGACGCTCTGCCGGACATCGTGCAGGATTACATGAACAAGCTGGCCGCGAAGATCGGCCGCCAGTACCACCTGTTTGACTATGTCGGCGCGCCGGATGCCGAAAAAGTAATCATTGCGATCGGCTCAGCCTGCGACACGATTGAAGCGACCATCAACCAGCTCAATGCCAAAGGCGAAAAGCTAGGCCTGATCAAAGTACGTCTCTTCCGTCCCTTCTCTGTCAAAGCGTTTACCGGCTGCCTGCCGAAGAGCGTCAAGAAGATCGCCGTACTCGACCGCACGAAAGAGCCGGGCAACATCGGCGAGCCGCTGTTCCTCGACGTTACCGCCGCTCTCGAAAACAAAGGCATCAAGATCATCGGCGGCCGCTACGGTCTTTCCTCCAAGGAATTCACACCGGCGATGGTGAAAGCGGTTTACGACCACCTCGACGGCGCGGCTACCCACGGCTTCACGGTCGGCATCAACGACGACGTGACCAACCTGTCTCTCAAAGTCGGCAAGGAACTGAACATCGAAGCCAAGGACGTGGTGAACTGCATGTTCTGGGGTCTCGGCTCTGACGGCACCGTCGGCGCGAATAAGAACTCGATCAAGATCATCGGCGACAACACCGATATGAACGCACAGGGCTACTTCGTGTATGACTCGAAGAAATCCTACGGCATCACGGTTTCGCATCTGCGCTTCGGCAAGAGCAGCGTGAACTATCCGTACCTGATTCAGCACGCCGACTTTGTGGCCTGTCACAATCCGGCATACATCGGCCGCTACGACATGCTCGGCTGCATCAAAGAAGGCGGAACCTTCCTGCTGACTTCCGATATCCCGAGCGACGAGGTGTTCAACCACCTGACGCGCGAAATGCAGGAAATCATCATTCAGCGCAAGATTAAGTTCTACAACATCGACGCGCTGAAAATCTCGGTGGAAGCCGGTCTCGGCAGCCGCATTAACACCGTCATGCAGACCGCCTTCTTCAAACTCTCCGGCGTGCTGGAGCAGGACAAGGCGATCGAACTGATCAAGAGCGCCATCAAGAAGAGCTTCGCCAAAAAAGGCGAAGACATCATCAAGATGAACTGCGCCTGTGTAGACAAAGCCTGCGCCGCGCTCGAACAGGTCAAGATTCCGGCGGCGATCACCAAGTCCTATGTGTTCCCGACGCTGATCAACGAAGCGCCCGGCTGTTTCGCCAAGGATGTGATGGAACCGGTTCTCCTGCTCAAAGGCGATGACGTTCCGGTTTCCAAAATGTCGTTCGACGGCGTACTGCCGACCGGCACCAGCGCGCTGGAAAAACGCGGTATTGCTCCGCGCGTTCCGCACTGGGTCAAAGAAAACTGCATTCAGTGTAACCAGTGCGTAATGGCCTGCCCGCACGCGGTCGTCCGCGCCAAGCAGATCGACCCGAAAGATCTGACGAGCAAGCCGGAAAGCTTCTGCACCATCAAGTCGAACACCAAGAACGACCGCGACCTGCAATACAAGATTCAGGTTTACATCGAAGACTGCACCGGTTGCGGCGTTTGCGTTGAAACCTGCCCGGCCAAAACCAAGGCGCTGGAATTCAAGACGATTGAAGAAGAGCGTCAAGCCGGCGAACGCAAGAACGCCGAGTTCTTCGAAGCGCTTCCGGACAATGTTCTCGACGGCGCACCGGAAGCCACCCTCAAAGGTCTTCAGTTCAAGAAGCCTCTGTTTGAGTTCTCCGGCGCCTGCGGCGGTTGCGGCGAAACACCCTACGTCAAGCTGGTCACCCAGCTCTACGGCGAGCACATGATGGTTGCCAACGCCACCGGCTGTTCCTCCATCTACGGCGGTACGTTCCCGGCGATTCCCTACTGCAAGAGCAAAGAAGGCCGCGGTCCGGCCTGGGGCAACTCGCTGTTCGAAGATAACGCGGAATACGGTCTCGGTATGCGTCTGGCGGTGGATAACAACCGCAGCATGCTCAAGGTTAAAACGGCTCGCGCCATTGAACTGGGCGTGGACAAAGACCTCGCTGCGGCGATGACCAAAGCGCTCGAAGCCGGTAACACGGTCAGCGACGCCGCTGTCATCACACAAAACGCCGTCAAGATGCTCCTGCCGGGTGCGATTAAAACCGCATCGGGCGAGCTGAAAGAGGTGCTGGCCAAGATTACCGAACTGCAGGACTTCTTCGTCGACAAGAGCGTCTGGATCTTCGGCGGTGACGGCTGGGCTTACGACATCGGTTACGGCGGACTCGACCATGTGGTCGCCTCCGGCAAGAATGTCAACATTCTGGTACTCGACACCGAAGTGTACTCCAACACCGGCGGACAGATGTCCAAATCCACCCAGATCGGCGCGGTGGCTCAGTTCGCCGCCGCCGGCAAACGGACAGGCAAAAAGAATCTCAGCTTCATGTGCATGAGCTACGGCTATGTGTATGTCGCCTCGATCTCCATGGGTGCCAACCGCATGCAGGCGCAGAAAGCGCTGATGGAAGCCGCGGCCTACAACGGCCCGTCCATCGTCATCGCCTACGCGCCGTGCATCGCGCACGGTATCGACATGATGAAGACGCAGGTCGAAGAGAAGCGGGCTGTTGACTGCGGTTACTGGCCGCTGTTCCGTTTCAACCCGGCCGCCGAAGAAGGCAAGCGTTTCGCATGGGAAAGCAAACCGCCGACCGGCAACTTCCAGGAATTCATCCGCAGCGAGCGCCGTTACAGCGCACTGCTCAAGGCCGCCCCGCAGGAAGCGGAAGCGATCTTCAAACAGGCGGAAGAAGACGCTAAACGCCGCATGGCGTTCATGGAAAATCTCGGCAAAATCATGTAATCAGAAAAACAAAGGAGCCATCCGATGAAAAAATTCAAATGCATACCTTGCGGCTACATTTATGACCCGTCCGTCGGCGACCCGGATAACGGCATCGCCGCCGGAACGGAATTCGCAGATCTGCCCGCAGACTGGGTTTGTCCCGAATGCGGCGTAGGCAAGGACTACTTCGAACCGGCTGAATAACAACCGGGATCGAAACCGGCAAGGAGACGACTGACCGTGAATTTAAAAACCACCTATATGGGTTTGGAACTTAAAAACCCGGTCATCGTCGCCTCCTCGCCTGTCAGCCGGAACATTGACAGCATACGCCGCGCCGCCGACGCCGGTGCCGCGGCGGCTGTCATGTTCTCTCTTTTCACCGAACAGCTCGGAACCGGCAGTGAAACGCCTTATCTGCCGGAAGTTTACGTCTGCGACCCGAATGCCTATTTGAACCTTGTCCGGCAGGCCGCCGACCAATCGGGGCTTCCAATCATTGGAAGCCTCAACGGTGTCACCGATGAAGGCTGGGTTGAATACGCGAAAGAAATTGAACAGGCCGGAGCCAAAGGCCTTGAACTGAACGTTTATCACGTCGCCGCCAATGCCGAAGAAACCGGTGCCGATATCGAAAAACGGCATCTCGACATCCTGAAAGCCGTCAAAAGCGCCGTCCGGATTCCGGTCGCCATGAAACTCAGCCCTTATTTCAGCTCGCTGGGCAACATGGCTAAACAATTTGATAACGCGGGCGCTGATGCCCTCGTCCTTTTCAACCGCTTCTATCAGCCCGATTTCGACCTCGATGCGATGGAAGTCGTAACTACTCTCGACCTCAGCACCGCCGCCGAAATCCGCCTGCCGCTGCGCTGGATCGCCATGCTGCACGGCAA
>JBAZTQ010000171.1:0-4629 GCA_041661845.1 Kiritimatiellales bacterium | reverse complement strand
GCTTCACCCTTTGCGCGGTGCTGCCTTCCGCCAACGGCAAGCCGATGCATCAGGAGCTGTTCAACTACGGCGCACAGAAAATTTATAACATCGAAGATTCCCGGCTGGACACGTACCAGAACGACTATTGCTCCAAAGTCATGGCCGATCTGATCAAAGCGCAGAATCCGGAGATCGTTCTCTACGGTGCCAGCACCATCGGACGCAGCCTCGCGCCGACCGTCGCCGTAATGGGCTGGGCCGGTCTCACCGCCGACTGCACGGAACTCGACTTCGACACCGAGCGCCAGATTCTGCTTCAGACGCGCCCGGCGTTCGGCGGCAACATCATGGCCACCATCATCTGCCCCGACCACCGTCCGCAGATGTCCACCGTCCGTTCCAACGTTTTCAAAAAGGAAAAAGTCAGCGAACACGAAACCGGCGAAGTGGTGGATGTGAAAATCGACCTCTCCGGCGTCAAAGAGCGTATGAAGCGGGTCGAAAGCGTCGTCGAAGAGGTTAACACCGTTGACCTCAAAGCTGCCGAATACATCGTTTCCGGCGGACGCGGCGTCGGCTCGCCTGAAAACTTCAAGGTAATCGAAGGTCTGGCCAACGCCCTCGGCGGCGCGGTCGGTGCTTCGCGCGCCACCGTCGATGCGGGCTGGATTTCGCATCACCATCAGGTCGGCCAGACCGGTAAAACGGTTTGCCCGCTGATTTACATCGCCTGCGGTATTTCCGGAGCCATTCAGCATCTGGCCGGTATGCAGAGCGCCGACCTTATCATCGCGATCAACAAAGATTCCGCCGCGCCGATTTTTGACGTGGCCGACTTCGGCCTGATCGGTGATCTGCACCAGATCGTGCCGGAATTCACCAAACAGATTAACGCGCTGAGAGCATAAAGAGAATCGTCTACGATTGAATCAAAGACATGAGTGAAGCCGCATCTATAATCCCGATTGAGCGGGTCGAACAGTCGATCTATTTGATTCGCAGGCATAAAGTGATGCTGGATCGCGATCTGGCCGGGCTCTACGGCGTGGAAACCCGTATATTGAATCAGGCGGTTAAGCGAAACACCGAACGTTTTCCGAATGACTTCATGTTCGAACTGACCCGGGAGGAAATCCGGAACATATCACAATTTGTGATATGTTCGACCATCAAGCATGCGCCGAAGGTTTTTGCCTTTACTGAGCAAGGGGTGGCGATGCTTTCCGGTGTTCTGAAAAGTCCGCGGGCTGTCGATGTGAACATTGCCATTATGCGCACGTTTGTGAAGTTGCGCCGGATGCTGGAATCCAGTGAAGAATTATCGCAAAGGCTGGCGGAGCTGGAGTCAAAGTACGACGAGCAGTTTCGTGTCGTATTTGAGGCGATTCACGAACTGATGATTCCGCCGGAGCCGAAGAAAAATCCGATTGGATTTCATGTGCGCGAAGAACCGGGCGTTTATACTGTTCGAAAAATTTCGTAGAAGCGGAGATTACAGATTTTGGAAAATGTCGTCATCATTGGAACGGGGCCTGCCGGGTTAACCGCCGCTGTTTATACGGCGCGTGCCAACCTTAATCCGCTGGTGATTGAAGGGTTTCAGCCCGGCGGCCAGCTCACAACGACGACCGATATTGAAAATTATCCGGGGTTCCCCGAAGGAATTTCCGGCGCGGAGCTGATGGAGCTTACGCGCAAACAGGCGGAACGCTTCGGCACGCGGTTCAAATCCGGCGAAGTGGTTTCCTCCTGCCTGACCTGCCGCCCGCACAGCATTACGCTCAGCGACGGCGAGAAGATTGAAGCAAAAACCATTATCATCGCCACCGGTGCGAGCGCACAGTATCTCGGCATTGAATCGGAGCAGAAGCTGATCGGGCGCGGTGTTTCCGGCTGCGCCACCTGCGACGGCGCGTTCTACCGCGATGTGCCGGTCGCCGTGGTCGGCGGCGGCGATACCGCGATGGAAGAGGCTCTTTTTCTGACGCGCTTCGCCTCCAAGGTCACGGTCATCCACCGCCGCGACCAGTTCCGCGCCTCCAAAATCATGGTCGACCGGCTGCTTGCGCATCCGAAGATCGAAGTGCTCTGGAATTCCGTGGTCGAAGAAGTACTCGATGTTGCCAAAAAAGAAGTGACCGGCCTGAAAATCCGCAACGTCAAAACCGGCGCGATTTCCGATCTGGCGGTGAGCGGACTGTTTGTCGCCATCGGCCATAAGCCGAACACGAAACCGTTCGTCGGCCAGCTCGATGTGGATCATGCCGGTTATCTGATTGCCAAAAACACCCGCACCAACATCGACGGCGTGTTTGCGGCGGGCGATGTTGCTGATGCGGTTTACCGTCAGGCTGTCAGCGCAGCGGGAACCGGCTGTATGGCTGCGTTGGAGGCCGAACGTTATTTAGGAAGTATGGAGTAATTCGAAGTTCAGAGTTCCGGGTTCAGAGTTGTGTGTTTGAACCGAGAACCCTGAACAGAGAACTGAGAACTGAGAACTGAAACAAGGAGAACAGTATGGCGGAAATCAATTATGGTTTGACGGAAGAGCAGCTCGAAATCCGGGCCATGCTCGATGAATTCGGTAAGGAACGCATCGTTCCGGTACGCGCCGAGCTGGACGAAAAAGGCATTTTCCCTTCTGACCTGCTCAAAGAGCTTGGAAAGATGGACATGATGGGCCTCTACATTGACGAAGCGTACGGCGGAATGGGCGTCGGCCATCTCGGCTTTTGCGTCGCCGTCGAAACGCTCAGCAAATACTGCATCGGCGTGTCCGTTTCTTTTGCCGCCAACGCCCTCGGTGCCGACCCGATCATCATCGGCGGTTCCGAAGAGCAGAAGAAAAAATATCTTTCCCCGCTCGCCAGCGGCGAAAAATGGGCCGCCTTCGGTCTGACTGAACCGAACGCCGGTTCTGATGCGGGCGGCATCGCCACCACCGCCGTCAAAAAAGGCGACAAGTACATCCTCAACGGCACCAAGCAGTGGATCACCAACGGCGGCGAAGCCGACACCTACACCATTCTGGCTGTCACCAATAAAGCCAAAGGCGCCCGCGGCGTTTCCTGCTTCATTGTTGAAAAAGGTATGCCCGGTTTCAGCTTCGGCAAAAAAGAAGACAAGCTCGGCATCCGCGCTTCCGCCACCCGCGAGCTCATCTTCCAGGACTGCGAAGTTCCGGCCGAAAACCTCATCGCCAAAGAAGGAATGGGCTTCCTGCTCGCCATGAAGACCTTCGACATTTCCCGTCCGGGCATCGCCGCGCAGGGTGTCGGTCTGGCGCAGGGTGCTTTGGACATGGCCGTTGACTACGCCCGCGTCCGCCACCAGTTCGGCAAACCGATCATCGCCAACCAGGGCTTGCAGTGGATGCTCGCCGATATGGCGATGAAAGTTGAAACCGCGCGCGCCATCACCTACGTTGCCTGCAACACCATCGACGGCGGCGAAAAGGATGTCTCGAAAATCTCCGCCATGTGCAAATGCTACGCGGGCGATGTCGCCATGTCTGTCACCACCGACGCCCTTCAGGTTCTCGGCGGCTACGGCTTCATGAAGGAATATCCGGCTGAAAAGATGATGCGCGACGCCAAGATCCTCCAGATCTACGAAGGCACCAACCAGATTCAGCGCGATGTCATCGGCGCGGCACTCATCAAAGAGTACGCCTCGAAGGCCAGATAAGTTCCAAGGATTGGAACCAGAAGCCGCTCCGAAAACGGGGCGGCTTTTTTGTAAAAAGTAGGACAGCCATCTTGGCTGTCAAGACAGGCTGGAAGCCTGTCCTACATTAAGGCAGAGTGCCCGCATGAAACGGCGGATCATTTATTGGACGGCGGGCATTCTCGCACTGCTTGTGTTCACGCGCTGCCACTTTGTTGCTCCGCCGCTGCGGCGGGCCGATGCGGTCATCACCGTCAAAACCACCGGCTACTGCGCCTGTCCGGAATGCAGCGGCTGGCGATTCAACTGGCTCGGACTGCCGGTTTCGCAGAAAGGGAACCTGAAAGTCATTGGTAAAACTTCCGGCGGAAGCATGGCTCGTCCAGGCATTATCGCGGTTGATCCGAAGGTCTTTCCGCCGGGAACAAAATTCTACATTCCCGGTTACGGCTGGGGGCGCGCCGAAGACTCCAGCGGCGTCAAAGGCAGTCACCTCGACCTCTGTTTCTGGCAGCACCGCTCCGCCGAAAAATGGGGCGAGCGAACCAAAAAAGTCAAAGTCTGGTATCCGGAGGAGTAACCGCGAAAGGCCGCAGAGAACTCAAAAGGAGTTTTCAGGTAGGGCGAGCCGCTCCGCACGTCCCGCCGTTTCCGAACTTTGGAAAGGTTACAGGCGCGGTTGTCGTCGGAACCCTGAACTGCGAACGACCAACTCTGCACTTTTAACTAAAAACTCACCTGCGAAATCTTGTAAGAATCATGCAGTTCGAATTAGTTTCTACCCGTTCAACTCAGGGGCTTCATGAAACGAAAACTGCTTTTTCTAACATTGCTGTCAACGGCTCTTTCCACTTTTTCTGTGGAATACTTCGTGGACGCTTCAATGCCCGACGACACCGGCTCCGCTACCAACTGGGCCACGGCTAAAAAAACCATTCAAGCCGCTGTTGATCTCACCGTTGACGGCGACACCGTTTGGGT
>JBAZTQ010000170.1:0-4631 GCA_041661845.1 Kiritimatiellales bacterium | reverse complement strand
CGCGAATGATCCGGCGAGGCGGCCGGAATGCGTGGTGTAGAGGCGGCATAGGGGCATGCGCGGCGCAGGCCGGTCGGCAACGCAGGAACGGACCGGAAGGCCGACGTTGCTTTCCTCGCGCAGGCGAGACGCCTTGGCCTTCTTCCATTCGGAGGACAGCGCCTTGGCGAACCATTCCCGACAGGAGCCGCCGACGCTCTGGCCAACTCCTCTTCCACCTCGTCAGCCGGCTCTATGAGCGCACCTCAGTGATCGTCACAACCAATCTCGCCTTCGGCGAATGGCCCAGCGTCTTCGGCGACGCCAAGATGACGACCGCTCTCCTCGACCGCCTCACCCATCACTGCGACATCGTCGAAACCGGCAACGAAAGCTGGCGCTTCGAAAACCGCGCCTGAGGCCGACGCGCCGCCCAGGCCGCTGCCGTAGTCGGCGTAACTCCGGTCGGGCTACGCCCTCCCTCCGTCACGCCGACTACGGCACAAAACGCACGCCTGAAAAGGGGTCCCTTTTCGGCGCCGATCTGGGGTCCCGGTTCAATGCTGATTGACAGCTTGGGAGCGGGCATTGGCGTTCGCATATCCTAGGAGAGCACAATGAGATTGCCGAGCCTGTGGTCCCGTCAGGACATAGACCCCTTTCGTTCGCTCCGACGCGAGATGGAAGATGCGTTTCGTATCTTCGATACCGGTCTTCCGACCCTGAGTGTCGGAGCGAAAGCGCCTGCGATTAACGTCGCCGAAACGGTTAACGCCATCGAGGTGACGGCCGAACTTCCCGGCGTCGAAGAAAAAGACATTAAAGTAGGCTTAGAAGGCAACCGGCTCACCATCGCCGGCGAGAAAAAAGAAGAAAGCCAAAGGGACGAGAAGGAGTGGCACGTCGAGGAGCGCAGCTACGGCTCGTTCTATCGCTCAATGTCCTTGCCATTCACTCCCGCTGACGGAGCCGTGGAGGCGCATTTAGACAAGGGCGTTCTCCACGTCACCGTCAAGAAACCTGCCGAAGCCGCTAGCGCCGCCAAGACAATCGAAATCCAGGCCGGCCAGCCTCCGAAGCAATCCTGATTGGAGGGCGCAAGACAAATACTCGCACGCGAGTAAATCTCGCGTGCGCTCAGGCAACTGCGTCGTGATTCCTTCTTGCGACAAGCAGGATTGCGCCACCCGCACAGTTTGCAACTCCTCTGAGGTCCCCGCGAGTAGCAGGCGCTGGATTGACGCCGCCGCGGTAAGCGACACTCGGCGGACACATGAATTTCGGCGGCGTCGATTCTGCTGGCGATTTTTCGCCTAAAGGGCCTATGCCTGAAGCGCTTTCATGATTTTCCGCTTAGCCCGCCCTCAGCTGTTGACGGACGAATCGGCTGAATAAACCCCGCTCCTTTGGACTATTTATTGAGGCGTCGCGCTTTTTTTGGCGGTCCGGGACGCCGAAAACCAAGACCCTGTCCGTTTCTAGCCTCTCCAGGAGATCAAGAAACCGATCTGGAAGCGGCTCACCAAGGATGTCACCGTACATGGCGCGGAGCTGTTCGCCGATTAGGTCTTCGACCTTTTGGGGGAGCAAGCGAGGTTGACCCATCTGACACCTTTAGGCGACATAAATGACAGACTCAGGGTCAGCTCGGGTTGCGGCCACAATATGAAGAAGTGACAGTGGCGTGTAAGTGAGCGCCGATTTTTAAAATTTATGACAAATTGGCTGCGGGTATGGGCATCTAGACTAGCAAAGCACGGCGTTGTGGGTGATTGCTGCGAAGGCGGAGCTCAAGCTGAAGTGTTGAAAACGAAGACTCCACAATTATGATGCGGCGCTGCCCGCCAGTCGCTGTTTCAAGCCACGCGCCCGCCGCGGACTTAGCGACGACCAACGTTAAGCTGCCGAAGACTGAAACCGAGGAGAGCTTTGCGCGACGATTGTGGCGCGCGCATTTGGAGGCGTCTATGTTGAACTTCGTCGTCGCTTTCGCCATCTTGTTCCTTGCCGCCTCGGCCAGCGCCAAGGCGGACGAAGTAGAGATCAAAGGCTTTCACCAGAAAATCAAAGCTGAACTCTCGGACCTTGGCCAACTCGCCGAGCTCAACGGCAAGTACCGTATCCGCGTGACGCAGACGACCATCGACCCAGGGGGCTACATGCATGCGCATCTTCACCTCGGGCCGGGGCTGCGCTGCGTCCTTTCCGGGGAGATGACCTATACGCTCGGCGGAACGCCGACCATTTACAGGGCGGGCGATTGTTTCGCAGAGACCGGCTCGGTCGCCCATGAATCGAGCAACACTGGCGCAGCTCCGGTCGAACTTCTGACCTTCGAACTGCTGCCCGCCAGCGCGCCGGAAGGCAAAGGTTCGGCGATCCCGGTTCCGGCGAAATAAACCAGAACCCCGGGATGGTTCAGATGCAAAGGGCAAGTCTCGTTGTCGCAGCTGCGTGCACCGTGCGAAATGATAGACCTTTGAGATGAGCGGGAAGTTCAATAAATGAACCATAAGCATCGGACAATTCTGCACGCCTTGTTCGCGCATCCAATGAGTAGCAACATCGATCCAAAGATCGTCAAGTCAATGTTGGAAGAGCTGGGAGCTGAAATAACTCGTACTCGGCACAACCATTTATTGGTGACGCTGAGCGGCTTTTCCCATGGATTCCACGACGTCCATCATAGCCTTCCAAAAGACGAAATTGCCGCCCTGCGCAAATTCCTGACGGACGCCGGGATCGATCCTGCGCGCGACTATCCTCTTTAAACCAGCGGTGAGCGACAGGTCACGACATGTGATGGCTCGTCGGGGCCTGTCGCGCCTCGTCGAGGATCGTCGCGATCAGACGCGGTGCGTTCTATTATGATTTACGACGGAGAAGCTTTGCCAGGTCGTGCGCGGCGGCGAGCAAGTCGTGAGATAGACGCCACCACAAAAGCCGGAATGGCGCATGTGCATGCGTTCGCCGAAAATATTCCTCTCGCTCCTGGGAGGAGCGCTCCCAGTGCCGATACGTGCGCGCCATGAACTCGTCAAAGGATTCCTGCCGTGGCGGTGGGGAAGTGCTCGCGGAAGAGCCCGCCGGCCGTCCGCATCGGGCGAGCGCGTACTCATAGGCTGCGGTCAGTTGGACGAATGCTTCGTGCGATCCGCTCTTCTTGTCGGGGTGTCGCTCGTGCGCGAGCAGCCGATACGCCGCCTTGATCTCCACGGCCGTCGCAGATCGCGCGACGCCGAGGATACTGTATGGATCGGTGCTCGTCATGCTACCGACGGTGGGAAACGTTTCTAATTGCCGCGCACGGTTAGGCGCGCATCCGTCTGCAATGGGACCGCGAGAAAATTGTTTTCGTTCGCGACCATGACGGTGATCGTAACGGGCACGGTCGTCATGCCCGAAACGTCACTCGGCTTGCAGCTCGTGTTTTCCATCACGATCGTTCCTGACACGCGCGCCTTGTCGGGAACGAAGCGCATGACACGATCGCGATACGATTTGTTGCGCTGCAACTGGATCGCCAGTGCGTCATCGAATAGTTCGAGCCCCGAGCCGCTTTCGACCTCTGAGCAAGGACCAGCTGAGATGCCCCTGCGCTTAACGGCCAAGCTCAGAGGCATGCCTGAATTATTTTCAATAGTGTATGCAATGCGAGCGGCAATAGGAATTGGATCGCCTGTGGGCGTCCCTTGAATGTAGAGCGTATTGCTTTGCGCCAGCATGCTGTTGACGGTGAGCTTCAGCGCGTCGGCCTTGAGCCGGTTAGCGAAGCTGTCCGGCGTGATGTCATCGGCAAAAGCTAGCGACGGAAGAAGCGCAAATAAAACGGCGATGATCCGCGTGTGATCCCCCTCAAATATCGGGGAAGGGAAGCGCGGCTTTGCTAACGAGTCAAGGCGTCAGAAGCCGCGCGCACAGCAGACAAAAAAGGAGCGCCCGAAGGCGCTCAGTAAAGATCGATCGAAGGCACGTCCTTCTCGTCCATTAAGAGGCGAGCACGTTCACGCCGTTAATGGTGATATCGGCGAGGAAGGCGACGACATTAGCGACGCCATGCGCGGAAGCCTGCAACACCTGCAACGGGTCCCGCGCGACATAGGCCATCGCCCCGTTCCGGCATGGGCTCGACACGCGCAGCCTCAATTGTGCCGTCGGCGTTCCAAAACATCAGAAGGTCTGTCCACAGAGCATCAAGCTGATCTTCCCAACGGGAAAGAACCCTTTTTTAAAAGGCTTGCGGGGGAGCGATGCGCCTTCAGATGCGTCGAGTCGATCATGATGCGCTTGGACTTGGGGCGTTCGCCGACGACCGCCGCGAAGATGCGGTCGAAGACCCCGAGCCGCTAGCGGATGAACCGGTTGAAGAGAGTCTTGTGCGGCCCACAGTCTTTGGGCGCATCCATCCGTTGCAGACCATGCTTGATCACATAGACGATTCAGCTGACTACCCGACGATCGTCAACCCGCCGCACTCCGTGCGCCAACGGAAAATACGGCGATATCCGTGCCATCTGGCGCGCGCTGAGCAAAAAACAAATCATTCATCAAAGCCTCCATCTCGGAGACTTTGAATCGCGCCTCAATCAAAATTGATAGGTCCTGAGCCTAGCTGTCGGTCTGTTTGACCTTTGAAAAGTCAGCCCACCTGA
>JBAZTQ010000169.1:0-4722 GCA_041661845.1 Kiritimatiellales bacterium | reverse complement strand
AGGGATGGCGATGAACGCCGACGAAAAGGTCGCCATTGCCAGAAGGCTGGTCGACTTCTGCGTCGAGCGCGGACTTAAAGCCGAAGAAATTCTGATCGATCCGCTGACTTTCACGATTTGCAGCGGCGACAAGACGCTGCGCGATGCGGCGTTCCAAACCTTGGAAGCGATCCGGCGCATTAAGACCGAACTGCCGGGCGTGAAGACCATCCTCGGATTGTCCAATATCTCATTCGGCCTCAAGCCGGCGCTGCGCAAAGTACTCAACGCTGTTTTCCTGCATCAGGCGGTACAGGCCGGAATGGACGCCTGCATCATCAACGTCGCGGCGATCGTGCCGTTGAATGAAATCCCGGAAAATCTGCGCAAAGCGGCCGAGGCTTTGCTGGCCGACGACCGTTCCGGCGGCGATCCGCTCGAAAACTACATCAATCTTTTTGAAACCGTGCAGGAAACCGTCGAAGTCGCCGTCGAAAGCCGTCCGTCCGCGGACGTGCTGGCCGACGCGATTATCCGCGGCAAATCGCCGTGGCTGACGCCCGCCATTCCCAACCTGCTCAAAGAACAAAGCGCCGAAGACATTCTCAACACCATTTTGCTTCCGGCGATGAAAGAGGTCGGCCGACTCTTCAACGACGGAACGATGCAGCTGCCGTTCGTACTGAAGTCGGCGGAAGTAATGAAACGGGCCGTCGATATGATCAAGCCGTTCATGAAAAAGAGCGCGGCGGGCGATAAAGTTCCGTTGTTTGTGATCGGAACGGTCGCGGGTGACGTACACGACATCGGCAAAAATCTGGTCGGCATCATCCTTTCCAACAACGGATTCGACGTGGTGGATCTCGGCATCAAGGTGCCGGTCGAAAAAATGATGGAAGCGGTCAAGGCGCATAACGCCGCCGCACTCGGCATGAGCGGACTGCTGGTGAAATCCACCGCCGTCATGGCCGAAAACATGAAAATTCTCGAACACTCCGGATTGAAAACGCCGGTACTGCTCGGCGGCGCGGCGCTTTCGGAAGAATTTGTCGATCTGGCCTGCCGCCCGCACTATTCCGGTCAGGTTCTTTACTGCAAAGATGCCTTCGCCGGGCTGGCCGCCATGCAGACGCTCAAAGATACCGGCAGACTGCCCGACTATGTTGCGCCGACGCGCGACGTCCTCGGCTGTGAAGTGAAACCGGTTGATGAAAAACCGGCGGAGCCGATTGCCCGCGACATTCCGGTTCCGGAAGTCCGGATCGGCACAACGGTGACGGAAAACATACCGCTCGACGACATCTGGAAATATCTCGACCTGAACGGCATGATTAAAGGCGCGTGGGGTTATAAGCAGGGCAAACTCTCCGACGCCGAATATCAGAAACTGCTCGACGACGAAGTTTATCCAAAGCTCGAAGAGATGAAACAGATCGCCCGCAAGGTGTTCGAACCGAAAGTCATCCACGGCTTTTTCAACTGCCATTCCGACGGCGACACGTTCTTCCTCGAAAATCCGGCGGGCGGCACCATTCCGATGACATTCCCGCGTCAGAAAAAAGCCGGAGGACATTGTCTGGCCGACTTTTTCCGCCCCGACCGCGACGTCGCCGCGCTGATGGCGGTCACCCTCGGAAATAAAGTAATGGCCAAAGAGCACGAACTGCGCGACGCCGACCTTTACCACGACTACCTGATGTTTCACGGGCTAGCCGTCATGACCGCCGAAGCACTGGCCGAAACCTGGCACCGGCAGATCCGTCTGCTGTGGGGTTCGGACGAAAGTGAGCTGACGCTTTCCGAGATTTGGAAACGCAAGCTCGATCAGAGCCGCTTCGGCTTCGGCTACGCGCTCTGCCCCGATCTGGCGATGAACAAAGTCTGCTGCGATCTGCTCGACACCGACCGTATCGGCCTGAACGTCACCGAACTCTTCATGGCCGATCCGGAAGTCTCGACGTTTGCGCTCATCACCCACCATCCGCAGGCGTATTATTTCGATCTATAAAAACGGAAATACATTATGAATGTCGACAATCCGGATCGCTGGCAGCATGCACATACGTTCGGTCAGGAAAACGAGCGGGCCGGTGAAAAACGCACGGTCATCGTCACCATCCTTACGGCCGTCATGATGGTGGCGGAAGTGGCGGCGGGAATTGTGTTCGGCTCGATGGCGCTGCTGGCCGACGGCCTGCACATGGCTTCACACGCCGCCGCGCTTTTTATCGCCTGGCTCGCTTACATCTACGCGCGGCGTCACGCCAGCGATCCGCGCTACAGCTTCGGCACCGGCAAAGTCAACTCGCTGGGCGGATATACCGGCGCGATTCTGCTCGCCCTCTTCGCCGCGCTGATGGTCTGGGAAAGCACGAAGCGCGTGATTCATCCGGTGGATATTGCCTTTAATCAGGCGATTTTCGTGGCCGTGCTGGGATTGATTGTGAACGGCGTCTCTGTGTTCATTCTCGGCCTGCCGGAACATCATCACGACCACCACCATGAGGATCATGATCACCACCACGACCACAACCTGCGCTCCGCCTATCTTCACGTTCTCGCGGACGCCTTGACCTCCGTCCTCGCAATCGCCGCACTGCTGGTCGCCAAGTATACGGGGTTCATGCAGATTGATCCGATCATGGGAATCGTCGGTGCTGTAGTTGTTTTACGCTGGTCGGTCGGACTCCTCCGCGCCAGCAGCCTCATCCTGCTCGACCAGCAGGGTTCCGCGAAGATGACCCAAAAGATCAAAAACTGCATCGAGAAGGACGGCGACAACTGGGTGGTAGATCTGCACCTCTGGTCGATCGGCCCCGGAATTTTCAGCGCCGCGATTTCGCTGGTTACCCGGAATCCGCAATCCGCCGAGTATTACAAACGGCTGATTCCGGCAGAACTGGGCGTGGCCCATGTGACGCTGGAGGTCAACCACTCGGACGTTTCGGCCTGATTTATAGGCCAATCCAGCGTCATCAGCGCATTTTGTTTTGGTATGTAGTACCGGCGCTTCAGCCGGAACAGTCGGAGCAACCTGAAGGCGGGACGTAGCCGCATCACGTTGTACAAACTTACCTGAATCATCAGTGCCGTTTATTTTGGTATGTAGTACCGGCTTTAGCCGGAACCGGCGGAGCCGCCTGAAGGCGGGACTACATACCCGCTCCACCTAATTTGCGCTTTTGGTGAGAGAACGACCGATCCGTCGTGCTATAAAGCTCAAACTAAATTAAAGGAATACCCATGGCCAAACCTAACTACACCTTCGAGAAACGCCAAAAAGAACTCGCCAAAAAACGGAAGAAGGAAGAAAAGCAGAAGCGCAAGGCCGGAGCCCCGAACGAACAGCCAACGGATGACGCGCCCCAGTCGCCCGCTGTCTAAATTTTTAACCTGTCGGCCGCAGAAATGTTGTGATCAGTCGGTTGAAGCCGGTAGAAATTTTTGACGGAATAACGGATCGAGAGGATTCAGTATCTTTCTTTTCAAAATCCAACGACTCAACTACCCTCCTGAAAAACCGGCCGACCATTCTGCCTAACACCGGAATTCTTGTGATAGGCAGAGTGGACTCTGCCTAATAAACTGTTAGAGAAAGATAATAATGAAAACACTAATCGTCTTATTGATCCTCACAGCCACATTCTCATGCTTCAGCGAAGAAAAAACAAATTCAACTAGCACCATCGCTGTTACAAACAGCCCTTCAACTAAAGACCTGATTTACACAGGTGATGATAGGTTTAATGAGGAGGGCCAGAAAATCATCAAGCGATTAAGGAATGATATTGAGGAATATTCATTCCCTTATGATATTACAAAAATCAAATCTGAGTTTGATGTACACCCAATACCTAGAGCTGCATATTTAAAAGGATTCATTCAGGGATACATTTGGGGAAAAGAAAAAAAAGAAGCATCATTCCCGTTTCATCATGAAGATGAAAAATTAACTCCTGCCATGATGAACGGTTATTATTCTGGTCAATATCATGGATTAAGAGGTGAAGATCCTCAATAAAAGCGCTAACCAGCACATGGACTTTACGGTGAAACCGCCCGTTGAATAAGTTGAAGTTTATGTGCACTGAAAGTCACGTGTAACGTTAAAATGAACCAGCGAATCACAGTCCGCTATGAAGGCCGGGTGCAAGGCGTCGGATTCCGGTACACGGCGGTGAGTCTGGCACAGGATTTAGATCTGACCGGCTGGGTGAAGAATGAGTTCGACGGCAGTGTGGCGCTGGTAGCAGAAGGCGAAGAAGAGTCGCTGATGGAGTTTTTGCAGGCGATCCGCCGTTCAAACCTCGGAAGATACATCACCAACGAGCTGGTACGCCGGTCGGCGGCCACCGGTGAGTTTAAAGGTTTTTCCATCGCGCATTAGAGAAACTTTAGAAAAGTTGCAGCCGCGGCCGGTGACCGCGGAATAAAAAGTGCGGCCACCGACCGCACCCACAGAAGAAAATAACGGCTACAGGTTGAATACGCTCTGGCTCCGTAAAAGGTTTAGACAAGGCAACCGGGACGGTTGCGATACGTACTGCCGGCGTCTCGCCGGCCTTGTACAGAAGTTATGGAGTGCGGCGTGCGACACTGAGGATGGCGGAGGCGACCTGCAGGTCGTCCGGCGTGCGGATTTTCATATTGCCCGGCGAACCGGCCACCAGATGAATCTCCTGTTTGATTCTGGCGAGCAGTTCGGAATCGTCGTCGGTCAGTTTACCGGAGCCTTTGAGCATT
>JBAZTQ010000168.1:0-4766 GCA_041661845.1 Kiritimatiellales bacterium | reverse complement strand
CGTCGTCGCGGACGTCCCGTTCTCAACCACCCGCACACCGTTGGTTCCGGCCGAGAGCATCACTGCAACGTGATTCGCATTGGTATCCGGACTGCCGCCGGAGATCACATAACTCTGACCGCCGCTCTGGTTTCCGCCGGAGATGTTTTTTTCCGGCTTCACCCAGGCCATCAGGGTGAAGTTGTTTGTCACGTCTGCAAACTGAGGCGCAATGAGTGTAACGCTGTCACTGGTTCCGTTGAAGTGAAGCCCGGTACCGTACTGGCCGTTGGTCCAGACCGCACCGGAAACTGTTCCCTGCCGAAGATAGTTTCTGCCGTAGACCGTGCTATTCGAACCTTCATCCAGATCCCAGAAGCCGACCAGTTCCGGACGGTACTCCATCGGCAGCAGAGCAATCTCCGCCGAGGGTTCATTGTTTATGATGTCAACCGGCGGCGGATCCAGAAACCGGTTGTCGTACACCGACACATTGGCGCTGCCCTGAGCAATGCTGAATCCGGTGCTCCCGGAATAGCAGCGAAGGATATTGCCCGATATGTCGGCGTTCCGGTTCCCGTCCCCTTCCAGCATCACAAAGATGTTTTCCGCGCGGTTGTTCACATTCGCTCCCGCCAGCGCATTGTCCCGGATGTATATATTCGTGCATCCGGAAAAACGCATGGTGCGCGGATCGGTGTACGGCTGAGACGATCCCAGCGTTTCGGCATTCATATACGAAACTTCGCTTGCGTTGGAAACAATCAGGTTGTTCAGGGCGTTGATGTGCGCCGAGTTAAGCGCGAAGGTTCCGCCGCCCGCATTGACCGTCAGGCCGGTGCTGATCGCGCCGGAGCAGAAACGGGATCCGCGCACAACAATATCGCCGCCGAGACTGTCAATTGAACAGGCGGTGTCCACCTGGCCGATTCTGCCGCCCTGCCAGTCAAAGCCGTACCCGCCGGTCAGCCGGACTCCTGTGGCACCGGAAAAATCGCACAGCTGTACCCAGACACTTTTTAACAGCGGGCGGACAAGTCCTTGTCCGCTGACTCCGGTTTTGAAATACGGTGCGTTACCGACCGCATCAATCCGCACATCATGCATGATGAGTGAACGGGGGCTGTTGCTGGCGCCGCTCTGCTGCGTCAGCTCAATCGCAGTTCCGCTGTTTGCCCGTCCGGCATCCAGTCCGATATTGCAGATCCGGGCGGGAACCTGACCGGTGCAGGTGATCTTAAATACTCCGTTGGTCGTGGTCGCCTCAATCACCGAAACGTAGGATCCATCCCCGCAAATCGTTATTTTCTGCCAGTCCGCTCCGGCCTGCGAAAGGTCGAGCCGCTTGGATAAATTATACCGGCCGGCCGGGAAATAGAGCGTTCCCTGACCGGAACTGTTCAGACTGGATTTCAGCTGCGCCAATGCATTGGTGATCGCCGGCGTATCGTCCGCCACGCCGTCGCCTTTGGCTCCGTAATCGGCCACATTGATCACCGGAGCACTCGCCAAAGTTGTCCGGCGGAGATCGTCGGCAATCTGATACCGTGCCGGCGTATCCAGAAACGGCCGCATGGCGCCGTGGACGATGTATGTGTTTATTCCGTTATCGACGATGTTCGACTGAAGGCCGGTGTTATCAATAATCTTGATCAGGGATACATTGGTTCCGACTGAAACGCCGGCCGCGAAGGAGCCGAACGTGTTGTAGGCAACGGTGTCCTGATAATCCAGATCTGTGCGCGTACCCGCCAGAACAACGCCCCACTGGTTTGTGCCGCCGGTGAACGTGTTATCGGAAATGATGGATTTCTGAACATCTCTAAAATAGAGGTTTGTGAACGAGGCTGTTCCGATGCCGGAAAATACATTGTTGTTGACGAAAAAGAAGCCTTTCGTGTCAACACTCGCCCCCGTTTCATAAGCACTTATTTTGCTGTCGTGGATCGACCCGCCGGAATTGGACGGCCCGGTGGCGTCCATGGTCATCCGGATGCCGGTGTTGACATTGGTAATGACGGTATAAGCCGTATCGTTTCCCTCACCGCCGGCTGTCGTATCAATGGCCGTGTCCGCGTCACTGAACGTGCAGCCGAAGACATCATAACTGTAATGCCTTTGCAGCAGAATGCCGGCCAGCATCCCCGGACGGTTCCCGGTCACATCCACATCGATAAAATCAGGCCGCACCACATCCTTTGTTTTAAAACCATACGTGAAATACCTGTCTGCTGTATCGTTGGTTATGCTCACGTTGAACAGGCAGGGCGTCGTGTTCAACGTGAGATTCGTGCCGACCAGCTTGGCGACCTCTATGGCCGCGCCGGCATCTGCCGCCCCGGCCTGAAACTGCAGATCCTGAAGAAGTACACGGAAGTTGTATCCGCCTTTATCGGTTACGTTAAAACACAAGGCCCCGTTGGTGCCGGCAGAATAAATTCTCGAAACACCGGAACCCGATTTTCCGTCTCCGCGGATTGTAACGCCCTGATAATATCCGGCCGGATTGGTCGCGGTAAATGTAAGCCGGTCTGTTATCCGATAGGTGCCTTGCGGCAGATACAGACAGACGCCGGCGTCCTTGATCGCATTGGTGGACAGATAATTGAGCGCGTTTTGTAACGCAACCGTATCATCGTTTGTTCCGTTTCCGGCGGCACCGAAATCTGTCTTCGCGTTCACCGTTCTGCCGGTCACCGCCGGACTCTGAAGCGGGCTCAGGATGGCGAGGGCGAAAAGAATAATTGCGCCCCGGACGCCCCGGCCTTTCGGGAAGCACTTTGCCTGAATTGTCATCCTGCATCCTTTTTGTTCAATACCGGCTACTGGTGGACATTGATTCTGTAGAAAGCGGCGGCACCGTCCGGCACCGGATTGGTGTAGACATTTTCCGGCGGGGTGGCGGGCAGATTGGAGGCTCCGGCGAGCGCGTTAAAGCCCGTCATCAGATTAGTGGTGCGGCTGAGGCTGTAGAAGCGGTTGGATGCGCTCGACCAGCGGATGACGGTCTTTCCCTTGACCAGCATGTTGGTGGCGGTGATCCGGAAGGCCGAAGCCGGATTGGTCGGGTTGGTTCCGGCAATATATTCCTGCCACGTCAGCAGACCGTCATGATCCGCATCTGCGGCGGCATCGGCGTCATAGTTTGTCAGTCCGTACTGCGCCAGCCAGGAATACGGCGTACTCGCCGGGTCGGCAGTCACTTGCGCCGTGAAGGTCGCGGACAGCGTGCCGCCCGCCTGCAAATCATTCCTGGTGAAGTTGGTGGACGTGCTGTTATTATCAAAGAACATACCCGCCGCAGGGGTTCCGTTGGTGGTCAGTGAAACGATCCGGTAGTAGCGGGCCGCCGCAACGGTGAATGTCGCATTGCTGCCGGAATACACATTGGCGCTTGCTGATGTAACTGTGCCGTTACCGCCGGTCAGTATGTAAAGGCCGACCAAAAGATTGCCGCTGCCCGTGTACGTTCCGGCTCCAAGCGCATTAAGGGTTGCCGCGTTATAGATTCCGTTGGTCAGCCAGGTGGTGCCGCCGTTCAGCGAGATGCCGCCGACGGTATCTGCACCGGTGAAGCCGAGATTTAATATGGCATTCGTGGCCAGCACCAGTTTGGTCTGATCGCCGATGCAGCTTGTTGCGCCAAGAGTCAGCACGGCTCCGCCCGCCACCGTAATATTTGTGGTTCCTGCAAACACATAATTTGTTGATCCAGTCAGTGTGCCCGCATTGACTACCGTCGCGCCGGTGTAGTCGTTAGTATCGTTACTGTTTAGAATCAAGGTTCCCGAACCGTTCTTGATAATGCCGCCGGAGCCGGTAACGGGCTTGCTGAAATAAAGGATTCCCGAACCGTTGTGGTTGACTGACAGATCTTCCGCCAGCGATATAGATCCGCCGTTGGCCGCCTGACCTATGATGATTTTTCCTGTCGCACCCGAAGCAACATGGATAGCTGCACCGCCGTCACCGCCAAAGATCAGCGTCTGGGCTCCGGCACCGCTAGTGGCGAGATTCCGCAGGTTGAAGTTTGCATCGACCGTATCGGTAAAGTTCAGAGAGCGGATGGTCGATCCATATCCGATCCAGTTCGTTCCGCCGCCGGTGAAGTAAACATCGAGCGTATCGGTAAACAGGGGAACCGTGTCGTTCGTCCAGTTTTCCTTTGCCTGCCAGCTTCCGTTTGTTCCGCCGCCGCCGTCGAAGGTGGCGGTGTTTGTTATGATATTTACAGGCGGAAACGCGGCGAAGCGCAGCAGAGCCGAACCCATCGGTACGAGCGTCACAGGCTGCTTGGAATTCGGGTCGAGCTTAACGGTGCGCATTTCGCCCGTCAGCACCGTGCGCGGATGCGCCCAGGGATTTGCGGGATCGTAATCTGCATTTGTTTGCGCCTGAAACCCGCCGGTCGGCGAGGTATGTTCGATAAAATATCCCGATTTGGTCTGTGGGTTTTCCGGAATCAATTCCCACTCTGTGAATCCAGCTGTATTCGCGCGCGATTTAACTAGCACGTTGGTGGTTGCCGCCCACTGCAGGGCATAAAGCAGCGGTCCGCGGTTGACGGTTATTTCGCCGTTGGTGCAGACACCGGTTGTAACCGGATTTTCAAACGCAACTGTGACGCTGTCGCCCGTCTGCCATTCTTTTCTCAGAATACGCAGATCGGCCGTCGCCGAGACGGTCGCGCCGGGTGCCGTCACCGTCACCGCGCCCGACCAGGACGGAATACGGATATGCAAAGGGAATGACACCGGGTTCGCGGCGGTGATGCGGAAGGTGACGGA
>JBAZTQ010000167.1:0-4999 GCA_041661845.1 Kiritimatiellales bacterium | reverse complement strand
TATAATGCGACCACCAAAGACCTCGACGCGGACGGCTTCTTCGCCGCGCTCGAAAAAATTCCGGCCGGCGACTGCGTATTGCTCCACGCCTGCTGTCACAACCCGAGCGGCGTGGATCTCTCCGCCGAACAGTGGAAACAGGTTGCGGCCATCGCACAGAAAAACGGCTGGTCCGCACTGGTCGACTTTGCTTATCAGGGATTAGGCGACGGCCTTGAAGCCGACCGTGCCGGCGTCGAAACCCTGCTGGCCAGCGGTATTGAATTTTTTGTCGCCAGCTCCTTCTCAAAAAACTTCGGTCTCTACCGCGACCGCACCGGCGCACTGACTGCCGTCACCGCTACACCGGCCGACGCCGAAACCGCCATGAGCCACATGATGGCCACGGCCCGCGTGCTTTATTCCAACCCGCCCGCGCACGGCGGCATGATCGTCACCACGATTCTGAAGGACAAAGAACTTTGCAAACTTTGGAGAAGCGAACTCGACGCCATGCGCGACCGGATCGCCCAGGCCCGCGCGGCGCTCGCCGACGGACTCACCGAGCGCGGCGTGCCGATGGACTGCTCGTTCATGACGAAGCAGAAAGGGATGTTCTCCTTCAGCGGACTGAACAAAGACCAGGTTAAATTCCTGCGCGAAGAAAAAGCCGTCTACATCGTCGGCTCCGGCCGCATCAACGTCGCCGGACTCACCCCCGGCAACATGGGCTTCGTCTGCGACGTCGTCGCCGAAGCGATGAAGCGGTAGCAACTAGCGTTACAACACTGCGTTTCGTGGCGCTAGATCTGTACGGTGTTTTAAACGATCCAAACCTTGGAAGTCTGAGAACCCAGATCACCGTGACGGATTATCGCCCAACTGTTTTGTGTTCTCAACAGCTTGCCGGAATTGTTTTGCGCCTTTGCGATCCAGTCGCACCGTACCAACACCCGGTACGTTAAGGTTTAATTCAGCTGATGCACCAAGAAGTGCTGACAGCAAATCTTCTGAAGGATGATAGGCCTCAGACGGATTAGTCGCCCCTTCGAAAAGGTTTGCACTGAGGCGATCCAGCAATTCTCTTGGTATTTCCGTTCCCTTCTCTTCCTTCCATTCTAATGCTACTTCAACCAACCAGCTTGCTCGATCAACATCCAGTTCGAACCGTTTTGTTCGAAACTCTTCATCAGCATGCCGCCTGAACCACACATCATTCCATCTGATGTAGTAGATTAGCGCAGCAGCAATACCTGCTGATAAAAGAGGAAGTCTGATCAAATAAACCCATCCTTCAACACCCTGCGCATTTGCGGGATGGGTGATGTAGTAAGCCGACAACGTTCCAAGCATGCCAATAAGCGCAAGAAACACCGCGTGTACGACGATACGTTTTCGCGTTGTTTTTTGAGTTAATGTAAATTCCTTACTTCGCTTTTCTATGGCGTCTTTGAGATCTTTTCGAATTTGCCGACGGGCATGCCGGTTACTCCGGTCATCGATTTCTTGCAACTGGTTTTCCAAAGCCAGCTCGCGAGTATGGAGCCCTTCGTCTTTTCGCTCGTATCCTGTCAGCATTTCTTTGGAAAGCGCCTCATATTTTTCTTTCAGCTGGGCTAGGGTTGCCTGAGCTTCTTGGTCGAGTTTTCTACGATATTCCTCGTTCTTCTCGACAATTCGTTGGGCAAGTTCTTCAAGCTTTACCAGCCCCTGTTCGCGCTTCCGGTAAAACTCCGCGAGTTCGTTCCCTAGCAATTTATCAAAGCTCTCGTCTCTCTCGAAGGGCTTTAATTGTTCCTGGACTAGGGCGGCAAACTTCAATGCGTGAGAGATTGGCAAATCATTTCTTAAATCAATAGTCACCGAATCAGTGGAACCTGATCGCTTAACTCTAAGCGTACAACCATTATAAGGAGTATTGTTGATAGAAAGCGTTACGAGGCCCATTAGAGATGCGTTTGATCTAAGTATTTGCTGGATATCAGCGTTGTCACCTATGCCCGCAAGAGCCCCGCGAATTAATTGCCCGTGTTGCTCGTCAAATCTAATGGCTATCTCTGCGTTCGTCGCCGCAAGGCCGGAGGCAATTGCAGTTAGTGCGTCAAGCAGATGTTTATCCGAAAGGCGAAACGTCTCATAATTTCTTGCCATTTGAGGCCTCCTTTTTCCGTTTCAACAACGGAATTATCAATCCTCCTAAACTCAGCCAACGCGGGCGATGCTATCAAAGGCAAAGCAAGAGAGGCAGAAGATTTCCGGGATTTCGGCGGCGGGAATCTTCCCGTTTGCCGGTTTCCATTGACACATCAGCACCCGGCTTCTACGCTCTGGCTTCGAAAACGGGGCACTATACAAACAAAACGAAAGGAAGATCAGATGAAATGGTATCTTGCTGTTTTGAAGAAGTATGCGGAATTCAACGGACGGGCGGGCCGCGAGGAGTTCTGGATGTTCGTTCTGATCAACTTCATTGTGTCGCTGATACTCTCCATTATTCGTCCATTAGGGCTCATATACGGTCTGGCGGTTCTGGTACCGAGCCTTGCCGTCGGTGCCCGCCGGCTTCACGATACCGGACGCAGCGGATGGTTTCAGCTTTTAGTTCTTATTCCGCTGATCGGCCCGATTGTTCTGATCGTGTTCGCGGCGCAGGACGGGCAGCCCGGCGATAATCAGTACGGATCAAATCCAAAATCGGTCTGACCGGCACTCAAAAAAGAACGAACGGACATCGCGCAAAAGCGGAGACCCCCGTACCTCGGTTATTTTATTGGACATCGGCGTATAAGAGGCTTGATTCTCCGCAGCGGTTGAGTAACTTCTCGTCTTTCTCACGCGGGTGTAGCTCAATGGTAGAGCTCCAGCCTTCCAAGCTGGCTGTGAGGGTTCGATTCCCTTCACCCGCTCCATCTTTCAGGAGGCTAAGACTTCGGTTTTAGCCCTTTATTTATTGGGGTATGCTGACACACCCACCTTTCCCGCCTGTTTTGATAGCGCGTGACAATTTGTGATTAAAACGGATACCAACCGGAAAGAACCCGGAAAGTTTTTTACCTTCCCTCTTTTGTGCCCATCAGCAGAGACGTAAAACGCGGGCATGAGGCGGCTTTCCGGGCGGGCAACAGGGCAAAATCTTCTGGAATGTTGCGGGCATTCACGAGGCCGGGAGGGCTTGCGTCGGTTTGCTCCATCAGCCGGAGAGGGATTTCAAAACACGCTTTTGGCAAAAAGGGCGGTCATTGATATTTACAGCATCCACGGCTGATGCCTAACCGGGGTCTGCTCTCGCTGATGCGGCGCAAAGCCGGAACCCTCCAGCCGGAACAGTGTGACCGGCTGGAACAGTACTTCGAACAGAATCCCGCAGTTCGGATCATCTATGAGACCAGAGAAGAGCTCTGCTCGCTGTTAAACATAAAGCATCGAACCAAAAAGGGCTGCCGCCCCTTGGCGGCCGAACTTCTGCGATGGATTGATCAGCTCAAAAACAGTCCGTTTGAAGCCTTCCGCACGCTGGGTGCCACGCAGAGTTCATGGCGCGATGAAATCGCCCGGATGTGGCGGTTCACGAAAAACAACGGCATCACGGAAGGGTTCCATACGAAGATGGAAATGATCCAGCGAAGAGCCTATGGATTCAGGAATTTTGATAATTACCGGTTGCGGGTAATTGTCTTATGTGGTTAAAGAATTCCGCCCTTGCCCCCGTCTTTGGGGAAGAGCCAAGGGCCTTCCATGAGTAAGTGTGCGCAGCACACGCATCGAATGGCGACCCCTACGGGAATCGAACCCGTGTTACCAGGATGAAAACCTAGTGTCCTAACCGCTGAACGAAGGGGTCAGCAAAAAGTGAGGGCGTAAGATAGCAGACCCGCGCGGCGGGGCAACATAAAATAAACGCTTTTTTGATCTATGCTTTTCCGCCGCGCGCTGGCACCATCCTTTTCCTGTTCCCGGGGTGCCGGACGCCGCAAGGCGGACGCGCTGAGATAATACCCGCTGAACCTGATCCGGCTAATACCGGCGAAAGGGAGTGACGCATTGCGCAAAAGCTCCCTTGAAAGAAGGGGGCTTTTTATGTTTCTGGCAGTAAATGGTGAAAAAGTTGAGCATCGCGGCGACGGAACAGTACTCTCGCTGCTGGCGGAACTTGGCACAACGCCGGAACACACCGCCGTGACCGTAAACGGCGATCTGGTGTTTTCCAAAGACTGGAAAAATTTCAAATTTAACGACGGCGACACCGTCGAAGTGCTTACTTTCGTCGGAGGTGGATAATGCTCAAACTTGGAAATGTGGAATTTAGATCACGGCTGATTCTCGGCACCGGCAAGTTTTCCGACACCGAAACGATGCTCAAGGCGATTGAAGCGTCCGGTACGGAGCTGGTAACCGTCGCACTGCGCCGCTTTAACCGCGAAAAGCCCGGCGACGATCTCTGCGCGCCGCTAGCCAAATTGAAAAACGTGAAACTGATGCCGAATACGTCCGGCGCGATGAACGCCAAAGAAGCCGTCCGCGCCGCGCAGCTCGGGCGCGAACTGAGCGGCAGCCCGTTCGTGAAAGTGGAAATCCATCCCAATCCGCATCACCTGATGCCCGACGCGATTGAAACCTGGCTCGCCGCGAAGGAACTGGCCGCCGACGGCTTCATCGTTCTGCCCTACATTCCCGCCGATCCGGTGCTCGCCAAAAAACTCGAAGACGCCGGCTGCGCCGCCGTCATGCCGCTCGGCGCGGCCATCGGCAGCGGCGGCGGACTTTCCACCGCCGACATGATCCGGCTGATTATCCGCGACAGCAATATTCCGGTCATCGTCGATGCCGGACTGCGTGCGCCGTCCGAAGCCGCCCGCGCCATGGAAATGGGTTGCGATGCCGTACTCGTCAACTCCGCCATCGCCGCCGCCGGAGATCCGGTCGCCATGGCCCGCGCTTTTGCGCTCGGCGTTGAAACCGGCTACGCCGCACGGCAGGCCGGCCTTATGCCAAAATCGGATGTTGCGGTTGCAACAAGTCC
>JBAZTQ010000166.1:0-5020 GCA_041661845.1 Kiritimatiellales bacterium | reverse complement strand
ATCGACAGTTTTGCCGACTTCGACCCGCTGTTTTTCAATATTTCCCCGCGCGAAGCGCTGACGATTGACCCGCAGGAACGCCTTTTCCTGCAATGCGCCTGGCAGGCGCTGGAAGACGCCGGTTATACGCGGGAGACCTTGCGGCAGAATGTCGGCGTTTTTACCGGTATCACCAAAACCGGATTCGACTTGTACGGGCCGGAGCTATGGCGGCAAGGCCGGATCGTATTTCCGCATACCTCATTCAGCTCGGTCGCCAATCGCATTTCCTATTGCCTGAACCTGCACGGCCCCAGCATGCCGATCGACACCATGTGTTCGTCAGCATTAACGGCGATCCATGAAGCCTGCCAGCATATCCGCCACGGCGACTGCGATATGGCGATTGCCGGCGGGGTGAATTTATACCTGCACCCGTCGACTTATGTCGGCCTGTGCTCGGTGTATATGCTGTCCAGGGACGGGCAATGCAGAAGTTTCGGCAAAGGCGGCAACGGATTCGTGCCGGGCGAGGGCGTCGGCGCCGTGCTGCTGAAACGGCTGTCGCAGGCGGTACGGGACGGCGACCCCATTCATGCGGTCATTCGCGGCAGCAGCGTCAATCATGGCGGTAAAACCAACGGCTATACCGTACCCAACCCCAATGCGCAGGCGGAGCTGATCAGGGACACCCTGCAAAAAGCGGGCGTCGATGCAAGAACCGTCAGCTATATGGAAGCGCACGGCACCGGCACGGAACTGGGCGACCCGATAGAGATGACCGGCTTGACCGAGGCGTTCCGCCATTACACAAACGATACCGGGTTCTGCGCGCTGGGCTCAGTCAAATCCAATATGGGCCATCTGGAAGCGGCCGCGGGCATGGCCGGGTTAAGCAAGATAATACTGCAAATGCGCCATGGTCAAATCGCGCCCAGTCTGCATGCGCGGCAGTTAAACCCGAATATCGATTTTGCGGCCACGCCTTTTACCGTTCAGCAGCAGCTTGCCGACTGGCAACGGCCAACGCTGACGATTGACGGCGAAACCCGCGAATTCCCGAGAAGAGCCGGTCTTTCCTCATTCGGCGCGGGCGGCTCAAACGCCCATCTGGTATTGGAGGAATACATTCCGCAGGATGTGCGGCCAATGCCGGATATCATCAGGCCGGAGTCTCCGGCGGTCATTGTGCTGTCGGCGAAAACCGACGAGCGGCTGCGGCAGGTTGCCGCCAATTTACTCGGCTTCCTGAACGAAAACGAAGTGGATCTGCACAATATCGCTTACACCTTGCAGGTCGGGCGCGAAGCCCTGGACGAACGGCTGGGCTTGGTGGTATCTTCGGTAGCGGAGCTTAAGCGCAAACTGGCCGGGTTTCTCGACGCCGGAGACGGTATGCCGGATGTTTGCCGCGGCAAGATTCAGCGCAACAAGGACGCATTCGTCGCGCTGGCCGATGACGAAGAGTTCCAGGATACGGTCGACAAATGGATCGCGCGGGGCAAATACACCAAGCTGCTCGACTTCTGGGTTAAAGGGCTGTCTGTCGATTGGCCTAAACTTTATCAGGATAAAAAACCGCAGCGAATGCACCTGCCGGTCTACCCGTTCGCCAAGCAGCGTTATTGGCTGGATGTTGACGCCGACAACCTACAGGCACCGGCGACAGACGCGGATGATTCCGGCGAGGTTGCCGCGCAACAGGCCGAATTGATCATGATGCGCCCGGTGTGGGATGCGCTGACGCCGCAAGACTGCGCAGAATTCCCGTCCGCCACCTCAAGGCTGGCGATTGTAGGCGGCACCGGCAGCCAAAAACAGGCGGTCCGCGAGCAGTACAAAAATGCAATCGATCTGGACATAGCGCCGGGACAAGACATACAGACGATCAGTGAGCAATTGAAGCAACTGGAACGGCTGGATCATATTGTCTGGATTGCGCCGGAATGCGAATTGCAGGCGGTTACCGACGAGCAAATCATCAACGCGCAGCAAGACGGGGTCATGCAATTATTCCGGCTGGTCAAAGCCTTGCTGGCTGCGGGTTATGCCGCAACCGACTTGGGGCTGACAGTGATTACCATGCAGGCGCTGGCGGTTTGCGAACGGGACAGGGTTAACCCGGTTCACGCAGCCGTGCACGGGCTGGCCGGCAGCATCGCCAAGGAATATCCGAAATGGAAGCTAAGAGCGCTGGATGTGGCCGACGAAGCCGATTGGCCGGTAGCGGGAATGTGGCAATTGCCGCCGCATCCGCAGGGAGAAAGCTATGCCTGGCGCGAGCAGGACTGGTTGCAACAAAAACTGGTGCCGCTGCGCGATGCGGTAGCCGGCGCGGATGTCTATCGCCATCAGGGCGTTTATGTCGTGATCGGCGGTGCCGGAGGGTTGGGCGAAACCTGGAGCAGGGCGATGATCCGGGATTATCAGGCCAGCATCATCTGGCTCGGTAGGTCCGAAAAAGATGCGGCGATTCAGGCCAAACTGGACGCCTTGGCCGAATACGGCGCTGCACCGGAATATATCCAGGCCGACGCCCGCGACCCTGAGGCGATGCAACAGGCTTACCGGCAGATCAAGCAGCGCCACGACAACATTCACGGCCTGATTGTTTCGACACTGGGCGAATATGACCAAAGCCTGGCGCAAATGCCGGAGGACTTGTTCCGCGATATTTTGTCGGTCAAACTGGATGTCAGCGTGCGGGCTGTGCAGTTGTTCCAGGACGAACCGCTGGATTTCGTCGTGTTCTTTTCGTCGATGGTCGCCTTCGGTAGAAGCGGCGGCATGAGTGCCTACGCATCGGCCTGCACTTTCAATGATGCATTCGCCCGGCAGCTGGCCCATGAATGGGCTTGCGCGGTCAAGGTTGTCAATTGGGGCTACTGGGATGTCGGCGGCGGGACGCGCATTTCCGGCGCACTGAAAAACCTGGTCGAACAGCGCGGGGTGCAACCGATCGACGCCGCGCAAGGCTTGGCTGCGTTGAAAACCCTGCTGGGCGGGCCGATGCAGCAGCTGGCCGTGACCCGGACCAGTAAGCCTGAGCTGATAGAAACTTTCGCTAGCGATGAATGGACGGCGTGTGCGACCGACAAGTTCCCCTCCTGTATGGACAGCATCGAAGCCTATCGCCCGATACAGGCCGCGCCGGAGGAAAACTCGAGCACCGGACAGCTTAACGACTGGATCGTAAAGCTGCTGTTTGTGCAATTGCAGGCCATGGGGCTTTTCCTGCCGGGCCATCGGGACGATCCGGCGGCAATGCGCAAGCGGGCGGGTATCCTCGATAAATATGACCGCTGGTGGAGGGAGAGCCTGAACATCCTGCAGGAACGGGGCTATCTGCGTATCGACGACGGCTGCTTTGTGCCGGACGAAAGCGCCGGATGCGAGTCGCAACAACAGGTGTGGCGGGACTGGAAAACGCAAAAGCAACATTATCTGAACCAGCCTGAAACCCGTACGCTGGCGGTGCTGGTCGATGACTGTTTAACCCAGTTGCCGGAGGTGTTGCGCGGCACAACGCTGGTAACCGATGTGCTGTTTCCCAACGGTTCCATGGACAAGATCGAAGGCCTGTATAAAAACAACCGCGTCTGCGATTACTTCAACGACGTTGTGGCCGGGGTGGCCGAGACCTATATCAGGCAGCGTATCAACGACGATCCGGCAGCCCGGATACGGATTATAGAGATCGGCGCCGGAACCGGCGGCACCACATCGACGGTACTGCCGCACCTGAATCCGTTGCGGCAGTACATAGCTGAATATTGCTATACCGATATGTCCCGGTCGTTTTTTAATCATGCCAAACTGCGTTACGGCACGGAATATCCGTACCTGACCTACAAATTGTGCAATATCGAGCAGCCGCTGGCCCAGCAGGACATCGCCGTCGGCAGTTACGATATAGCCATCGCGACCAATGTGCTGCACGCGACCCGAAGCATGCGCAATACCTTGCGCAACGCCAAGGCGACATTGCGCGGCAACGGCATTCTGGTGTTGAACGAGATCAGCGACAAGACCGTATTCGCATCCGTATTGTTCGGACTGATCGACGGCTGGTCGCTGGCCGAGGACGAGCATTTGCGTATTCCCGGCAGTCCAGGATTGTTTCTTGAAAGCTGGCGGACATTGTTGCATCAGGAAGGGTTCAGGTCGGTGCTGTTTCCGGCCAAAGCGGATCATTCGCTGGGACAGCAGATTATCGTCGCGGACAGCGACGGCGTGATTAGGCAGCAAGCCACAGATCAAAGCCGGATTCAAAAACAACCCGGCCAGACCGAAACGCTTGCCGAACCGGTAGCGGCAGAAGTGCAATCCGTTGATGTCGTCCAGCCTGAAACAGAAAACAAGCAGGATGTGGCCGAAGCGGTGCAAAGCCTGATTCTGGATAGTCTGGCGTCAGCATTGAGCATAAGCCGGGACATGATCGAGCCGGATGCGCCGTTTTCGGACTACGGCATCGATTCGATACTCGGGGTCGGCTTTATCCAGCAGCTCAACAAGGCCCTGTCCCTGTCGATGAACACCACGATCCTGTTCGACTATGCGACGGTCGAACGCCTGACCGGACACATCATTGCAGACAACCGGCACAGTATCCGTATTGAAGCCAGCCCTGCAGAAATACGCAAACCGGCGGCAGTACTGGCGCAAGCCGCGGCGGCTTTGCACTGTGTGCTCACGCAAAAGGTTGAACCGGAGCCTGCGCCGCAGCCGTCAATCCGGCAGCGGCCGACTCGGCAGGATACGGGCGGTATTGCCGTGATCGGCATGTCGGGCCAATTTCCCGGCGCGAAAAATGTCGATGAGTTTTGGCAGAACATGATTTCAGGTGTCGATCCGGTGACCGAACTGCCGGAGCACTATTTGGGCGAGCAGCGTTACAGTCCCGAAAAACAGCCCGGTAAAAGTTATTGCAAATGGGGCGGGGTTCTGGAGGGACGGGACTGCTTCGACCCGATGTTCTTCAATATTTCGCCACGGGAAGCGGAGTCGATGAATCCGCACCAGCGCCTGATCCTGCAGGAAA
>JBAZTQ010000165.1:0-5085 GCA_041661845.1 Kiritimatiellales bacterium | reverse complement strand
GAGCTGGCCGGTTGCACCGAAGTCGAAGTGGTGGTTTGTCCTCCGTTCACGGCACTCAAGTCCGTCGGCGATGTGCTGGCTGACAGCCAGATCAAGCTGGGTTGCCAAAACATGAGTTCGGAAAACGACGGGGCTTATACCGGCGAAATTTCCCACACCATGCTCAAAGAGCTGTTCGTTAAGTATGTCATTCTTGGCCACAGCGAGCGCCGCGAGTACTACAAAGAAACCGACTTCTGGGTGAACAAGAAGGTCAAAAAGGCGCTCGAAACGAATCTTCGTCCGATTGTCTGTGTCGGCGAAAAGCTGGCCGACCGCGAAGCCGGAAACACCGAAAAGGTGGTCGAAGCACAGGTGCGCGGCAGTCTGGCCGACATTACCGCCGAACAGTTCGAGAATGTAGTCGTGGCCTATGAGCCGGTCTGGGCGATCGGCACCGGCAAAACGGCGACCAGCGAACAGGCTCAGGAAGTACATGCTTTCATCCGCGGCATCATCCGCGACATGGTCGGCGAAAAAGCCGCCAAAGGCCTGCGCATCCAGTATGGCGGAAGCATGAAAGCTTCCAATGCCAAGGAACTGCTTTCGCAGCCTGATATCGACGGCGGCCTGATCGGCGGCGCGGCGCTCGAAGCCCGTTCCTTCATCGATATCGTCAAAGCAGGACTGTAAGCGGACGGGAGCGGAAATTGTACTCGCAATTCCGCTCCTAAAGCCTAAAGTTCGGAACTTCTGGAGGTAAAAATGGCCATTATTCGTACACTGCTCATCATTCTCGAAGCCGCATGCAGCCTTGCGCTGATCGGTCTGATTCTGCTGCAAAAATCAAAAAATGAGGGGCTCGGCCTTGCGTTTGGTTCAGGCGGCGGCGATTCACTCTTCGGCGCGCGCGCCGGTAACGTACTCACCAAAGCCACTGTCGGAATCGGTGTCGTATTTCTGGTAAACACGCTGGTTCTCGGCATGCTTTTCGCCGGCAGCGCCAGTGAGTCGCTCATGGACAGCGCCAAGGTCGTTCAGCCTATTCCGATGGAGCAGCCCGCAGCCCCGCAACAAGCGGCTCCGGCAATGCCAGTCGTTCCTGCGGAGTAACGGCAGAACATCCAATATCGAATAAGGAACTCCGAATGATGAAGTAAGAGTTATGCGCAAGTTCACTTCGTCATTCATTATTCCTTGTTCGATATTCTTCTGTTTATTTTTATCCGCCTGCGGGCGGCGCGAACTTGATACGCTGCGGTTTGAAGGCGAGCAGGTTCTCTACGGGCAGACTCCCCGCATCAAGGGCTTTGATCCGGCGCGATCCGGTGACGTCGCTTCCTCTGCAATGATCGGCAGGATGTACGAAGGACTTCTCGAGTACTCCTACCTCGACCGTCCGTATCGCGTTCAGCCGATGCTGGCTGCGGCCATGCCGGAAGTTTCCGCCGACGGCCTCACCTATACTTTTCGCGTTCGCAAAGGTATTTTCTTCCAGGACGATGCCTGCTTTCCCGGCGGCAAAGGGCGCGAACTGATGGCAGCGGATTTTGTCTATTCCATCAAGCGCATTGCCGATCCGAAAAACGCCTCTTCCGGCTACTGGGCTTTTAACGGACGCATTATCGGGCTTGATGAATTTCGCGCCGCGTCGTCGGGCGATACGCCGACCGATTACAATGTTCC
This sequence comes from Kiritimatiellales bacterium, assembly GCA_041661845.1. Taxonomy (GTDB): domain Bacteria; phylum Verrucomicrobiota; class Kiritimatiellia; order Kiritimatiellales; family Tichowtungiaceae; genus Tichowtungia. The sequence goes on along the minus strand of JBAZTQ010000165.1, from coordinate 3,420 downwards.
GGTTGAAGGGTTGCGGGCACCGGATCGCTATACCTTGCAAATCCGGCTTAAAGAACCATACCCGCAGCTTCTCTGGGTGCTTGCCATGCACTACGCTTTCGCCGTGCCGCGTGAAGCGGTCGAGTTTTACGGCAATGATTTTGTCAATCATCCCGTCGGCACCGGCCCGTATATTCTCGCGAAGTGGAAGAGTAATTACCGCATCGAATTTGTCCGCAACCCGAAATGGGCTGGGACAGGCCGTGTTGAACTCTATCCAAACACCGGAACTGCTGAAGCCCGCGCCGCCGGACTGCTCGACGATGCCGGCAGGCAAATCCCGTTCATTGACCGCATCGTTCAGTATGTCGTAGACGATGCCGCAACGACGTGGATGATGTTTCTCACCGGACAGTTCAGCTACAGCAGTATCTCGCGCGACAACTGGGACGCTGTCATCACGCCCGGAAGCGGCCTCGTCGAGGAGCTCAAAGGGCAGGGCGTGAGCCTGCTTTCCAGCCCGACGCTCAATCTTTATTACATCGGTTTCAATCTGGACGACCCGGTTGTCGGGAAAAATAAAAAGCTGCGGCAGGCGCTCAGCTGTGCGTTCGATCCTGCGCTGCTGGTTCAGTATTACAACGGCCGCGTCACGCCCATTTACGGCCCGCTTCCCGACCCGCTCGCCGGTTTTAAACCAAAGCCGACCGCCTATTCTTACAACCTCGAAAAATCCAAACAGCTTCTCGCCGAAGCCGGGTATCCTGACGGTATCAATCCCTCCACCGGGCGCCGCCTTGAGCTGACACTTGAACTCGGCGGCGCGACGCCCGATGTGCGGCAAGTTGTTGACCTGATGGCGGGCATGTTTGACAAAGTCGGTGTTGTGCTGAAAGCCAGCTACAATAACTGGCCGGCTTTTCTCGACAAGATGGATCGCCGCCAGGCCCAGCTCTTCGAACTCGGCTGGGTCGCCGACTATCCTGACGCCGAAAACTTCCTGCAACTCTTCTATAGCGCGAACGCTTCGCCCGGCCCCAACCACGCCAACTACGCCAATCCGGAGTTTGATAAACTCTACGAACAGATGCGTACCCTGCTTCCCGGTCCGGAGAAAGACCGGCTGTGCGAGCAGATGGCGGATATCACCATTGAAGACTGTCCGTGGATTTTTATGTATCAACCGATGGACTTTGCTGTCGTCCACGACTGGCTCAAGAATTACAGCCTGCATGATTTTCCCTACACCATGGTTAAATATCGTCGCGTCGACAATACGGCGTGGGCGGAGTGGAAAGCGAAGCATGGAGGTCGGGACTGATGCTGCGCTATATCGCCAAACGAATGCTACAAATGATCCCGACCGTGTTCGGCGTCATCCTGATTACGTTTGTGCTGTTCAATATCGTCGGCGGCAGTCCGGCTCAACAGGTGCTTGGCCCGCATGCGAAGGCCGACACACTGGAGGCGTTCGACGAACAGCGCGGCTTCAATAAACCGCTTTTCATCGGTCTTCGCACAACGACTCGTGCGTATGCCGACTCAGACTTCAAACGCACCGCTGGCGACTGGCAGGGAATGACAGGCGTCACGTGGACCAACGGCAGGATCATTCTCGCCGCGGGCGGCGAATATGCGCTTCCGCTCAAATTCGCTCTGCGTACCGACTGCGCGTATGAACTGGAAGTTGAAAAACGCATCAGCGGCACTTCCTACAATGATTGGAAAAAGATCCGGCATCGTTTCCAAACATTGGAAAAAATTGCGCCGGGCGATACCCCGGTTGAAATCCGTTCTATCAAGCTGCGCCGCGTGATGAACAATCCGTTCGATTCGCAGTTTATGTTCTATCTCAACCGGCTCGCACATCTCGATTTCGGTGTGTCGCACAGCACCAACCAGCGGGTTTCTAAACTCCTGTTTGACGGGATCGGCCCGTCACTGATGCTCGCCGTCCCGATCTTCTTTATCGGCCTGATCACGTCCGTTATGCTTTCACTTTTCTGCGCTTTCTGGCGCGATACCTGGGTGGATCGCTTTTTTGTCATCTTTTCCGTCGCGCTGATGAGTGTCAATTATCTGGTCTGGATTGTCGGCGGGCAGTATCTGCTCGGCTTCAAACTTGGCTGGTTTCCTGTCTGGGGTTTCGAAGATCCGCGTTACCTTGCGCTGCCGGTGCTGATCGGCGTCTTTAGCGGACTCGGCGCGGAACTGCGCTTCTATCGAACCATCATGCTCGACGAAGCGCATCGCGACTATGTTCGCACTGCGATGGCTAAAGGCGTCAGCCGCGGCGGCGTGCTGTTCAAACACGTTCTGAAAAACGCCATGATCCCGATCATCACTAACACCGTCATCGCCATTCCGTTCCTCTATACCGGCAATCTGCTGCTGGAGAGCTTTTTCGGCATTCCCGGTCTCGGCTACCTAGGCATCAACGCCATCCATTCGTCCGACGTGGATGTTGTCCGCGCCATCGTGCTGGTCGGCTCGACAATGTTTGTCATAGCCAATCTCTTAACCGACCTCTGCTACGCGCTGGTTGATCCGCGGGTAAAATTGAAATGAGCGAAAAAGGAAACAGTCTGTGGAGTGATGCCTGGCGGCGGTTGAAGAAAAACCGTCTGGCGATGGTCTGTCTCGGTGTGGTGATTTTCTACACGGCGCTGGCGATTTACGGCGAAGCGGTCTATCGCTACTATCAGGCGAAAGATCAGACGGCCTTTTATCAGAAAACCGACCTCAATCAGGCTTATCAGCCGCCGTCTTTCAATCATTGGATGGGCACCGACGCACTGGGCCGCGACGTGATGCAACGGCTGATTCAGGGAACGCGCATTGCCTATAAAGTCGGCATCATCACTGCGCTTATCGCCATTCCGATCGGCGTCTTCTTCGGCTGTCTGGCAGGGTACTTCGGGGGGAAGGTGGACAGCTTTGTCGTCTGGCTCTATTCCACTGTTGCTTCTATGCCGGGGCTCCTTTTCATTCTCGCTATCGCCATGGTGGTCGGGAAGGGGCTGCTCGGCATTTATCTCGGGATCGGCCTTACGACGTGGGTAGGACTCTGCCGCCTGATCCGCGGCGAAGTGATTAAGCACAAAGAGCAGGCCTACGTCATGGCTGCGAAAGCACTAGGCCTCAGCTGGCCGCGTATCCTTTTCCGGCACATCCTGCCGAATGTCTTCCACGTCATCATCGTCACCTTCACGCTGCGCTTCCCGGCGGCGGTCAGTACGGAAGTATTCATGAGCTTTCTCGGCATCGGCGTCGTTAGCGAGCCGTCGTGGGGCGTTATGATCAACAGCGCGCGTATGCGGCTCTGGCAGGGCGTCTGGTGGGAAATGACCTTCGTCACGCTGGCTATCTTCGGCCTCGTCCTCGCCTTTAACCTGCTCGGCGACGCCCTCCGCGATGCCCTTGATCCTCGCCTCCGCACGG
>JBAZTQ010000164.1:0-5127 GCA_041661845.1 Kiritimatiellales bacterium | reverse complement strand
CTGAATTTGAAAAGGATCTGCGCGAAGCAGGTGTGAGTATTTACAAAGCGGAACTATAAGGAGCGTATTTTATGGCAACAGAAATTTTGATGCCCCGGCAGGGTCAATCCGTTGAATCCTGCATCATTACCGGCTGGAAAGTGAAAGAAGGCGACACGGTGGCCGAAGGTCAGGCGCTATGCGAAGTCGAAACCGACAAAGCCACCTTTGAAGTCCCGGCGCTTGCGGCCGGAACCGTTCTCGGAATTTTTTATGCGGACGGCGCTGACGTGCCGGTTCTTAAAGTCATCGCCGCCATCGGCGCGCCGGGCGAAGACATTTCCGGCCTGCGGCCGGAAGAACCGCAGAATATTGAACAGAAAATTTCGAAGGAAGAAGTGAAAAAAGAAACTTCTGCGGCTCCTTGTTCGACATTCAATATTCAGCGTTCCGGTGAGGCGGGCGTTTCGCCCAGAGCGAAGAATCTGGCAAAAGCGAAAGGTTTGGATTTGAGCGGCCTCGCCGGTAACGGTTCCGGTCCCGAAGGCCGCGTGATCGAACGTGATGTTAAAGCCGCGCTGGAAGGCAAAGCGGTTCTTTCACCGGCTGCGAAAGCTAAAGCCGCCGCAGGCGGTTTGGTCGCTCCAAGCGTTGGAAGCGGCATCGGCGGACGCGTACTGGCGGCCGATCTTTCCGAAGTGGCTCCGAAAGACATTTCTGCCGCGCTCAAGGCGCTCGACTTCCCCGGCGAGATCAAAGAGATCGCCGTCAAAGGCGTACGCAAAGTCGTCGCCGGGCGCATGCTGGCGTCGCTGCAGAACACCGCGCAGCTTACGCTCAACAGCTCGGCCGATGCCCGCACTATGCTCGACTTCCGCGCCCGCTGCAAAGCGGCTCCGGAATCCGCCGGCGTGGACGGTATCACGCTCAACGACGTCGTGCTGTTCGCCACGGCGCGCACGCTGCTTGATTTCCCCGAACTCAACGCCCATTGGCTCGTCAGCAAAATGGTGCAGTTCAGCGACGTACACCTCGGCTTTGCGGTTGATACACCGCGCGGCCTGATGGTTCCGGTAATCCGTTTCGCCAACCGCCTGACGCTCAAGCAGATTTCCGCCGAAGCCAAGCGGCTCGGCTCTGCTTGTATCAAAGGCATGATCGAACCGGACGAACTGAAGGGCGGAACATTCACCGTCACCAACCTCGGCGCGATGGGCATCGACAGTTTCACACCGGTACTGAATGCGCCGGAAGTCGGTATTCTGGGCGTCTGCTCAATTCAGCCGAAGCCGGTTATGAAGAAAGACGGCGGCGTCGAATTTATTCCGCACATCGGTCTCTCGCTGACGTTTGACCATTGCGCGGCGGACGGCGCTCCGGCCGCTAAATTCATGGTGGCGTTGCGCCAGAACCTGGCCGCATTTGATGTGCTGCTGGTCCGCTAACGAACTGAACTGAAAGGGAAACAGAATGGCTACAGAAGTTTTAATGCCGCGACAGGGTCAGTCCGTTGAGTCCTGCATCATCGCCGGCTGGAAAGTTAAAGAAGGCGATACCGTTGCCGCAGGTCAGGCGCTGTGCGAAGTCGAAACCGACAAAGCGACGTTTGAAGTTCCGGCCCCGGCGGCGGGAACGGTTCTCGGAGTTTTTTATGCAGAGGGCGCGGATGTGCCCGTTCTAAAAGTCATCGCCGCTATCGGCGCGGCAGGCGAGGATGTTTCCGGCCTTCGTCCGGCAACATCAGGGGTCAGCAGTCAGGTAACAGTAGTCAGTGCTCCTGTTGCGGCTCCGAAGATTGAAGTTAAAAAACCGACTCCTGCTCCCCGACTCCTGACTCCTGAAATTTCAGCGTCAGCTGAATTTGACATCATCATCATCGGTGCGGGCCCCGGCGGTTACGTCATGGCCGAACGAGCCGGACATCTCGGCAAGAAAGTTCTGCTGATCGAGAAAGAACATCTCGGCGGCGTCTGTTTAAACTGCGGCTGTATTCCTACGAAGACACTGCTCAACTCCGCCAAGCATTATGTTCACGCCAAAGAGGCACCGGAATTCGGCGTGACCACCGGCGAAGTTAAATTCGACATCACCAAGGCGATGGCCTGGAAAAAAGAAGTGATCGAAACACTGCGCGGCGGCATCGGCTTCATGATGAAGAAAAACAAGGTCACCGTGGTGACCGGTAACGCGAAATTCCTCGGCCCGTGCAAGGTGCAGGTCGGCGACAAAGTTTATGAAGGCACCAACGTGGTGATCGCCACCGGTTCGTCGCCGTTTGTTCCGCCGATTCCCGGCGCGAAACAGCCGCATGTGATGACCAGTACGGAAATTCTGAATATTACCGAAATGCCCAAAACGCTGACGGTGATCGGCGGCGGCGTGATCGGTGTAGAGTTCGCCAGCTTCTTCAGCAGTCTCGGCGTCAAAGTCGACGTCATCGAGATGCTTGAAGAAATTATTCCGTTCATGGATCGCGAACAGGCCAAGGAATTCCGCAAAGCGCTTAAAGGCAAAGTGGAGTTCAATCTCGGCTGCAAAGTTACGGCGATTGACGGCCATACCGTTAAGTACACGACCAAAGCCGGCGAAGAAAAATCTATCCAGGCGGACATCGTACTGATGTCGGTCGGCCGCGTTCCGAACCTTGGAAACATGGGCTTCGAAGAAGCCGGGCTCGACTTCGACCGTCGCGGCATCAAGGTGGACGAACAGCAGCGCACCAATCTGCCGAACGTTTACGCGATCGGCGACGTGACCGGTAAATCGCAGCTGGCGCACTCCGCGACCCGTATGGGCGAAGTAGCGCTCAACACGATCTGCGGACAGCGCGACCGTTTCCGTATGAACGCAATTCCGTGGGCCGTTTATTCCATGCCCGAAGTGGCCGGTTGCGGTTATACCGAAGAACAGGCGCAGGCGGCCGGACACAAAGTCAAAACCGCTTCGCTGCCGCTGACGATGAGCGGGCGTTTCCTCGCCGAAAACGGCAAGCGCGGCCCCGGCTCCGTCAAAGTCATCAAAGACGCCGACACCGACGTGCTGCTCGGCGTCCACATGGTGGGCGCGGGCTGTTCCGAAATGATTTACGGCGTGGCGGTGATGATCGAAGCCGAGCTGCGGGTGAAGGACATCCGCGAAATTGTTTTCCCGCATCCGACCATTGGCGAAGTGATCCGCGATACCATGTTTGCTTTGTAAAGGCAGAATATTGAACAAGGAATATTGAATGTCGAAGGGTGTAAAGTTTGACCTTGAAGAACGGCTGATTGATTTTGCGGCACGTTGCATCAAGGTTGCAAATTCCTTGCCGAATACGCAGGCCGGAGTGCATTTGTCCGGACAACTGACGCGCAGCGGTACTTCGCCGGCCTTGAATTACGGGGAAGCCCAGGGTGCTGAGTCCCGTAAGGACTTTGTTCATAAAATGAGAATCTGTCTGAAGGAACTTCGGGAGACTTGCATCTGTCTGAAGATCATCATTTGTTCCGAAATGCTTAGCGGAGAAAAACTTCAGCCGTTGATTGATGAAACCAATGAGCTGATTTCAATTTTTGTAACCAGTATTAAAACAGCAAAAACGAATATGACCCGGACTTCGTAATTCGAAATTCCCTGTTCAATATTCGATATTTAAAGGAGTAACCATGCCTAAGATTCAGAATGTTTGTCCAAAAGAAGTCCGTAAAGCGGGCGAAATCACCTTTAAGCCGATTCCGGTCAACCAGTACAAACCGGACTATAAGAAGGAAGTGAAAAAGTACGGCGTCGAGCGTCTGAAAAAGATGTACTACGACATGCTGGTCGTCCGCGAATTCGAAACCATGCTCAACCAGATCAAGGTGCAGGGCTCATACTCGGGAATCGAATACAACCATCCCGGCCCGGCGCATCTTTCGATCGGTCAGGAAGCCGCCGCCGTCGGTCAGGCTGTTCACCTCACCACCGAAGACTACATCTTCGGCTCGCACCGCTCGCACGGTGAAATTCTCGCCAAGTGTCTCTCGGCGGTTTACCAGCTCGACGATGCACAGCTCACCAAAATCATGGACGAGTTTTTCGGCGGCGCCACGGTCAAACCGGTGAAAGACGGCTCGCATAAGAGCGTCAAGGATCTCGCCGAAGATTTCGTGCTCTACGGCACGCTGGCGGAAATTTTCGCCCGCCAGAACGGCTTCAACAAAGGCCTCGGCGGTTCGATGCACGCGTTCTTTATTCCGTTCGGCTCCATGCCGAACAACGCGCTGGTCGGCGGCTCCGGTGATGTGTCAGTCGGTTCGGCGCTCTTCAAGCTGATCAACCGCAAGCCCGGCATCGTCATCGCCAACATCGGCGACGCTTCGCTTGGCTGCGGCCCGGTCTGGGAAGGTTTCTGGATGGCCGCGATGGACCAGTACCGTACGCTGTGGGACAAGAGCTTCGGCGCGCCGCCGGTGCTGTTCAACATCATGAACAACCATTACGGCATGGGCGGACAGACCGTCGGCGAAACGATGGGCTACGGCATGGTCGCGCGCATCGGCGCCGGGATTAATCCGGAACAGATGCACGCCGAACGCGTGGACGGTTACAATCCGCTGGCCGTCGCCGATGCGACCGAGCGTCAGAAAAAAATTCTGCTCGAAGGCAAAGGCCCGGCGCTGCTCGACGTCGTCACTTACCGCATTTCCGGCCACTCGCCGTCCGATGCTTCTTCCTACCGCTCCAAGGAAGAGATCGAAGCGTGGGAAGCCAACGACTGCGTGAAGCAGTTCGGCGAATACCTTATCAGCAACGGCGCGCTGACCGCTGATGATGCCGCCGCGCTGAAAGCAACGGTCGTGGCGAAAGTCACCAAGACGCTCAAGCTGGCCACCGACAAAACCGTTTCGCCGTACACCGACATCAACCTCATCGAAGGCGTGATGTACTCCAACGGCAAGGTCGAGAAGTTCGACGACCGCAAGCCCGATGTGCTGATGACGATCGAAGAAAATCCGCGCGTCAAAAAACTGGCCGGCAAAGCCCGCTATGCTTTCGATGCCGACGGCAAACCGATCGGCGCGAACCGGCTCTACACCTATCGCGACGCTATTTTCGAAGCGATGCTGCACCGCTTCTACACCGATCCGACGATGATCGCGTACGGTGAAGAAAACCGTGACTGGGGTG
>JBAZTQ010000163.1:0-5144 GCA_041661845.1 Kiritimatiellales bacterium | reverse complement strand
GAGTTCCTGATCTACTACGCTGGTAAAGCCGACTTCCTGATTAGCAGGCATTGCGTTGCCGCGATCTATCAACTGTTGGCGATAGGGATTTACAGGGGTAGGGGTGGCTTGTGGTCGGTTGCGCTCAACGGTTACAGGTTGGTTGAAATTGCCATACCCCAATCCCTGTACAGGTTGGGTAGGGGCTTTACCGGGCAGGTAGGTGCGCGGGTAAACGGGGTCGGGCTGGACGTTTGCTGTTTGAGCTTGTGGAGTTGGGTTTCTACCAAACACAGTATTGATTACACCCGCCGCCCAATTCGATCCCGGCAAGGTTGGTAGTGTGTATCCGCCTATCTTTGGTCCGGTTTGCGCTGGCTGCGTTCCAAGTGTGTAACCCTGTATCGGAGCGGTTGCTGGCATATTCCCACCTTGCGCCCACGGTCTGCCCTGCGTAGATGCGGCGTTGTAGTTGACAGTCGGCGCAACGCCCTGCACAGTTGGGGCGGCAGGCGCGGCTCCGGTGTAGGCTGGCGCGGTTGGCGTGGGTGCGGCTCCATCCCCGAGGAAAGCCTGCGATACATACGCATTGCGGCGCGGGCGGGCGATCCTTACCACCGTGCCGGGGCGCAGACCTCCCACCTTCGGGTTGGCGCGGGCAAGCTGCTCGGACATACGTTCTGCCTGAACGTTATCCTGAAAGACAGGGCCGTAAATCTTGCGGGCAATCGTCGCCCAACTATCCCCCGTCTTGACCGTATATTTCCCCGGCAAGTTCCGCGCCCGGTTCTTCACCTTCTCCGCCAGCATCTTCGGGTTGTCCTTCGGGTTCCGCGTCGATCCCACGTCCTGTATCTTCGCCATTGTAAGCACTCCTATCACCAGACATATAAAGATGATAATTCGCCAGGATTTCATCAGCTTTAGCCCTCGCGGTCAAGAGAATCGTGTCCAATCGTCGCTGGTCTATCATAATCCCTCCGCTATGGGTACGCCACCCCTGGTCTCACCCGTCACCCGCTCGCGGGTCTGAACGGTTGAATTGACGTTGATAGGCGACTGACCGCCCATTGCTGGGTTAAATCCCTCCCCACCGGGGATACCCTGCGCCTGTTGCCGCTGCTCCGCCATCATCTGTTCCTGCTGTTGCTGCTGCATTTGCATCTGGCTGGCTTGCTGTACCTGTTGCATCTGCATCTGCATGGCGGCAATATCCTGCTGCATCTTGAGATTAATCTCATGGTCGAGCAATCTCTCAAAGTACGACTGCTCGATTGCCTTGAGCGGGTCAGCCACGCCCATATCTTCCAGGGCATATTCCTTCGGATAGCCTATCTGCATCAGTTGTACCGCGGTGTTAGCCCTCTGTTGGCGGTCGGTAGGTTCATCGGTGTTCAATTCGACCTCGATATACAGGCTTTCGGGGTCAATCTCGTCTGCCTCCACCTTATACACCGCCCCAATATCCTTGCGCTTGTCCATACCGTAGGCTTCCAGTCCTTGCTTCGTGTAATGCGCCCAAAGCAGCATCAGGGTCAATATCTCTGCCAATGCCTGCTCGGATAGGGTCTTAGAAGGCTTCAATGCCCCTAGCGCGGTCTGGGTCATCAGGTTCAGCGTCTCGAAAGCGGTACCGGAAGGCAAATCACCACCGAGTAGCACCCGGCTCATGGTGGACTTCTCGGTCTTACTCGCCAGCCTATCATCCAGCGCCAGCAAAGAAGTGTCAATCGTAGGGCGTTGCAGCGGTTGGAGGTCGTTGGCAGGTGGAACTTTCGCCACCATGATCTCCCCGCCCGCATCCACCTGGGTTGTTTCCTCGCTCGGGCCGCTCTCTTTATACGGGGGTGTGCCAGCGTTACGGATTACTTCACTGACGTACAGGGATTTGATAATGTTCTGAGTGTGCCAATCGCCAGCCTGGTACACAGAGTAAAGCATCGGGTGGTACTTATGCTCCTCTTTGTCCTCAAGCGTGCTACCGCCCATGAGCGCAACCCAGGGGATAAAGGGCATATCGTGGGGGGTGGGGGGGAGAATGACAAAACCTTCACTGCCCGAGTTCCCGTAGGTGCTGCCTGGTTCGCACCATGTACAATGCTCGTACAGATCCCAATAATCGTAAAAAATAACTGCGGCGTCAACTTCTGCCAGTTTCTTTATCCCATCCGGCACGTTCCCGTAGGTATCCACAATCTCCTGGGCGCTGCGCTTCTGGCACAGTAATACTCGCTCGACCATCTGCCCCGACCGCTGCACATGCACATCCTTCGGGTTATAGGTATTCACCTGGAAGCGACCCATGCGGCGCATAGCTTTCCAGCGTTTATCATCCCCGCCAGCCGCCTCTACGTTCTTTACCTGCCAATCCAGGTCAATCACATTCGCCGCCACCGCCGAGTACATCAGGGCAGAACGCATAATATCCGCTTCAACCTTATTCGACCTGCGCCGGTTGGCGTTCTTCAAATGCCAGCCCAGTATCCGCTCGCGCTTATTGGCTTCCTCTTTGTTGTCAATATCCTCAGCCAGCGGCATCACGGTAATGCGCGGTTCGGTGGAGGTCATAATCCGCGTACCGCCTTCAATCGCATCGTGTGGGTCGGTGGAGATTACCCCGCGAAACCAGGGCAGCTCCAAGAGTTCAGCCGGAAAAGTGGCCTTACAGTGGTACATATCCTCGTAGCCCTGGAAAGCCAGGTTGCGATTCTTGTCAGCGGCAATCATCCGTTCGGCCAGTTTTCGATACTTGTCCAAATTATCAGGCATTGCGTCCCACCTTTGCTAAACTAAATATCGGGTTCCTGCGCCTGCGCTTCTGCATCGTAAGCGGCAGGTGATCTTCGTCCGGCTTCACTACCAGTACGTCCGGCGTAGCACGGCACAGCCAGTACAATCCGTCTCTAATATCGTTATTACCATCGGGGAAGTCGTCCAGCGCCCTGCGTAGCGCGTTCAGATAGGGCGTATCGGCATCCGATATCATTACCTGTCCGTTCTCCAACCACGGCCCCATCTCTTGTTCCTGCCGGTAGCGTTTCCCCTTGCCCTTCGTTTTCATCATGCTCACTCGAAGCTGCGGGTTACGCATCACCAGGGAGGTAAAGAACGTCTCACCGATCCCATCCCCTTCCAGTACGCTAAAGCGCCACAACGGGAATATATCCTGTGGCTTCTTCAAGTGATCCTCAGCCTGCGCCTGGGTACACTGCTCTATCACCCCATCCACTACAATCAGCTTCCCTAATGGATTCTTAGCCCCGTAGCTGTGGCTAAAGAAGTCTCTACCTGTCTCATGCCTTCCTGTAGCACGCAGCACAAACGCCAGGTCAGCCCCGCCGTACATCGGCCATCTTGCCGTATCAATCTGCTCATGCGGGTACATATAGTATTTCAGTCCCGCTTTTTTGGCGGCGTTGAGGTCCAGAAGGAACATCCTTGAGAAACCACGCAGCGCACCCGTAGCGCGCTCCCTGATTATCGCTTTAGGGCCAAACTTCTCCGGCCACCTCAGCCGCCACCAACCGACCACATCCACATAAACGTTGCCGTCCCGGTTGCGCCCGTCAATATATACCGCCCCGGCCTCGCCTTCCTCCGCTTTCACCATCACCGGCATGCTCATAAACTTGAACTGCCCGGTATTCTTGAGAAAATGGTAGGCATCGTCCACGTCCCACGGCGTCCCTACCACAACTTCCCACGTTACCAGCTTTTCACCGTCTTTATCATCCTTTACCGACATCGGCAGCACCGTTTCGCTCACCACCCGCACTACTCGCTCCCGATCCAGGTTGGATATACTGTTTTTGTCGTCGTGGATGTCATCCATCAGCATTACGCCGCCCGGATGCTTACCAATCAGCCTGGATGACCCCACCCCAAGCCCAAATAGCGTTGGATCAATCCTTGCGCTGGTCTTTTTCGTCCATTCCTCATACCTTATCCGCGTATCCTTGACGCAGTACCCCTCTGCACCCCATCCCATCTCTTTGTCCGGCACCACATGGGGGAAAGCCAGCTTCCAACCGTCGTTGAACTCGATCATTTTGGCTATCGCAGCCGTTACTTTGGTCGCACTATCGTCATTGGCGCTGATTATCAGGTTCGCTTTCTCCGGTTCATGCCCAATCCTGAACGCTGTGAACGTCACCGAGATCGTAGTTGACTTCCAACTGCCCCGAAACGCCCACAGTAACGCTCCAACCCCCTCATCATGCGCCCCGTAGATATGCTCGATCCACTCCATCGCATGCTTCGGCAGTTCGTTCCCGTGAATCAGCTCGTAGAACGCGGCAAATCCCTTCGGGCTATCGTCATTCTGAGCCAATATCCCGAGGATCGCCTGCTTTGTCGCATTTATCTCCGGCAGCGTGCGCTTCTTGAGCGCCTCTATCCGCTCCTCCTGCCCCATCTCCAACAATCCCGGTGGGGGAGGGGAGACCTTTACCGACTTTCGAGCCATTGACCTCCAAAAGTGGAAAATGTAAATATTTTTTCGCGGGGGGCGGGACCCACACAATCAACACAAACAACATAACCAACATGCCCAGGGGGGAGACGACCACCATCACACAACCCCCGCATATTTTCCATCACACTCACGCCCGCCCGCCACCAGGCCCGCCACCTACCACCTGCCACCAGCCCGCTTTCCACTTTCGATAATTACCCTTATCGAAAGTATACTATTCCACTTGACTTTCCAACCGTGATTTTAGCTCTTGCACCACCCGCAGATCGTCCAGTAACGCCCGCAATGTATCCAGCGGAACCGGCCCCGCCCCACCTGTAGCACCTTCCACCCGCTCCGCTCGAGCCTCCGCGCCCAGGATGCCGACCGCAGCGCCAACAAATCGCGCCGCTTCCGTGCTGGAGCGGCCTTTTTCGGTATCCACGGCGAGTTCTGACTGTTTTTCTACGATATGAGACCACGCCGCAACAGGTTTACCGCCAGCGCCGCCAACAGAGCGAGCGAGACCGGCCGCGGCAGCTTGACGATACTTTTCTGCGCGAAGTCTGGCCATCTCGCCGGTATTCGCCGGGGTTATCGCCTTCTTACCACCGCCGGGAGTAGTAACAAACCTTCCCGTTGACGGATCAGCAAGCGCCCCATTCTTTAGCACTCGCAGCCCCTTCTCCGTCACCAGCTCCCCCGCTTGCAC
>JBAZTQ010000162.1:0-5309 GCA_041661845.1 Kiritimatiellales bacterium | reverse complement strand
GCCTGGAACCTGCGGCTGCTGGGTTATGACTGCACGGTTTTTGATGTAAGCCCGGTGGCGGGCGGTTCGCTTCGCGGGGAAACCGCTCTGCCGCCGGAAGTTCTCGATGCGGAGATCCGCAGTCTTCAGTCCGCCGGAATAGATTTTAAATTGAATACAGCAGCGCCGGCGGATGGCTTTGTTGCGGTGGTCGAGCCGGAAGAGCATAAGCTGGCTGTTAAGGCGGTCGCCAACGGTAAAGCGGCGGCTCGGGCGCTGGATCGGCGCTTGCACGGAATCACCGGTGCGGTCGCCGAACGGTTTGATTCAAAGATTGGAAAACTGCGCGACAGTGAACTGCAGGAGTTGGTGAAGAACTGCCCGGTAGACGGAAAAGCCGAGGCCGCGCGGTGTCTGCATTGTGACTGCCGCAAGCCGGAAAGCTGCAAGCTGCGGCTCTATGCGGAGCAGTACGGGGCCGATCCGCGGGAATTTCCTGCTGATGAACGCAAGCATGTGCAGCTGATTGGACATAACGAAGCGGTGGTGTTTGAGCCGGGCAAGTGCGTCAAGTGCGGACTGTGCGTGCGGATTACCAAACGCGCCGGTGAAGAACTTGGACTGGCCTTTGCCGGCCGCGGTTTTAATACACAAGTCACCGTTCCCTTCGGCGAATCATTGCAGAACGGACTGCGAATCGCCGCCGCTGAATGCGTCGCGGCCTGCCCGACCGGCGCACTTGCGTATAGAAATTAAGCCACATAGGTGCATACCGTGAAGAGCGGATTATTGGACATATATATACCCTTTCGGGGATAAAAAATTGTTAATTGGCATTTGATATACCCGAAAGGGTGTAATATAAATCCGGTAGAAAGTTAATATACCCGACAGGGACTAATATGAAACCGCTGGTTCAATTTGTTAAAGGGAAGCGCAAGGAGTTGAGACTGACGCAGCACGATCTAGCAGACCGGGCGGGAGTCGGCCTTCGTTTTATTCGCGATCTGGAGCAGGGCAAGGAGTCTCTGCGGCTTGATAAAGTGAATCAGGTTTTAGCACTGTTTGGCCGGCGGATGGAACCTGTTCCCTTCCAACTGGAGCTGACCAATGAGGCGCGCTGAAATCTATCTCTTTAATCGTCCGGCGGGGATTCTGGAAGAGCATGATCAGGGGTATCGTTTTTCTTATTTATCCGAGTACGTGTCTTCTGCCGGTGCCATGCCGGTCAGCCTGTCGCTTCCTCTTCAGCATGATCCGTATGAAGACAAGCGTCTGTTTCCATTTTTCGATGGACTGATTCCGGAGGGCTGGCTGCTGGATCTCGCAGAAAAAACCTGGAAACTGGATCCGCGGGATCGGATGGGATTATTGCTGGCCTGCTGCCGTGACTGCATCGGCGCGGTCAGCGTTGTTCCGGCGGAGAGCACTGATTATGAGTGATAGAAACTGCCCGATTTGTCTGGATGCGTTGCGTGAAGGAGACGCGGCGTACCATGCGGCCTGCTGCAAAAAGCTGTTCGGTACGAACGAACAGCCGATTTTACCGTACACTTGGGAAGGGCTGAATTCACTGGCGGAACAAGTGATCCGGCAGCATGTCGCGGTTCCGGGAGTTCAGCCTAAACTGTCGCTGCATCTGGATCGTAAAGGGAAGACCGCGGGCGGACGGTTGACTCTCGCCGGGCTCGCGGGCGGATATATTCTCAAGCCGCCGGTTGCACGCTATCCCGAAATGTCTGAACTGGAGCATTTGACGATGCTCATGGCGCGACAATTCGGAATCGAGACCGCCGAATGCGGACTGATTCCGCTGGAGGACGGACAGCGGGCTTTTATTACCCGCCGCATGGATCGCCCCGATGGAAACAAACTGCACATGGAAGACCTGTGTCAGCTGACCGACCGGATGACGGAGCAGAAATACCGCAGCTCCATGGAGCAGGCCGGCCGGGCCGTTCTGCGCTATTGTTCCAATCCGTTGTTTGAAGCCCTGCGGCTGTTTGATTTGACCGTCTTTTGCTTCCTGACCGGCAATGCCGATATGCATCTGAAAAACTTTTCACTGCTTTATGCGCCGGGCCGTGAAATCCGGCTGGCCCCGGCCTACGACCTGCTGCCCTCCGTTCTGCTGCTGCCGGAAGATCCGGAAGAAACGGCGCTGACGCTGAACGGGAAAAAACGAAAATTGAGACCGGAAGACTTTCTGAAATTCGGTGCCGCGCTGCAGTTGACGGAGCGGCAGATTCAAAACAGTCTTCGAAGAATCAGCACGGACATGGATTCCGGACTTGCGCTGATTGAGAGAGGCTTCTGCTCCGGCGAAATGAAAGTCCGGTACCGGGCCTTGATTTCGGAGCGATCCGCCCGTTTGTTCGGATGAAGATTGGAAAATGAAAATCGTTCACATAGTTCCCGGTTCCGGCGGTACGTTTTACGGACAGAACAGCCAGCGGATCGCCGCCGCTGAATGCGTCGCGGCCTGCCCGACCGGCGCGCTGGCTTTTATGAAAGGCGAGGAGTTGCGGAAACCGGGTCACGGCGATGAGCCGGGCGATGAGGTTGTATGATGAGGGGGAAGGAAGCCGGGCGAAAGAGAACCAATAAATTCTAAAATTCATTGGCTGACCATTTTTCGTTTGTTTCCTTGAGAAACTACTTCTGAGTTTGTACGTTGCCCGCATCGAAAGGGGCTTCTATGAAACGTATCGCAGGATGGGTGTTGTTCTCGCTTGGCGTGATTTTGGTCTCATACGCTATTATTGATCTGCCTCGGGCGCTTAATCACAACCAATTACCTCTGCCTGCATTTCTTGTCAGTGCAGCTTTTATTTATGCGGGCCGAAAATTGACAAAGGGGAACGCGTAGTCAGGCCGCTTGCCTGTTTGGTTCTTACTGCAATCCGTGAGTACAGATGCTGTTTGTTTTTCATCGTTTTGAACCGATGGCAATCCAGATTAGAAAAACTGCATAGGCCAGTGCTGTTATGCCGATGAGACCCCATCCAATTTTAACGCCAGTTTTATCAAGAGTGCGTGATCTTGAAAAACCAGATGGACAAACACCGCAAGCAAGCCCGACCAGAAACGTCCACGGGAGCAGTAATGTTAAAAGTGTCCACCATACGCTGTACCCGATGTTTTTAACTCTGAGCGCAATTGCAACCATAGCCGCCAAGCCAATAAAAATGCCGAGCCAGCTGCCGATCAGTTCTGCGGGGATCCTCAGGATCATAAGGGCGACAATAATGATCCAGTAGTTTCGTCGTGAGAGTCCTGTTGTTGTATCGCAGGTTTGCACCGGTGAATCTGCGGAAGATGCCATTGTCATCAGTATTCTCCTTATTTTTAATCGACAGGTTTATCACTTGGTCATCGAAATCTCTTGTCTGGGTTGAGTTTCACGTAAACCGATGAAGGCTCCAACTCATAATAGCCCCCTGTATAGTAATCGACGATTACTCCAAGAGGTGCAAAAGGCAGTAGAAGTATATTGCCCCAAAGCCATGAACTGGTGCGGCGATTGATTTCAACTTCACAGGGCTCAAAGCCCTCTTTGGAAATAGTCAGAAGGTGATCTGCTCGGCGGTCTATCTCCAGACAGCCAGGTGTCATCGCAAAAGTATCCTTCGTTCGGACGATTGCCCCTCCGGGTTCCGATTGGATTTGGATATTCTGTTTGCCGCCATGAATCATTGTTCCGCAGCCGCAAAGCATAAAGACCAGAATGCATCCTGCAGCACTTTTGGTTATTTGTTCCCTTCGCATCGGTATATCCCTGTTCGGTTTATTGCACCGGTATGTAATCACCGGGAGCGATAGAATTGCATTTTTCGAGAAGTTGCTGCGCTTGTGTTTCGCTAACCGGATCCAGACTGACTGATGCCCGCCCAAATGCCATTTTTTCCAGCAGGAAATAAGTGTGTCCCCCGATTGTTTGAAGATTCACTGTATGCCGAAGGTCACCTTCCGTTGTAGTAACGCTCACCGGCCCCGGATTTCTCTCCCAACACAGAAAGGTTTTGGCTGACGTTCGTCCTATTGGGTCTTTTTTTCCGTCAATCACCAGCATTTTCATCACGTCACTGCCGATAATGCCCGGACGTAAAACGCAAATCCTGACACGGTTTGTGTTGTTCATGGGGCGAAAGAGGTCGGGCTTTGCAATGCAGGGCAATGGGTGAGGCCCAGTTGCGATTACTTGCGCCATAGTTTCGCCTGGTTGTAATGGCTCCAGTTTTACGCTGATCTGTTCCGGCTCCAGCACAAAAGCCGCGCCGGTACCGACCTCATCAACAGCCAGCCCGATCGGAGAGAACAGAATCAAACCGAGCGGCAGATTTCCCCACCACCACCCGCTGTATCTTCGTGTCAAAATCACTTTTTCTGTCTGGTACCCGTCTTTGGAGATCAGAAGGGTTGGTATCTTTTTCCGACCCAATTCCACCGAACAGGGAGTTTGTAACGTTGCCCCGTCAGTTTTCACTGTCGCCCCGGGCGGAACGGATTGCACCGGAATTTTTTGATGCGATCCGTGCATGATGCTGGCGCAACCTGAAGTGAACAGAGTGGCAATGCACAGGATAATCAACTTGCAGAATAGGTGTTTCATGGGGGTTTCCAGATTTTATGGCGTCAAGACGGGCATGTCCTTAAGCGCGTTGATGGTTGCCGAGTAAATCGCTTGCTGCCAAGCATCACCATCCATGTTGGAATACGCGGGATGCGCGGAAATCAGCGCCTTTTTGTCGACATCCAGAGTCCGGCCCCGCCCTGTGCCATGCCCCGTTCCTTGATAAACCACCTTGCCGTCCGCTGATCGGATCACGTAGCACTCAACTGTACTTTCCGCGAGCCAGACGACGCGGAAGAAATCTTCAAATTGCTTTACTGCTATAAGCATGTAGTACGCAGGTTGTTTGCCGCTCGACAGCATTGGAGTTGCAACAACTCCCCGTTTTGCTGATTCATAAATTGCCGTAGTATCTGCATTTTCTCCGCCATAGAAAGGTTTCGTATAATTCCATGCGATCATTTCTTCAGATGCCCAGTTGGCTGGAAAATACGATCCGGTTTTGACCTTGGGCAGTTTGTACGCATCGGCATACTTATTGAGATTTATTCCCTTGCCGCCGGTGACATCAATGACTGGAAGTATGCAGACCGGCAGATGGATCTGCATTACTCCCGCAGCCGAATCCTGGGTGGGTTGAAAAGAGAATATCCCTTGATTGCGCACGAGATCAAAAGTGTATTGCCGCCCGCCCGCCAGATCTGCCATGAACGTACATAACAGCCCGGCTCTTTGACCGGGCAATCCAAAAACTCCC
>JBAZTQ010000161.1:0-5326 GCA_041661845.1 Kiritimatiellales bacterium | reverse complement strand
GATCGACTGCTTCAATGTGTGTCGTTTCCACCCAACCCTTGGTCTGAACCTTGCCGCCGCGCGCATCAATGCCGACCGCGATCCGCCCGCCGCCGAACTTTTGCACCAGCCGGGCCAGTTCTTCAGGATGTTCGCAGGCGCGGGTTCCCAGAATTACACGGGTTACGCCGGTTGCCAGCAGTTTTTCAATATCTTCATCGGTGCGGATTCCGCCGCCGATTTCAACCGGGATCTTAATCGCGGCGCAGATTTCGCGCAGAACTTCCGTATGAACCGGATGCCCCTCGAATGCGCCGTCGAGATCCACCACATGCAAAAATTCGCCGCCCGCTCTCACCCAGTGTTTGGCCATTTCGACCGGAGAATCGGAATAAACCGTCGCCTCGTTCGCCAGACCCTGCCGCAGGCGTACGCACTTGCCGCCCTTCAAATCAATTGCCGGAATAATCGTGATCATCGGCGGGAGAATACGCATCGAACCCCCGTATGACACGAAAAAAAGAAGCCGCCGGTTGCGCCCGAAGCCGTTCTTTCCTATAACGGCGACCGTGAAACAGACCTTTTCAGAACAGCTGAACCGGTGCGAATGCTGTCCGCGCCGGTGCGGTGTGAACCGGCTGGCGGGTAAAACCGGCTTCTGCAAAGTCGCCGGAGACATCCTGCTTTCGCACGCCGGACTGCACTTCGGCGAAGAGCCGCCGATCTCCGGAACGCGCGGCTCCGGTACCGTCTTTTTCGCCGGATGCAATCTGCGCTGCCTCTTCTGCCAGAACTGGCAGATCAGTCAGGAGTTTGAAGGTTCAAAAGTTTGGAAGCTCTCCGGTGCGGAACTGGCGGACGAAATGCTCCGGCTTCAGGCCGAAGGTGCGCACAACATTAACTTCGTCTCGCCGTCGCACATGATTTTCCAAATGGCCGCCGCTATTCAAGCCGCCCGCGAAAAAGGACTTACCGTTCCGGTCGTCTACAACTCCAACGGCTACGACTCCGTCGCCGCGCTCCGGCAAATCCGCGGACTGGTCGATATTTACCTGCCGGACATTAAATATATGGACAACGCGCTGAGCCGCAATTTTTCGGCGGCGGACGATTACGCCGACGTCATTCCCGGCGTTCTTCGCGAAATGCTCGATCAGGTCGGCCTGCTGGAACTGGACGATGACGGCGTCGCCGTGCGCGGACTGCTCGTCCGCCACCTCGTACTGCCGGGCCGGCTCGAAAACAGCAAAGCCTGCCTGCGGTTTCTGGCGGAACTGTCGCCGGAGATTTCCGTCAGCATCATGTCGCAGTATTCGCCGCAGTACAAAGCGTGCGGAATTCCGGAACTGAACCGTTCGCTGACGGCGGAGGAATACGACGAAATCACCGACTGCGCGCTCGAACTCGGTCTCGAAAACGCCTTCATCCAAACCTTGGAAAGCCAGAAAACCTACCTGCCAGATTTCGACCGCGCCGCACCTTTTAAGAACTGACGGCTGGTTTTCAGAAACTTTTCCGCGTCTGCGCGGCGGCGTTCGTACTTTTCAGCAAAAACATCCAGCAACGTCGCGGCGTGTTGCGCCGGTTTTTTGCCGCGCACCCCGGAAAGCCAATCCATGACCGCCTCCAGATCGTGGCAGCGGCCCAACAGATCCTGCATCTTTGCAACCTCCGCGATCCGTTCCGTGGCGCTCTCCGGGAATACCGCCTGACTCGCTTCGAGCGCGTACCGGTATTTTTTGGCGGCAATCCGCAACCGATGAAAAGCCCTCGGGCTGCCGTTCGCGCGGTATCGGTCAAACCGCTTGCGAACGGTGCCGTGCAGAGCGCAAAGCCGGTCGGCAGCGGCATCATGGAGCTGCGCATCACTCAATGGCCGGCGCTGATCGCGAATCAGCGTTCGAACACGGGCCGGAAATTGATCCGCTCGCAATGCCTCCAGCAAAACTCCCGCATTGTCCGCCCGCGCGGTACGCTCGGCGAGCAGTGTCGGGATCAGCGTAAGGGCGTCGGCGCGTTTTGTTTGACGGAGAAGGCGGGCGTTTACATCAAGGGTTCGTACATCGCCCAGCGCCTGCGTGACGCGCTGTAATTGCAGGAGGATCTCCCGCAGCTCGCCGTCCGGAAACAACGCGCCGAAGAACCGGAACCCCACGCGCAGCCGCCGCGAGGCAACGCGCATGCGGTGGATACTTTTCGCGTCGCCGGGCCGGCGGGGCGCGCGGCCGGTTCCGAACACCAGCCGGGTCTTGCCGAGCAGGTACGTCGCGACATGCGGGGAAGCAGAATTCATGGGAAAAGGATGCCTGAACCGGATCAAAAACTCAATGTTGGAAGTGTCCGCCGGTCAATAGCCGGCCACTTCGCAGCAGGCCAGAAATACGCCGGCCGTCCAGCCCATCATCGCAGGCATTTCGTATTCATCGCTGACTTCAATGGTGCCGGTGACGGCGTTGTATTTTTCCCACAGCTGCCCGCTGGTTTTGAAATTGCGCGTCACCGTCGCCACATATTTCCGGGCCAGCCGGACGGCGGCTTCCCGCTGACCGCTGGAAAGCAGTCCCTGCACCGCCACCCACTGCAGCGGCGGCCACATATTCGGGTTGTCCCACTGATACGTCTGGCGGCGCGGTCCGGCGACCGCCGTGTCGAGACCGTACGGCGTTTCGAGAACCGCGAGAAGAATTTTGGCGCTGCGCTGCGACTCGCCGGTACCGGCTGCGCCGCAGAACAGCGGGAAAAAACTCGCGGCGCTGATGAAAGAGGATACGCGTCCGTTGGCTTCATCATAGTCCTGAAAAATTCCCTGTTTGCCGTTCCACATGAGGCGGTACATGGTTTCGCGGCGGCGGTTCATCCGTTCGCGCCACTTCGCTTCCTGCCCGTTGTCCAGTTCTTTGGCCAGATCCCCCGCCACACGTTCGGTGACGAACAGCAGACTGTTCAGATCCACCGATGCAAATTCCGGACAGCGATCCTCCCAGCGCGGCGTGAAATCCCAGCCACTTTCGGCCATGGCGATGGCATGGTTCACGAACAAACCCCGGGCGACCGGTTCTTCCGGCATGGTGGGCAGGCGAGCCGCGACGGATTTGCCGAAGCTCTTCAGCTGATTCGGCATCGCGTGGTTGCCGTAATGATTGAGCCCGTCAGGAAAAGCGCGGAACGTCATCCAGAACGCATATTCCTGCTCCAGCGCGTTGTAGGCGCGCACCCGCCATTCGCGGTTGGTCTGATACGGCAGACATAATTCCACCTGCAACGCCGTCACCGGCGGCTGACTGCGATAATCCCGCCCTTCCGTGTTGGAGTTCGGGACGAAGCCGAGCTTCTCGATGAGGTAAACCATATTTTCGGCGTTGTTGCACGCCACCTGTATCTCGCCGTCGCGCACCAATCCAAGGCTTGTAAAATACGTGTCCCAATAAAAAAACCGGCGGAAGGTTCCGTCCTGCGTGGGAACCGTGAACGGCTTGGGCAGCGCCATTTCTTTAGGCAGTTGCTGCCGGACGGTCGAGCGGATCGTGTCGGCCCACCCGGCACGAATGTATTCCTTCACCGCCTGCACTTCCGCAAGCTTCGGTTCGGCCATGCGATCCGCCGCCATCACCGTTGTTTGCGCCAGCGACAACATCAGCGCGGCACTCAGGAATTTATTGTTCAGTGGGATCATAGACCATTTCCTAATCTGCCCATGTTTGGACGGAACCCTGCGTTGCAAGGCGGGGATGATTCCCAATCGGCACCGGAAACGCAAGGCGGAAGGCGGCTGGCGCGCGAAGGAATACGACGGAATCACTGATTGTGTGCTCGAACGCGGCCCCGAAAATGCTTTCAGCCAACCCGAGATGCCGGCGAAAGAGGCTGTCGCGCAGCGGCAGCACAGACTATTGCCCGCTGACGTCCCTTAAGCCGCTGTTCAGCGCAATCTGCGCGTATCTGAGCCGGTTTTTTAGAAACGGCGAACGGAACCGGAATCCGGCCTTCGCGCCGTTGGCGGCCTTCTGTTAACCCCGGCAAAAATGAACCCCGCCGGAAATGACGGGGTTTTTCAACAGTCTGAACGCGGTGAGGACACCGTGTCTACATTTTCCAAGCCGCCGAAACAGTTCGGAGCGCGATCATAGAACAATCAGGCGGGGCGATACCAAGAGCCCTTACCAACGCCTTCCCGGCGCAGAACTCCTTTCTGAACCAGTTGACGAAGGTGCTGTTTGATGGTGTTGCGGTTGGCGCCGGTCAATCTCTCTGCATCCCGAACGGTCAGAGCACCTCGATTCCGCACGGCCAGCAGCAGTGTCTGAGAGAGCGGTGCAAGCCGTGTTATGCGGCTTTCCCCTTCGAGTTTTTTCTCCAGCGCGGCAATCTGTCTGCTCAAGGAGCGGAGAAAGAAAAGAGTCCACTCCATGAGGGTGCTGTTGTCGCTGTAGATCGTTTTTTGCGTCCGGCGCAGGGTTAGATAATACTGCTCTTTGTTTTCTTCAATCACCCGTTCGAGAGAGCTGTAGGGAACATATCCATACCCGGCTTTCAGGAGCAGGAGAGTGGTCAGAATGCGGGAAAGCCGCCCGTTGCCATCCTGAAACGGATGAATGGCAAGAAAGTGAACGGTAAAAACGGCAATCAACAGTAACGGATGGGTTGTCTTGTCCCGCCATTCAGCAGAAAACCATTCCGTCAGTTCGGCCATTTTGCGCGGGGTGTCAAAAGGGGATGCTGTTTCGAAGATAATGCCTGCGCTTTTTCCTGTCTGATCGAACGCTTCAACATGGTTGTTGAGCTTTTTATATTCGCCCCGGTGCCGGGAGTCTTTGGATGAGTATTTCAGAAGAACCTGATGAAGCTGTTTGATGTGATTTTCGTCGAAAGGAATCTCTCCATACGACTGGAAAACCAGCTCCATACAATCGGCATAGCCCGCGACTTCTTCCTCATCCCTGGAGCGCAGGCTGTTAATCCGCAACCCGGAAAGGAGCTCTTCCACCTCCCGGTCCGAAAGCTTCACCCCTTCGATTCGGGTGGATGATGCGATCGACTCCACCGTAGCCACCTTGCGTAAGGCGGTCAGCTGCTCCGGAGCCAGCGAAGTCAGAGCCTGCCACCGGCCCTTGAACTCATCAATTCCGGCAAGCAGCTGTAAGGCAATTTGCGTCAACTTGAACTCTGGAGTATCCATATAGCAATCCGTATATATCCATAAAAGCGGTGGATCAATCAAAATATGGATATTTTTGTGTATTTTTATGGATGGTTTGGTTTCTTGGATAAGCTCCGGGCGGGACGTTTTGCAGAAGAGAACGGAGTGAAATGAGAGCCGTTTCTAATCACCAGTACCTTCATCAGAAAA
>JBAZTQ010000160.1:0-5371 GCA_041661845.1 Kiritimatiellales bacterium | reverse complement strand
CCTGTTGCGGCAATGTTGGCGGCGGCTTCTACAACCGCAGGAGCCGGTTCCGCTGCGACGGGCACCGATACCGCTGTTGTTTCCGAAGCGGTCTTCGTTTCAGCCGGTATCGGTGTTGAAACTGTAATTCCTGCAGCAGGTTCCTGCACCGGTTCAGCCGGCATAGGTGCCGATACCGTTTTGGTTTTGAGTTCATTGAATATTTCGGCCACGTCCTGGGCATAAATCACGGCGGCCGCGAACAGTATGATGGAAATTACCACTCTTTTTACTCTCATTGCTCAGCTCCTGCTTTTTATCTGATTCCTGTTTTTTTCAATTGAACCCGTCCATCAGCATCGATTCCGACAATCTCCCACTGATAGGTTTTCCCTTCGGAAAACACTTCGACATGATCGCCCGTACTCTTCAATTCTCCGCCAACAATCGCCGCCGTCCTGCCTCCCAGCTTACTGGTTCCGCTGATCTTGATTTTACCGGCGGCCGATTTCCAGCCCGACGAGTCTAAATCCGGTTCGCCCTGAACAGATGTTTTCTTCTGCCAATTTTCAGGAAAAAACCCAACCGGCCAGAACGGATCTCTAAGCAATTCCTGTACCTGTTCTCCGGCAGATTCCTTTTTCGAAACTGCTGGCAGCGCCGGCTGCACAACCGGCAGCGCCGGTTTAACGGCGGATAAAGACACTGAATTTGTCGCAGGTTGTGCAGCGGCAGGCGGCAAAACCGTTGCGACCGCCGAAGCCACCTTCCCGGACGGAGAACTGACGGTGATGAAAAGATCGTCCTGCGCGAACACTGCAGGGGAAAAGCCGACCAGTGCCGTCAGGACTGCACATTGCGATAAAAAAAACAAGAAACGGCTGTTCATTGAACCCCTTTTTCTATTTTCATCGAGGTCGGCCACTGCATAATGATGTGAACCTGATTGGACAGCGGCTGGCTGGGCAGAGCCGAAACCGTCACTTCTTTGATCCGCAGCAACGGGTTGTCTTTTTCGAGCCGCCGGAGAAATTCGACGAGGCTGTTATATCCGCACCGGGTGGAAACACTGATTTCATAAGGCTGGGCCGTTGCGGTTTTTTTACTGTCATCCGGCGGTACAACCTCTTCGAGGTTGTCGAGCTCAACCCGGGACTGTGTGGCACAGCGGGAAACATATTCGTAGGCCCATGCGTAGCGATCAGATAACGTGGGTGTGTGAGCCGACAACACTTCCAGTTTTTCGATGCTCTGAGTGAGTTCGCTACGAATAGCTTCCTCACGTTTGAGAATTTTGTTGGCATCATCTATCTGCTGTTCCAGCTTGATCAGCTCTTTTTTTGCCGAACCGCCGCGTGCTGAAGCTGGTTTGGTCCAGCCAAGAAAGTGGGCCATCAAAAGAACCTGCAACACGGCCAGCACAGCCGTAACAATAACCATTTGCTGTTGTTTTTTAGTAAGGGCGGCCCAGTTCATCAATTGGCACCTCCCGCTAAACGGCGGCCTTCCAGTGCAAATATCCAACTTTCACCCGTTTCACGCTGTGAAGAAACCAACTTGGCTTCGCCGCAAAAACGACGCAACTCAGCACTGGAGTTAAGCTGGCGTTTGGCATCAACCGCCGTAAGCTCCCCCAATGCACGGCCACTGAGCCGGAGGGTGTAATAAACAGGCTTGGTGCTGTCCTCCTGCTCCAGACCGGCATATAGATTCTCAAGCGCCATTTGTGCTGGAATTTCACTCTGAACGGCTCTCAAAATGACGGACATGGAGAAATGGTCGCCTTGCGACCATTTCTCGAGGTCGGACAATGTCTTACGGTTGGCATCAATAGCGGCCTGATCGTTGCGGACAGCCGCAGCCTGCGAGTCAAGTCGGCTGAATTCCCTCCGGGCACGGTCCAGATTGGCGCCGAGTGTCATTTTAGAGATGCCGGCCAGCGAAAAAACCAGAATGGTGACGCTCGCCAGCACACTGACCGAACTGAGTGCCATCACCTTCATGCTGACGATGCCCTGATAGCGCCGTTCGGTTTTTTTTAGGAGGTCAACCTGAAAACTCATAATACCTCCATTCCTGCAAGTGCCGCGCCAACAGCGGCGGCAAAACGGGATTCCTGCCCTTTCAAGGCTTCCGGAAACGTTCCGGGCGGAATTTCTATTTTTTCAAACGGATCCCAGACCTGCGGAACAAAACCAAGAACTTCCTTGACCGTCGACTGCCAGTAAGGTGATGCCGCCTGTCCGCCGGAAATATAAACGGCGGAAAGAGAGCTTTTGGTCTGTCGCTCAACAAACTCGCGATAGATTGAAAGCTGTCTGGCGAAAGGATTGAGCACCTGACGAACCGGCGAAGAAACATCAATGGAACCGCCGGAAAGAATGGTGCCGGCCATTTCCACATCCACACTCAGTGCCATTTGAACCTGCCGTTGCAATGCGTCACCACCCACGTCAAAGCGATTAACAAGCTGAAGCTGGTTACGGTGCAGAAAAGCAGCATAGGTGTGGCGGGCTCCGGTTTCAATAAGGCAAACGGCCTGATCTTCAGTCTGCGCGCCGCAATTAAATAAAAAAGCGGAAAAAGCCGCCATGCCGGAAATCTCAAGCGAGCGCGGCGCAGGTGCACCGCCGGAGAAGAGCGAAAGATAATGCTGAACCGTTTTTTCGGGTACTGCGACGCCCAGCACGGTGCTGTCGCGCTTGCCGCGGGCGCGGGAAAGCACCAGTCCGCCGACACGGTAATCCGCAGCCGCGCTGAGATTCTCGCGCACCAGCGCTTCGATATCTTCATCCTCCGGAAGCGTCTGTGAGAAAACACGAAGAATCGCGTTATCCATAGTGGCGCACAGCGCGGTGTAATAAGCGGACAGCGGCTTAGACAGTACAGGCCGTTCGTCGGAATCAAGGCCGGGAAACGGCAGGATATCGGCTGCGGCCAGTGTAATACGGTCTTTGGTCTTTTTCAGGCGGACGGCTTTGACACCGCTGGTGGCGAAATCAAGCGCCAGCAGATTCGCCAAACGACGTCTGCCCTGCTCTTTACCGATCGATGCTTTCAACTTTAATGCCATGATATAAAAACTTTATTTGTCGAGTTCCCGCGTCTTATACCGAATCCAACCGGCGGCAACACCGAGAAATATTAAAAGCACGCCGGACATCAAAAAGCGATGATTTATTTTAGATACTCTTTCATCCGCAGGTAAAGGCTCTGCAACCGCAACGCTCTGCATTTTGTTTTCGGCGGAACGCATCCTCGGCGGTTTTTGTATGACGGCATTCATCCGGGTGCTGCCGGGAACCACGGTTTGTTTTGATTCCTTCTGCGGCTGAACGTATTCCGCACCCGCACCGGTTTGCGGTTGACTGACTTCAGCAGGAACAGAAGATTTCACCGCAACGCCGCTTTGCATTTTTGTTTCACCGGCACGCATCCACGGCGGTGTTTGCATCGCATTTTTCGTCTGAATGCTCCGGGCAACTATGGCTTTCCCGTTATCTTTCTGCTGCTGTTCATATTCGGCCCGCATGCGCACCCGCTGCTGAACATATTCTATCTGCCGGAATTTGGCGTCAGGCGGCAGAAAAGCCATCGAAGGCAACGTCCATAGAACAACAGCTCCGAACACTAACAAACAAACATTCTTCATGGTACCGGAAGCTCCCGCCTGAGAATTGTTTCCGCCTGCGTCAACTTCATAGGAAGGTACGCTTTGAAATCTCTTGGCAGAGCCAGTCTGGCATCCCAGTTAATATACAACCGTCCGCCCAATGACAGCGCCTCGTCGCGACAGATAACACAGCCATTGATCAAAGCGTTCTTACCGGACGCACCCAGCTTGCCGGCTATCAAATGGTTATCGTAGAGCACGGCATCAATTTGCATGAGATACTTCTGCGGCGACAACGTTGTCAGATTTGTATCTGAGATACTGGATTCATAATATTTGAGCGCCGTCGTGTTGGTTCCTGATTTCCCAACGGCCTGTATCCCGTAGTAATTGGTGTAGTTTCCATTAAAATAATTGGTTCCGCCGGATTGAAAGCTGACATAGCCGATATCTGAATCGGTCGCCGACACCTGATATTTGTCGGTAAAAGGCGGGTGAAGATAACCTGCGATACTGCTAATAAAATCGGAATCGTTGTAATCGCCCAGCACAATAGATCCCTTGGCGCACAGCCCCATATAGTCTTTCTCCAGATTGTTCGGCAGTGTCACGTTGGTGAAGTTGGGTGCGGTATCCGGATGTTTCCAGACCGGCGGGTCGAGCGCCTTGAGATCGCCGATAATGTGGATGTTACGCCCGGCATAAATGGTGCCGCTTCCCGTATAAAAGCCGGTGATAATTACATCCTTGTCTATAACGACCGGTCCGTTGATTCGAATGGGATTATCTGGCGTTCCTCTAAGAACAATACTTCCTCTGTCCGCGGCATTCTCGTAACCCCATGGATCTAACCTGTCCACAAAATTGGAATATCCGCTGGGCCCTGTTCCGCTGTATACCGCATCGACAACGCACCCTAAATTATTGGAAATCGTCCCATGGTTGTCCTGAGCATATTTTCTGAAAGCTTCCAGATTCCCGATATAGGGCATTGTCAATTGCTTCACATTATTGGACCGGTACGTGACCGGATTGTATCCGTTTGAAAACACATTGGTAGAACCCAAAATCAGATCATAATTGGAACCTGGGCGGAAATAGGCATGATTGGTGTCGCTCTTGTACTTATCATACGTCCACTTTACAGGGGTTCTGTTCACTATATTTGTCCAGCCCGCCTCCGCATTTCCGTTCAGCACCAGTGACGCTGCGTTGAATTTTATATTAAAATTCGAACGGATATCCCCGTTCACAACCATATCAACATTCTCAAACCAGCCGTAATTGTTGATGAAATAACTGTTTTCAAAAACCGCAGTTTTACTGAGGACGTATTTCACAACATCTTCAAACCTTCGTGTTACCCCGCCGAAAGTGGCTGTATACTGATTGGTAACGTAGACATACCCGCCCTCGTAATCGCCCTGAACGTTGCCATTGGTTACCGTCACAGTAATTTGAGCAGAAGAATACGGAAAGTCGTCCGCCTCGGTCGCAAGGGTGCTCAACACGCCGTTCGTTCCATAGGAACTCGCGTTGTTTTGAATCCAATAGGCGTTGGTCCAGTTAAACTCCAGACCACCGCTTGAACTCGCGTTATAAGCGTTGAACAGCGTCCATTTTCTCTTTTCCATGGCCGTCTTCGCCGCCAACAGACAGTTATCATAATTCTCCCAGCGCTCAACGGTGCGCAAGGTCTGCCGGGCTGAAATCATAAACGCCCCGGCCACCAGCGACCCGATCAGCAGCAGCAGCAACACGGCTGCCAGAACAAAGCCT